>NZ_CP107904.1:4985000-5308500 GCF_036013975.1 Kitasatospora sp. NBC_00458
GCCAATCAAACTCCGTGATAGCTGGTTCTCCCCGAAATGCATTTAGGTGCAGCGTCACGTGTTTCTTGCCGGAGGTAGAGCACTGGATAGGCGATGGGCCTCACCGGGTTACTGACCTTAGCCAAACTCCGAATGCCGGTAAGTGAGAGCGTGGCAGTGAGACTGTGGGGGATAAGCTCCATGGTCGAGAGGGAAACAGCCCAGAACACCGACTAAGGTCCCTAAGCGTGTGCTAAGTGGGAAAGGATGTGGAGTCGCAGAGACAACCAGGAGGTTGGCTTAGAAGCAGCCACCCTTGAAAGAGTGCGTAATAGCTCACTGGTCAAGTGATTCCGCGCCGACAATGTAGCGGGGCTCAAGCACATCACCGAAGTCGTGTCATTGCAGCACATAGGGCCAACGCCTGCTGTGATGGGTAGGGGAGCGTCGTGTGCCGGGTGAAGCGGCGGTGGAAACCAGTCGTGGACGGTACACGAGTGAGAATGCAGGCATGAGTAGCGATACAAGAGTGAGAAACTCTTGCGCCGATTGACCAAGGGTTCCTGGGTCAAGCTGATCTGCCCAGGGTAAGTCGGGACCTAAGGCGAGGCCGACAGGCGTAGTCGATGGACAACGGGTTGATATTCCCGTACCCGCTTTGAAGCGCCAACGCTGAACCAGGTGATGCTAAAGCCGTGAAGCCGGCCCGGAGTCTTCGGACAAAGGGACGTGGTGGAGCCGCTGAACCAAGTCTGTATTAGGTGAGCGATGGGGTGACGCAGGAAGGTAGTCCAGCCCGGGCGGTGGTTGTCCCGGGGTAAGGGTGTAGGCCGAGTGATAGGCAAATCCGTCACTCATTGAGGCTGAGACCTGATGCCGAGCCGATTGTGGTGAAGTGGATGATCCTATGCTGTCGAGAAAAGCCTCTAGCGAGTTTCATGGCGGCCCGTACCCCAAACCGACTCAGGTGGTCAGGTAGAGAATACCGAGGCGTTCGGGTGAACTATGGTTAAGGAACTCGGCAAAATGCCCCCGTAACTTCGGGAGAAGGGGGGCCATTCCTGGTGACGGCACTTGCTGCCAGAGCTGGGGGTGGCCGCAGAGACCAGCGAGAAGCGACTGTTTACTAAAAACACAGGTCCGTGCGAAGCCGTAAGGCGATGTATACGGACTGACGCCTGCCCGGTGCTGGAACGTTAAGGGGACCGGTTAGCTCCACTTCGGTGGGGCGAAGCTGAGAACTTAAGCGCCAGTAAACGGCGGTGGTAACTATAACCATCCTAAGGTAGCGAAATTCCTTGTCGGGTAAGTTCCGACCTGCACGAATGGCGTAACGACTTCTCGACTGTCTCAACCATAGGCCCGGTGAAATTGCATTACGAGTAAAGATGCTCGTTTCGCGCAGCAGGACGGAAAGACCCCGGGACCTTTACTATAGCTTGATATTGGTGTTCGGTTCGGCTTGTGTAGGATAGGTGGGAGACTTTGAAGCAGCAACGCCAGTTGTTGTGGAGTCGTCGTTGAAATACCACTCTGGTCGTGCTGGATGTCTAACCTGGGTCCGTGATCCGGATCAGGGACAGTGTCTGGTGGGTAGTTTAACTGGGGCGGTTGCCTCCTAAAGAGTAACGGAGGCGCCCAAAGGTTCCCTCAGCCTGGTTGGCAATCAGGTGTTGAGTGTAAGTGCACAAGGGAGCTTGACTGTGAGACTGACGGGTCGAGCAGGGACGAAAGTCGGGACTAGTGATCCGGCGGTGGCTTGTGGAAGCGCCGTCGCTCAACGGATAAAAGGTACCCCGGGGATAACAGGCTGATCTTCCCCAAGAGTCCATATCGACGGGATGGTTTGGCACCTCGATGTCGGCTCGTCGCATCCTGGGGCTGGAGTAGGTCCCAAGGGTTGGGCTGTTCGCCCATTAAAGCGGTACGCGAGCTGGGTTTAGAACGTCGTGAGACAGTTCGGTCCCTATCCGCTGTGCGCGTAGGAGTGTTGAGAAGGGCTGTCCCTAGTACGAGAGGACCGGGACGGACGAACCTCTGGTGTGCCAGTTGTCCTGCCAAGGGCATGGCTGGTTGGCTACGTTCGGGAGGGATAACCGCTGAAAGCATCTAAGCGGGAAGCCTGCTTCGAGATGAGCACTCCCACCTCCTTGAGAGGGTAAGGCTCCCAGTAGACGACTGGGTTGATAGGCCGGATATGGAAGCCCTGTAAGGGGTGGAGTTGACCGGTACTAATAGGCCGAGGGCTTGTCCTCAGTTGCTCGCGTCCACTGTGTTGTTCTGAAACAACGACCCCCATGACATGGCCTGTCGTGGGTGCGGTTGACAGTTTCATAGTGTTTCGGTGGTCATAGCGTGAGGGAAACGCCCGGTTACATTCCGAACCCGGAAGCTAAGCCTCACAGCGCCGATGGTACTGCAGGGGGGACCCTGTGGGAGAGTAGGACGCCGCCGAACAATCATTCACAAAGAACCCCCGTCCGGGATACGGACGGGGGTTCTTTGCGTTTCCCTCCGATTCCCGTTGACGTATCGTCAGGGCATGGACGATGGAACGCCGACTACGGGCGACGCAACTGGCTCTGCGACCGGATCCGCCACCGGCTCCCCGACCGACGGCGCGGGGGTCGGCGCCGTCGTCGGAGCCGGCGTGCTGCGGCCCGAGCAACGTGACGGAGCCCTGGCCGTCCTGGAGGACGCCCGGGCGGTGGACGGTCGGGCGGCCGTCTCGGAGCAGGGGCGCCTGCGTCTGCGCTCCTCGGAGACGGCCCGGGCCGGAGTGACCCACTTCGTCGAGGCCGATGGCGAGGACGTCGTCGGCTACGGCCAGCTGGAGGTGCCGGAGGGGAGCGGTGCCAACCCGTCCGCCGAACTCGTCGTCGCGCCGGCCGTCCGCGGCCGGGGCTTCGGGCGTCCCCTGGTGGACGCCGTCCTCGTCGAGGCCGACCGGGCGGGTCGTGAGTACGTGGACTTCTGGGTGCACGGGGGCCATCCGGCGGCCCGGCACCTGGCCGACCGGTACGGGGCCGAGCTGGTCCGCGAGCTGCGGCAGATGCGTCGGACGGGACCGCAGACCGAGAGCGTGTCCCTTCCCGACGGGGTCGAGCTGCGGACCTTCCGTCCGGGCGAGGACGACGCGGAGTGGCTCCGCCTCAACGCCCTCGCCTTCGCCCACCACCCGGAGCAGGGTGCGTGGACCCAGCGGGACCTGGCCGACCGGCTGGCCGAGCCCTGGTTCGACCCGGCCGGCTTCTTCCTCGCCACCCGGGACGGCAAGGTGGTGGGCTTCCACTGGACCAAGGTGCACCCGGCGACCGCGACCGAGCCCGCGCTCGGCGAGGTGTACGTGGTCGGGGTCGATCCGGCTGAGCAGGGCAGCGGTCTCGGCCGGGCCCTCACGGCGGCAGGCCTGCGCCACCTGACGGGCACCGCAGAGGGCGAGCGCGGCCTGGAGACCGTATTGCTCTACGTCGACGCCGACAATCCGGCCGCCGTGCGGGTATATGAACGACTGGGATTCACGATCCACGAGATCGACCTGATGTACCGCACCCGGTACCGGGGTGACCGGAACGGCGACTGAGGCGCCGCGGCACCGATCGGCCCACCATCCGGACCACCGAACCACGAACCACCGACCACGAACCACAGACATCGACCGCAGCACCGATCGCACCACGGACGTCCGGCCGGCGCACCACCGGCGCCCGGCCGGTGCGGCGGCGGACGGCAGTCGGAGCAACGGGCCGCAGCCCGTCGCTCCGGCCGCGGCGGTGACCCGGAGGCGCGACACGGCCTAGCGGAGAAGGAGGCGCCGGGGCAACGGTCGTGCGCCCACGCCCCGGCTCCGACCGACTCAGCTTTCCTCCTGGCCATGCGGTGTTTACCGTGGATTCAATTAATGCCGCGAAGATCACAGGATGAAGTCCGTAGTGTCTCGCTCGTGCAGTATCGGCCGACACCCGCTGGCCGGTCCTGTGACGACTGCGCCGGGTGGGTGGGCGTTGGCGCTGGGCGAGGACGACGGCCCGCAGAGCAATTCGCGTCCGGACGCCGTCCTGCTGGAGGAGCTGGAGCCCATGAGCATCCCCCGCCCCGTCTCTGCCCCGCTGTCCCCGCCCGCCCGGTTGTCCAGTGCGCTCGGCATTCCGCCCGAGCTGCCGGCCACGGACGAGCAGGACTTCGAGGAGTTGCCGCAGGGCCGTTTCCTGGATCGTGAGCGCAGTTGGCTCGCGTTCAACGAACGTGTGCTGGAACTGGCCGAGGACCCCGGTATCCCCCTGCTCGAACGGGCCAAGTTCCTGGCGATCTTCGCCAGCAACCTGGACGAGTTCTTCATGGTCCGGGTGGCCGGCCTCAAGCGCCGGATCGCCACCGGGGTCGCCCAGCGCAGTGCGTCCGGGCTGCAGCCGCGCGAGGTGCTGGACCTGATCTGGACCCGCTCGCGCGAGCTCATGGCGCGGCACGCCGCCGCCTTCCAGCAGGAGGTGCTGCCTGACCTCGCGACCGAGGGGATCGAGCTGGTCCGCTGGTCCGAGCTGGCGGAGAAGGAGCAGGCGCGGCTGCACTCCCTGTTCCGGCAGAAGATCTTCCCGGTGCTCACCCCGCTGGCGGTGGACCCGGCGCACCCCTTCCCGTACATATCGGGGCTCTCCCTGAACCTGGCGGTCGTCGTGCGCAACCCGGTCTCCGGGCACAAGCACTTCGCCCGGGTGAAGGTGCCGCAGTCGCTGGCCCGCTTCCTGGAGGCCTCCCCGCAGCGGTACGTGCCGCTGGAGGACGTCATGGGGGCGCACCTGGAGGAGCTCTTCCCGGGGATGGAGGTGCTCGCGCACCACGCCTTCCGGGTGACCCGCAACGAGGACCTTGAGGTGGAGGAGGACGACACCGAGAACATCCTCAAGGCCCTGGAGAAGGAGCTGATGCGGCGGCGGTTCGGTCCGCCGGTGCGGCTGGAGGTCGAGGAGTCGATCGACCCGTACATCCTGGACCTGCTGGTGCGGGAGCTGAACATCACCGAGGCGGAGGTCTTCCCGCTGCCCGGTCCGCTCGACCTGACCGGTCTGTTCGGCATCGCCGAGCTGGACCGGCCGGAGCTGAAGTACCCGAAGTTCGTGGCGGGCACCGCGCGCGGGCTGACCGACGTGGAGTCGGCCTCCCAGCCGGACATCTTCGCCGCGATGCGCGAGCGGGACGTGCTGCTGCACCACCCGTACGACAGCTTCTCCACGTCGGTGCAGGCCTTCCTGGAGCAGGCCGCGGCCGACCCGGACGTGCTGGCGATCAAGCAGACGCTGTACCGGACCTCGGGCGACTCGCCGATCGTCGACGCGCTGATCGACGCGGCGGAGTCCGGCAAGCAGGTGCTGGTGCTGGTGGAGATCAAGGCGCGCTTCGACGAGCAGGCCAACATCAAGTGGGCCCGCAAGCTGGAGGAGTCCGGCTGCCACGTGGTCTACGGGCTGGTCGGGCTCAAGACGCACTGCAAGCTGTCGCTGGTGGTCCGGCAGGAGGGTGACACCCTGCGCCGCTACTCGCACGTCGGTACCGGCAACTACCACCCGAAGACGGCCCGGCTGTACGAGGACATCGGTCTGCTGACCTCGGACCCGCAGGTGGGCGCCGACCTCTCGGACCTGTTCAACCGGCTCTCCGGCTACTCGCGCCGAGAGTCGTACCGGCGGCTGCTGACCGCGCCGCGCGGGCTGCGGGACGGTCTGGTCTCGCGGATCCACAACGAGATCGCGAACCACCGGGCCGGCCGTCCGGCGTACGTGAAGCTCAAGGTCAACTCGATCGTCGACGAGGCCGTGATCGACGCGCTCTACCGGGCCTCGCAGGCCGGGGTGCCTGTGGACGTCTGGGTGCGCGGGATCAGCGCGATCCGGCCGGGTGTGCCGGGGCTGAGCGAGAACATCCGGGTGCGCAGCATCCTCGGGCGCTTCCTGGAGCACTCGCGGGTGTTCGTGTTCGGCAACAACGGCGATCCGGAGGTGTGGATCGGCAGCGCCGACATGATGCACCGCAACCTGGACCGCCGGATCGAGGCCCTGCTGCGGATCACCGATCCGGCGCACCGCGCGGAGCTGTCCGGGCTGATCGACCTCGGGGTGTCGGACGAGACGGAGTCCTGGCACCTCGGGCCGGACGGGTCCTGGACCCGGCACGCCCAGGACGCCGACGGCAAGCAGTTGCGGCACGTCCAGGACCTGCTCATCGACTCGCGTCAGCGCCGCCGGGCCGTCACCGCCCGGTGACGGCCGGTCGCCGCCACGACCCCGCTGACGCGAGACGCGACGACGCGACCGCGTGATCCACTGACGCGAGCCGCTGAGCGGTAGGGAGCCGCTGAGCGGTCGGCCACCAGCCCCGGGGACGGCCCCGGGGGAAACGGGGATCTACCTAGTCATGACCGATGCGCCGATGACGGCCCAGGCGGCCTCCACCGCGACCGCCGGGGACATCCTCTCCAGCCATCTCACCGCCCTGGCGAGTGCGTTCCTGCGCGCGCTGCCGCTGGCGGTGGGCGAGGTCGGCGCGAGACCGGGGGCGTCCGCCGTCCCGGCGGAGGGCGGCACCTCCGATCTGCTGCGGGCGGTGCGGCGGATCAACGGGCTGCTGCACACCTTCGGTGCGGCCTTCGAGCCGGGCTGGACGCGCGAGTCGCGGACGGAGCTGCGCTGGCTGCTCGACCTGCTGGCGCTGGAGCCGGGGTACGTGCGGCGGGCGGCCCGGCTGCTGGGCGCGCTGGACGGGCTGAACGGCAGCGAGGCGGACGGTCCGGGCATGCTGGCCGGGCACGTGGGGGCGCCGAAGGCCCGGGCGCTGCTGGACCGGCAGCTGACCCTGGCGCGGACCAGGGCGCACTCGACGGTGCTGCAGGAGCTGCGGTCGGCGCGGCTGCACGCGCTGGCGGACCGGATGACGCTGCTGGTGGCGGAGGCGCCGCTGGCGGAGTCGGCCGGCGGCCGGGCGGGCACGGTGCTGCTGCCGCAGGCGGGGGCGGCGTTCACCGCGCTGGTGCTGGGTGCCCAGCAGCTGCCCCTGCAGCGGGCGGCGACGCCGTACGGCGGGGACGGCCTGCGCCGGCTGGCCTCGGTGCCGCACCCCCTGCCGGCCCAGGGGCAGGAGGTGCCGAAGGCCCGGGGGGCGCTGGACGCGGACGCGGCGCTGGCGGCGGACGACGCGCCGTGGCACCGGGTGCGGGTGCTGGTGAAGCGGGCCCGGTACGCGCTGGAGGTGTGCGGGCGGCCGTCGGCGGTGCTGGACGAGCTGGACGGGGTGCTCGCGCGGCACCAGGAGGCCTCGGACGCGGCGGTGACGGCGGCGACGGCGGCGCGCACGCCGCGGATCACCCCGGCGACCGCGTACGTGCTGGGCGTGGTCCACGCCGACCAGCGGTTGGAGGTGGAGGCGGCGCGGTACGCCTTCGGGCGCTGCTGGCCGGAGCTGCCGCCCGGGCTGGAGGCCTGGCTGGAGCTTCCGCCGGCCGGGGGCTGGGGGGCGGCGGCGGAATCCCGGACGGCCTGAGGTGGGCGGTCGGTCGGCGGGTCCCGGCCGGGGGCCGGTGGTGCTGGCGGCGGGGGCGGTGCTCTGGCTTCCGGGCCGGGTGAAGAAGAGCGGCAGGCTGGGGCGGCCGCGGATCGCGGTGATCCACCGGCCCAAGTACGACGACTGGAGCCTGCCGAAGGGGAAGCTGGACCCGGGCGAGGGCGTGGTCGAGGCGGCGCTGCGCGAGGTGTGGGAGGAGACCGGGTTCACCTGTGTGCTGGGGCAGGAACTGCCGGCCCAGCACTACCTGGCGCAGGGCCGGCCCAAGGAGGTCCGGTACTGGGCGGCGGTGCCGGCGGCGGGGGAGTTCCGGCCGAACCGGGAGGTGGACCGGCTGGAGTGGCTGCCGGCCGGGAAGGCCAGGGCCCGGTTGACCCACGAGCGGGACCGGGGGCTGGTCGACGCGCTGCTGGAGCTGCTCGGGGCGCGGCCGGTGCGGGTGCCGCCCGCGGAGCGGTGAAGGAACGGTGGAAGTGATCTAGCCGCGCCCCTCCCGTGACGCAACCGTTACTACCTGACGTAGTTTCCTGCCATCCGTTCGAGGTTCACTCCCCGTTCACTTACGACCGGCTGACGCGTCACCTACCCGGCTTAACTTCGGTGTCACCGGAGGGCCGAACGGGCCCCGGACCACAGCAAAACCCGCGCTCCGCCGTGTCGTGCACGGCCCGCGCGCAGGGCAATGCCACAGAAAGGGACACCCTGTGAAGCTCCAGCGGAACGGCCGCTCCAAGGCCCTCGCGATCGGTGCCATGGCGCTCGTCAGCTCGCTGTCGCTCGCCGCCTGCGGTTCGGACGAGAACACCACCACCACCGGCACCGCCTCGGGCAGCGGCTCCGCCGCCCCGGCCGCCAAGATCGAGTGCGGCCCGAAGCCCGCCGCGCTGCTCGCCGCCGGCTCCACCGCCCAGGGCAACGCGATCGACGTCTGGAAGACGAACTTCGCCGCGGCGTGCAAGGAGTCCTCCGTCAACTACGGCGGCGGCGGTTCGGGCGCCGGTGTCCAGCAGTTCACCCAGGGCAAGGTCCAGTTCGCCGGTTCCGACTCGCCGCTGAAGCCGGCCGAGGTCGACGCGACCAAGGCGATCTGCACCGGTGGCCAGGGCATCAACCTGCCGCTCGTCGCCGGCCTGATCTCGATCGTCTACAACGTGGACGGCGTCGACAACCTGGTCCTCGACGGCCCGACCCTCGCCAAGATCTTCGACTCGCAGATCACCAAGTGGAACGACTCGGCGATCGCGGCGCTCAACCCGGGCGCCAAGCTGCCCGACGCCGACATCCAGGCCGTCCACCGCACGGACGACTCCGGCACCAACGAGAACCTGACCAAGTACTTCGCCAAGGTCTCCAACGGCGCCTGGTCCTACCCGGCCGCCAAGGCCTGGGCCGGCAAGGGCGGCCAGGGCGCGAACGGCTCCGCCGGTGTCGCCGCCCAGGTGAAGCAGGTCAAGAACTCGATCAGCTACGCCGAGCTGTCCTACGCCCAGACCAACAACCTGAAGAGCGCCGCCATCAACACCGGCGCCTCCAAGCCGGTCGAGGCCACCGCCGCCAACGCCGCCACCACCTTCGCCAAGGCGAAGATCGCGGGCACCGGCAGCGACCTGGCGCTGACCCTCGACTACGGGACGAAGGAAGAGGGCTCGTACCCGATCGTCCTGGTGACCTACGAGATCGTCTGCGACAAGGGCAACAAGGCCGAGAGCCTCGACGCCCTGAAGGCGTTCCTGACCTACGCGGCCAGCGAGGCCGGCCAGAAGGCCGTCGGCGAGGCGGGCTACGTCCCGCTCCCGAAGGAGCTGACGGACAAGGCCAACGCGATCATCCCGACGCTGGCCTGACCCCAGTAGCACCTCCGGTGGAGCGGCCCCGTGGACGAGGGGGGCCGGGGCCGCTCCACCGGATGCAGTGACCTAGCAACACGTCCGGGGCACCGCCGCCAGGGTGCCGCCCCCTCGGGGCAGCACCACCAGACCGGAGTAGACCAATGACTTCATCCACCCCTGCCGCCCCGCGAGGCAGGGAAAGCCGCAAGCGCGACAGCCGGGTCGGCGACAAGATCTTCATGAACCTGTCCCGCGGGTCGGGCATCCTGCTGCTGGTCATCATGGCCGCCATCGCAGGCTTCCTGACCTGGCGCGCGGGTATCGCCCTGACCAAGAACGAGGGCAACTTCCTCACCACCTTCGAGTGGACGCCGGACGCCCCGAAGCCGGTCTTCGGCATCGCCGTCCTCGCGTTCGGCACCATCGTCAGCGCGGCGATCGCGATGGCGATCGCCGTCCCGGTGGCCATCGGGATCGCGCTGTACATCTCGCACTACGCGCCGCGGCGGATCGCCCAGCCGTTCGCCTACCTGGTGGACCTGCTGGCGGCCGTGCCCAGCATCATCTACGGCCTCTGGGGCGCGCTCTTCCTGGTGCCGCACCTGTACGGGCTGACCAGCTGGTTGGACGAGTACCTCGGCTGGACGTACATCTTCGACCAGTCCAAGGTCGGCACCGCCCCGCGCACCCTGTTCACCGTCGGCATCCTGCTGGCCATCATGATCCTGCCGATCATCACCGCGGTCAGCCGCGAGGTCTTCCGGCAGGTGCCGCGGATGCACGAGGAGGCCGCGCTCGCGCTCGGCGCGACCCGCTGGGAGATGATCCGCACCGCGGTGCTGCCCTTCGGCCGCCCCGGCATCATCTCGGCCTCGATGCTCGGCCTCGGCCGCGCGCTCGGCGAGACCATCGCCGTCGCGGTCGTGCTCTCCGCCAACAACGTGCTCTCGCTGCACCTGCTCGACCCGGGCGGCGGCACCTTCGCGCAGAACATCGCGCTGAAGTTCAGCGAGGCCCAGCCCTTCGGCCGCGACGCGCTGATGGCCTCCGGTCTCGTCCTGTTCGTGATCACCCTGCTGGTGAACGGTGCCGCGCGGCTGATCGTCGCCCGCCGCAAGGAGTACTCGGGGGCCAACGCATGAGCGCCGCGACCACTTCCGCCCCGGCGGACGCCCGCCCGGTCGGCCGCCCGCTGACCGCCAACCGGCTCCCCAAGTGGGCCCCGGCCGCCATCGCCGTCGGCTCGATCGTCCTCGGCTGCGGCATCGGACTGATCGGCGGCCTGGAGAGCAAGCTCCAGTGGGGGCTGATCTCCGCGATCCTCTTCCTCGGCATCAGCTACGGGCTCGCGGCCCAGGTCGAGGGCCGCCGGCAGGCGAAGGACCGCTTCGCCACCTCGCTGGTCTGGGTGGCCTTCATCCTGGCCGTCATCCCGCTGCTCGCGCTCATCACCTACACCGTCCAGCAGGGCGCCGAGGTGGTGGACGGCTACTTCCTGACGCACTCCATGAAGGGCGTGCGGTACTCGGGCCCCGGCGGCGGCATCTACCACGCGCTGATCGGCACCATCCAGCAGGTGCTGCTGGCCACCCTGATGGCGGCGCCGATCGGTCTGCTGACCGCCGTCTACCTGGTCGAGTACGGCCGCGGCACGCTCGCCAAGGCGGTCACCTTCTTCGTCGACGTCATGACGGGTGTCCCGTCGATCGTCGCCGGTCTGTTCATCCTGTCCCTGTGGAACATCGCCCTCGGCTTCAGCTACTCGGGCTTCTCGGGCAGCCTCGCGCTGGCCATCCTGATGATGCCGGTGGTGGTCCGCTCCACGGAGGAGATGCTCAAGCTCGTCCCGAACGAGCTGCGCGAGGCGTCGTACGCCCTCGGTGTGCCGAAGTGGAAGACCATCCTGCGGATCGTCCTCCCCACCGCCATCGGCGGCATCACCACCGGTGTGATGCTCGCGGTCGCCCGCATCACGGGTGAGACCGCGCCGGTCATGATGCTGGTCTTCGGTGCGGACATCATCAACTCCAACCCGTTCGACGGACCGCAGCAGTCGCTGCCGATGTACATCTGGCAGCAGTACGCCATGGTGAACAACGACTTCGGCTACGCCCGTGCCTGGGGCGCCGCGCTCGTGCTGATCGCCTTCGTGATGGCGCTCAACCTCATCGCCCGGGGCATCGCACGCTGGCGCTCGCCCAAGGGCGGACACTGACCGACTGACGTACGACCGGCATCTACTAGCGGCCCCCGGCCGCGGGCTGAAAGAAGACGAAAGAACATGGCCAAGCGCATCGACGTCAGCGGACTGTCCGCCTTCTACGGCAGCACCAAGGCCATCGAGGACATCTCGATGAGCATCGAGCCCCGCTCGGTGACGGCCTTCATCGGCCCCTCGGGCTGCGGCAAGTCGACCTTCCTGCGGACCCTCAACCGGATGCACGAGGTGATCCCCAACGCCCGGGTCGAGGGCAAGGTCCTCCTGGACGACGAGAACCTGTACGGGACGAGCATCGACCCGGTCGCCGTCCGCCGCGCGGTCGGCATGGTCTTCCAGCGCCCGAACCCGTTCCCGACCATGTCGATCTACGACAACGTGGTCGCCGGGCTCAAGCTCGCGGGCGTCCGCAAGAAGTCCGTCCTCGACGGCGTGGTGGAGAAGTCCCTCCAGGGCGCCAACCTCTGGAACGAGGTCAAGGACCGCCTGAACAAGCCGGGCGCCGGCCTCTCCGGCGGCCAGCAGCAGCGCCTCTGCATCGCCCGCGCCATCGCGGTCGAGCCGCAGGTCCTGCTGATGGACGAGCCCTGCTCCGCGCTCGACCCGATCTCCACCCTCGCCATCGAGGACCTGATCGGCGAGCTGAAGTCGCAGTTCACCATCGTGATCGTGACGCACAACATGCAGCAGGCGGCCCGTGTCAGCGACCGCACCGCCTTCTTCAACCTGGCCGGCGTCGGCCAGCCGGGCAAGCTGATCGAGCTCGACGACACCCAGCGGATCTTCTCCAACCCGTCCGTCCAGGCGACCGAGGACTACATCTCGGGCCGCTTCGGCTAGACCGCCGCACCTCCGTCACGGGCCGGCCTCCGGCTCCCGCCCCCGGTCCCCGTTCTTCGGGCCGGGAGCGGGGCCGGGGGCCGGCCGACGGACCTCAGCTGCTCCGCGGTGCTGCATGGCGGTGCCGCCGCGGAGCATGGAAAAGGGCCCGCCCCCGAGATGTGGGGGCGGGCCCTGTCACGTCCGCGCGGTCCGGGCGCGGGTCCTGTGCCACGTCCGCGCGGTCCGGGTGCCGGCCGGTGGGTCCCGGAGCGGACGCGGGGCCGGTGGTCCCGGAGCGGGAGCGGGCCGGGAGCGGGCGCGGGCCCGGCGGCCGGGCCTCCCCGGCCGCCGGCCGTCAGCCCCAGAACAGGTGGACGAGCCAGTACATCAGCGCTGCGACGATGGCGGCCGCCGGCATCGTGATGAACCAGCCGAGCACGATGTTCTTCGCGACGCCCCAGCGCACCGCGCGGATCCGCTTGGTGGCCCCCGCACCCATGATCGCCGAGGTGATCACGTGGGTGGTGGAGATCGGCGCCTTGAACACGAACGACGTGATGTACATGACGGTCGAGGCGGTGGCCTCGGCCGCGAAGCCCTGCGGCGGGTCCAGCTCGATGATCTTCCGGCCGAGGGTCCGCATGATCCGCCAGCCACCCGCGTAGGTGCCCAGCGACAGCATGGTGGCGCAGGAGATCTTCACCCAGACCGGGATCGGGTCGCCCTCGCTCTCGTGGCCCGAGATGGTGAGGGCCATCACCACGATGCCCATGGTCTTCTGGGCGTCCTGCAGACCGTGCGCGAGGGCCATGGCGGCGGCCGACGCGGTCTGCGCGACCCGGAAGTTGCGCTTGGCCCGGTGCGGGTTGGCCCGCCGGAAGATCCAGAGGATCGCCAGCATCACCAGGAAGCCGCCGATCAGGCCGACCACCGGCGAGACGATCATCGGGATGACGATCTTGTCGAGGACCCCGCTCCAGATCACCTCGGTGCCGCCGGCCAGCGCCGCGCCCACCATGCCGCCGAACAGCGCGTGCGAGGAGGAGGACGGCAGGCCGAAGTACCAGGTGACGAGGTTCCAGGCGATCGCCCCGACCAGCGCGGCGAACAGGATCGCCATCCCCTGGTTGCCGGACGGGGTCTCGATGATCCCCTGGGAGACGGTGTGGGCGACCCCGCTGCCCAGGAAGGCTCCCGCGAGGTTCATCACCGCGGCCATCGCGAGCGCGGCCCGGGGGGTGAGCGCCCGGGTCGAGACCGAGGTGGCGATCGCGTTCGCCGAGTCGTGGAAGCCGTTGGTGTAGGTGAAGAAGAACGCAACGCCGATGACGGCGATGAGTGCAGCCGTGTCCACGAGGGTCAGGACTCCTTGACCGCGATGGTCTCCACCGTGTTGGCGACGTGCTCGAAGGCGTCCGCCGCCTGCTCAAGGACGTCCACGACCTGCTTGAGCTTGAGCACCTCGATGGCGTCGTACTGGCCGGAGAAGAGGTGGGCGAGCAGCTTGCGGTGGATCTGGTCCGCCTGGTTCTCCAGTCGGTTGACCTCGATCCAGTACTCGGTCAGGTTGGACATGCTGCGCAGGTTCGGCATCGCCTCGCAGGTGAGCTCGGCGGCCCGGGCCAGCACCTCGATCTGCTGCTCGATGCCCTTGGGGAGGGTCTGGATGTCATAGAGGACGACCAGGTCGACGGCCTCCTCCATGAAGTCCATGATGTCGTCCAGCGACGAGGCGAGGTTGTAGATGTCCTCGCGGTCGAAGGGCGTGATGAAGGACGAGTTCAGCTGGTGGAAGATCGCATGGGTGGTGTCGTCTCCGGCGTGCTCGGCGGCGCGCATGCGCTCGACGATCTCCGCGCGGGCCGACACGTCTGATCCCAGCAGTTCCAGCAGGAGCTTCGAACCGACGACCAGGTTCTCCGCGGCAGCGGTGAACATGTCGTAGAAGCTCGTCTCCTTCGGGGTCAGGCTAAAACGCACGGAAATCTCCGATGTGCGGGGTAGGGGACTGAACGATGCTAGGTGCAACCAAGCGCAATTGCGCAAACGGGGTGGCGAAGAGGAGGCGGAACTTCCCCTTCCGTTCGGCTGCCGCAGCAGTGGACCGACCTGCACCCCGGACGCGGGCGTGAGCCCCCAGTCTGACGGAACCTCGCCCGGATCGCCCCTGCCGTGCGCGGGAAGAGTCGGGTGTTCCCCGGACGGGGGAACCGCGCGCGGACGCCGGGCCCGCGGCCGTCCCGCGCCCGCCGGCCACGCCGCAGGAACACCACGACCGGTCCCGGTGTTGGACACTGGAAGCCGACGCAGCCAACCAGGCACTCAGACGAAGGCGGGCCGATGACCACCACGCAAGCGCGCACCGAGCCGGAGCCGGTGCCCGGGGCGGAACCGCACGGCGAGCGGACCGCGCCGGACGCGACCACGTCGGACGCCGTCACCGCCGGGCCGGCCGCCGCGGCCACGGCCGCCGCCGTGCCGTCGGCCGACGCGCACGCCGGCCACCACGGTGCGCCCGGGCCGCACGGGTACAGCGCGCAGAAGGACGCGCACCTCAAGCGGCTGCGCCGGATCGAGGGCCAGATCCGCGGTCTGCAGCGGATGGTCGACGAGGACGTCTACTGCATCGACGTGCTCACCCAGGTCTCGGCCGGCACCAAGGCCCTGCAGTCCTTCGCGCTCTCGCTGCTGGAGGAGCACCTGCGGCACTGCGTCGCCGCGGCCGCCGAGGAGGGCGGCACCGAGCTGGACGCCAAGGTCGCCGAGGCCACCGCGGCGATCGGCCGACTGCTGCGCAGCTGAGAACGCGCGTCCGGCCCGGTCCGTCCGCCCCGCCGGGCCCCCGGGCCGACCGCCCGGGTGGGCCGCACTCACCCGCCGTGGCCGCCGGAACGCCCTGCGGTCGAGGGCGCGCAGGGACAGCGACAAGAAATAGGGGGCGTGCGTCGAAGGGTGCGCGCCCCGGGCGCGCACCGTCCGTCCCGGCGCCGGGCGCGCATGGCCGACCTTCGCGTAGATGGTCCTCCCGGACACGGCCTTCCCGGACACGGTTCTCCCGTACACGGCCCTCGCGTACGGCCCTCCCGTGCCGACCGGACCGCTCTAGCCGTCCTGCTCCCCGTGGTCCCGTCCGGACCCGGCGGCCGGACCGCCGCCCGCCCGGTCGAGGAGCACCTCGTCGATCCGCTCGGTCGGCAACCGGTCCCCGCTGCTCGCCGTGGCCGCGATCATCAGCTCGCCGGCCAGCTCGATCTCGTCGAGGGCCGCGTCGTCGTGGCCGCCGCTGCGGCTGCCCGTGGACGACATCACCTGCACCACCCCTTCAGCGCCTCGCCAGCCCGGGCGGCAGCCACCCGGCGTCCAGCCTAGGCACTCCGGGGCCCGCCCACATGGCACGGACGGGCCATCTCGGCGCCGCCGAAACGGGTGGCCCGACAGGTGTCCCGGCCCCACCCGCTCCGGCGGCGCCCCCTCTGGCCCCGCTCCCGGCCCCGCGCCGACCGGTCACCGGGAGCGGCTCCCGGACGCTACTTCGGGCTCTCGGTGGGCTTCATCGCGTAGATGTCGGAGGCCGGCGGCTCGGCGGCCTCCACCGGCTTCCCGAACTCCGTCAGCGAGGTCGTCGAGACCACCTTCACCTGGTCCTTCGACTCCTTGGACCCGGCGACCCCGGCGAAGGTGAAGACCTCGACCACCTTGTGCAGCCGGCCCTGCTCGTCCAGCCAGACGTCGTACGGGACCTCCTTGACCGTGAAGGTCTGCGCCGCCATCCGCAGCCCGTCCCCGCCCCGGCCGCCGGTGGCGTCGGCCGCCTTGGCGAGGTCCAGGGTGCCGCGGAAGTGCTTCAGCGCCGCCCCGCCCACCGTCTCGGTGCCGACCAGCTCCGCCTTCTGCGCGCCGCGCAGCGCCCCCGCCGCGGAGGCCGGGTCGGTGGCGCCGCCGCTGACCAGGTTGCCGTCCGGCAGCTGGCGGACGTCCAGCTTGACCCATTTGCCCTCGGGCACCTTGGCGCCGCTGTTCTGCAGGTAGACGGTGCCCGGCAGCAACACCTCGACGATCTTGCCGGTGGTCGCCGCGCCCGGTGGCACCTGCACCTCCAGCCGGCCGATCCGCTTCACGTAGTCGTAGCCGCCGGTGCCGGTGAAGACGGCCTTCTTGTCGGCGGACTCGGTCACCAGCTCGGTGGCGGCGTGCGCGGAGCCGGTCCGGCCGGTGATGTCGGCGGCGTTGCGGACCGCCGTCAGCGGGTCGGCGGCGAGCTGGTCCGGGCCGCTGCTCGCCTGCTGGTCGGCCGAGGCGCCGCCGGCGCCGTCCGAGCAGCCGGTCAGTCCGGCCAGGACGGCCGCGAGCAGTGCGGCCCCCGCCGCCGGGCGCAGTCGCGGTCCGGTCCGGCCGGTCCGCCGACCGCTGCGCTGCTGGTCGGTCATCTTCATCCTCGCGACAACCCCCTCGGGCCCGACTGCCCCGCCGGCCACCGGTGGGTGGGCAGAGCTCTTTCCGGGCAAACGAGTTGACGCGGCAGGGGTTACGCGGGGCCCGGCGCGCGCCGGGTGTCGCGCGCCGGGTGCGGGAATCGGTCCGGGGCGTCGCGCCAGGGGGCCCGGGCACGTTACCGTGAAGCACGTGCACAGTGAGCTGCCGGCCGCGCCCGGCACCACCCGGATGCCCGAGCACCGTGTCGCGATCAGCGAGCGCGGTTCCTTCTGCTTCGCGACCTGCGTCTGCGGCTGGTTCTCCGCGGCCCGCCGTTCGCGCGACCTCACCCGTCGGGAGGCCGCTGACCACCTCGCCGCCAACGGCGGGGAGGGCGGGTAGCGCCGGGGCGCGGGTCCGTGCGAGCAGCCTGCGTCCGGACCAGGGCCCCGGGACCGGGCCTACTGGGACCGCGGGCCGGGCCCGACGTGGCCGACCGGCGCAGCCGAACGGGGCGGTCGGGGCCGGGCCGTCAGGCCGCCAGATCGGACTCGGGCGGCTGCTCGTCGGCCCGGACAGCGCCCCGGGAGCCACCGCCGCGTCGGCGCCCGCCCGTCCGTCGGCCGCCGCTGCCGCCGCTGCCGCCCTGAGGGGCGCGGATCAGCGGAGCGAGCGCCGTCCGGCCGATCGCGTGGCAGAGCGGGACGAGCACGGCCATCGCGATCGGCGCCAGCAGCAGCACCACCGCGGTGGCCAGTGCGAAGCCGCCGATCACGTCGGTGGGGTAGTGGACGCCCATGTACATCCGGCAGAAGCCCTGCAGCAGGGCCAGGACCCCGGCGATCCAGCCGAGCCGCCGGTTCACCAGGAAGAGCGCCACCGCGATGCCCATCGACATCGTGGAGTGGTCGCTGACGAAGGAGTACGTGCCCGCCTTGCCCTCGACCAGCACCTCCAGACCGGCGTGGTCGACGAAGGGGCGGGGGCGGTCCACGATGGCGGAGATCGGCAGGTTGGCCAGTTCGGCGACGGCGACCGCGATCGGGGCCCAGAGCAGCCCGGCGACGGCCACCGGGGCGTCCGGGCGGCGTCTGGCCTGGAGCCAGCCGATCAGGCCGAGCAGGGCCAGACCGAGCAGGATGCCGTACTCGCCGATCCAGGAGACCGTGTGGTCGAGCCAGGCCGGGGAACGCTCGGCCAGGCCGTTGACGGCGTAGAGGAGGTCGAGGTCGGGGTTGGTCGTGTCGGCAAGCGGCGTCGACACGCCGCACCTCCTTCTGGTCCGCAGCACCTGATCGTTCCGGCCGTGGTCCGCGCAGCGCCGCCCAGGCCAGGTGGGCTGACGCGGGACCATCGGACACAACGTCATAACCGGTGCACAGCGTTCCACGGAAACACGCGGTTATGGAAACTTGACTCAGCGTCCACACCGCACTCACACCCGGCGGGCGAGGGCGATCAGCTCTTTGCGGATTGTTGACCTGTACCTGCCGCGCCGGGGCCGGTGGCGACCGGGCCCCTGGCCGCCGCCGGCGCGGGGGTCCCGGCGGCGGGCCGACCGGCCGGCGCAGCGGGGGCCGGGGCGGCCGCCGCTGCGCCGGAGGCGTTCGAGGCGGTCGGGGTCGAGGCGGTCGGGGTCGAGGCGGTCGGGTTCGCGGCGGGGGTGGTCGGGGCCGCCGGGTCGCCCGGCCGGCTCGGGGCGATCACGGTGCCGTCCGCGTTGCGCACGGGCAGGGCCTCGGCGGCGTCCGAGGTGACCCGGGTGGCCCCGATGTACTCCTTCGTATCGATCTTGTCGTAGCGGATCACCGCGTTGGTGTGCGGAGCGTTGATCATGTACCCGCCGCCGACGTAGATGCCGACGTGGTGGATGCTGCGCGGGTCGCTCAGGTCGGTCGCCCAGAACACCAGGTCGCCCGGGCGCAGCTGGTCACGGGAGGGGTGCGGCCCGGCGTACCACTGGTCGTTGGCGACCCGGGGCAGCTTGATGCCCACGGACTCGAACGCGGCCCGGGACAGCCCCGAGCAGTCGAACCGCCCGTTCTGCGACTCCAGGCCGTCGCCGCCCCAGAGGTAGGGGGTGCCGAGCTTCGTCTGGGCGAAGTAGATCGCGCCCGCCGCCTGCGCGGAGACCTCCACCGGTGCGACCGGCGCGGCGAAGCTGCGGGCCGACGCGAGGATGTTCCGCACGTAGCCCTGGGTCTCCCGGTACGGCGGCACGCCCTGGTACTTCGTCACCGCGCCCGGGCCGGCGTTGTAGGCGGCCAGCATGTTCGACTGGCGGTCACCCGGGACCTTGGCGACGTAGGCGGCCAGTGCGCAGTCGAACGTGGCCGCGGAGGCGATCGCGTCCAGCGGGTCCCACGGGTCCTTCCGGCCGTCGTTGTTGCCGTCCGTGCCGTATGCCGTCCAGGTGTCGGGCATGAACTGCGCCAATCCCTGGGCGCCGACGTAGGAACGGGCGCGCGGGTCGAAACCGCTTTCCTGGTAGAGCTGCGCCGCGAGCAGTGGTGGCGAGAGGTCCGGGCAGAGCTGACCCCACTGCTGGATCGGCCCCTGGTACGCCGCCGGAACGGTTCCCGAGGAGAGGCCGGCGCGATTGCCCGACTGTTGTGGTGTCCCACTCGCCGCGAACGTCCCGACGGTCACCAGACCGACGAAGCCGATCAGGACAACTCCCGCAGCGGCGGCGGCCGTACCGGCCTTCCGGAGTACCATCAGCACCATCCCGACGAATCGTCAGTCGAAGTGTCCCGGAAGGCGTTGCTCACCGCAATCATCAGAGATACAAAGAGTGAGCGCTATCCTTCGTACGGTGGACATCCTCGCGTACGTGTCCGATGCCTCACGACCAATCTGCGAGAAGTAGCCAAGTCGACATCAGATCTGGCCAAGAATAGGTACCGACCCTTCGCGCGGGCGGGGTCTGGGCCCTTGAATTTGCCTGATCGGGCGGTGAGATGGAAATGAACCTGAGCAGCGTGGACAGCATCGCGATCGGCCACCTGGCCGAGGACCCTCCTAAGAAGCCGAATATCGACACCATCATCGGCGGGATCGCCCCGGACTGGGGCCCGTTCGCGAGCCTCGGCTCCGAGGCCCGGGTGATGGTCCAGGTCGTCATGGCCGTGGCGATCCTGGCCTGCCTCGGCCTCGCCGTCTGGGGTGCGGCCAAGCAGCGGATCGGTGCGACCGCGATGCGTGACAGCTTCGGTGCCGAGCAGGGCAAGGGGCTGATCATCGCCGGTCTGACCGGCGTGTTCATCATCGGATCACTCGGAACTCTGTTCACCATTGTGTACGGAATGGCCATCTGACGATCGGACAGATCCGGCGGTGACGGAGCGGGGAGGCGGGGGCTGCCCGCCACCGGACCGCCCGCCTGACCGGACGACCGGCCGCCGGCCGCGACCCGTCGGAGCCCCGCCGGGAGTCCACCCCACCACCCCTCCCTCCGCGCCCGCCCACGGGCGGAGGGGCCCCCGGAGCCACCCCGGCTCCCCGCACCAGGAGGGCCGCCGTGCCGTTGTCCGACGACCAGCCGCACACCCGTACGCGGCTGCCGGTCGGTGAACAGCCCTCGTCCCTCGCGACAAGCCGTCAGCAACGGCCGCTGAGGACCCTGATGACGGTCCTGGCGGTGGTCACCCTCCTGGTGGTCGCGATCTCCATCGCCAACCGGGGCAAGCCCGACCCGACCACCACCACGGCCACCGCGGCCGGCTCCGCCGACCGGGCCGCCCCGAGCGCCGCCTCCGGCGCGGGCCCCGCGCCCAGCGGCGACCAGCCCGTGGCCACCACCACGAACGGCATCGCCGCCGGCCACCCGCACACCGACCAGGGCGCCCAGTCGGCCGCGGCCAACTACGCGGTGGCCATCGGCTCCACCGACATGTTCCGCGCCGACAGCCGTCACACCATCGTCGCCACCATCGCCGACCCCGCCGCCGCCCCGGCCCTCCAGGCCCGCCTGGACCAGGGGTTCGGCGGCGACACCGTGACCCGCTACGGCCTCGACGCCCAGGGCCGCGCGCCCAAGGGCCTCACCTTCGTCAGCCGCACCGTTCCGGTCGGCACCAAGGCAGTCGGCTACAGCGACGCCGAGACCAAGGTCGAAGTCTGGTGCACCGGCCTCACCGGCCTCGCCGGCGAACGGTCCGTCCTGCCGGTCGTGGCGAACTGGTTCACGCTCACCTTCACGCTCCGCTGGACGGGCAGCGACTGGAAGCTCACCGACTACGCCAGCCGGCAGGGCCCCGCCCCCATGCCCGGCGACCAGCAGGCCGCCACCGCCGAGGAGATCACCGGCGCCGTCCAGCAGTTCGGGGGTTTCCGTTATGCCCGCTGACCACGTACCGAACCGTCGTAGCACGCGCCGAGGTGCCGTCGCCACGCCTTCCGGTCACAGCACCGCCCGTCGGGCCGGCGCGGTGGCGGGTGCCGTGGCGACCCTCCAGCTCGGGGCGCTGCTCGTGGCGCAGCGGGTGTTCGCCGAGCCGTCACCGACGGCGACGCCGTCGCCCGGTGCGACGCCGACGGCCACACCCAGTGCGAACTGCCCTGACCTCCCGATCTCGGGAAACGGCATTCTCTGCGTCGACAAGCCCGGCGGGGGGGCCTCCATCCCCGGGAGTGGGACGGTGGGGGGTGTGACGGATCCGCTGGGGTCGTTGGCGAAGGGGTGTGCGCAGGCCGCGGCGTGGGTGGTGCGGAAGCTGTCGGGGGCGATCGACGGGACGACGGAGGTGGACTTCACCAACGCGTCGTTCCTGCAGCAGTACGCGGTGGTGTTCGCCGCGTCGACGATCATCACCCTGGTGCTGTGGCTGCTGGCCGTGACCAAGCGGGCGGTCCGCGGGGCGCCGCTGGCGACGGCGTTGTCGGAGGCGATCGGGTTCCTCTGGCTGACGGTGGTGGCCTCGGCGTTCACGCCGCTGATCCTGTACACCGTGGTGAGTGCGACGGACGGGCTGACCAAGGCGATCGCGGTGGGGACGAAGTCGGACACCGGGACGTACCTGGGGGGGTTCGCGGACACCCTGGAGAAGGGTGACATGGGCGGCGGTCCGCTGATCTTGATCATCGTCTCGCTGGTGGCCGTGCTGGCGGCGGCGGTGCTCTGGATCGAGCTGCTGATCCGGGCGGCGATGCTGTACGTGGGCGCGCTGCTGGGGACGGCGGTGTACGCGGGGCTGGTGGACAAGCAGTTGTGGAAGCACGTGCGCCGCTGGGCGGGGCTGATGGTGGCGGTGGACCTGGCGAAGCCGATCATCGTGATCATCCTCGGGCTGGCCGGTGCGGTGGCGGCCGGGGCGGGTGCGACCGACGACTTCGCCCGGGTGCTGTCGGGGTTGGCGATCCTCTTCCTGTCGATCTTCGCGAGCGCCGCCGTGTACCGGTTCGTGCCGGGCTTCGGCGACGAGATGGTGAACATGCGCCAGGCCCGGGCCAGCGCGGTGTCGGCCGGATCGGCGATGATCAACGGGACCGCGAACCTGATGAAGCAGGGCATCACCACCCACGGCGACCGCGGTCCGCAGCCGGGCGGCGGCGGTTCGGGCGGGGGCGGCGGCTCGGTCGCGCCGGGCATCGCCGCCCACGCGGCGCGGACGCCCGCGCCGCCGCAGCAGGCCGGGCCGCCGGCCCAGGCCGCGGGGGCGATCCGCGACAGCAATCCAGCGAAGGGAGGGTGACGGGTAAGTGAGCAGCGAACCGCTCGGCCAGTACGGTGCCCAGTACGCCCAGTCGTACGTGCACCAGCGCCGTACCTATCTGATCGGCAAGGCCCGCCCGAACGCGCCGATCGGCCGGAACCGCGAGTCCGGCGAGATCGTGCTGATCATCTTCGGGGCCTTCCTCGGTATGGTCTGGGGCCTGATGATGCCGATCCTGCCGTTGCGGATCGGGGGCCTGGTGGGCCTGCCCCTGCTGGCGATCGCGGCGGTCTACGTGCCGTACCGGCGCCGGACGTTCTACAAGTGGGTGGAGATCAACCGCACCTACCGCCGGACGGTCCGCAGCGGGCGCGGGGTGTGGAAGTCGGAGGTGATGGACGCCGGGACGCGGCTGGACGGCCGCGAGGTGGAGATCGGCCCGCCGCCGGGGGTCGGGCGGCTGCGCTGGCTGGCCGCGCCGTTCGGGCCGGACGAGGTCGGGGTGCTGATGCACCTGGAGCGGCGCACGGTGACCGCGGCGATCGAGATCGAGGGCCCGGGCGTCGGGCTGCGGGACTCGGAGGACCAGGAGGCGCTGGTCGACCGGTTCGGGACGCTGCTGAAGCACGTCGCCAACGGGGACGGCTTCGTGACCAGGCTGCAGATCCTCGCCCGCACGCTGCCGGCCGACCCGGACGCGCACGCCAAGGACGTGGAGCGGCGCGGGGACCCGGATTCGCCGCGCTGGCTGAAGGACTCGTACGACCAGTTGCAGTCGATGGTGTCGACCTCCTCCGAGCAGCACCGGGCGTACCTGGTGGCGTGCATGCACTACACCCGGGACCTGGCGGCCGAGGCGCACGCGATGGGCCGGACGGCGACCGGGCGGCGGGCGCGGGACGACGAGGGGCTGGCCGCGGTGATGGCCCGCGAGCTGACCGACATCTGCGCGCGGCTGGCGGAGGCGGACATCCGGGTGCGGCAGCCGCTGGGCCAGGCCCGGCTCTCCTCGCTGCTGCACTCGATGTACGACCCGGACCACCCGATCGACCACATCCAGGCGATGTCGAAGCGGAACGCCTGGCCGGCCGAGCTGGACGCGACGCACCCGCAGTACCTCCAGGCGAAGACCCGCGAGTCGGCGACCCGGGAGCCCTGGTGCCACGCCACGGCGTGGGTCAAGGAGTGGCCGCTGACCCCGGTCGGCGTCAACTTCCTGGCGCCGCTGCTGGTGCACACCCCGGACGTGATCCGGACGGTGGCGGTGACGATGGACCTGGAGCCCACCGACGTCGCGATCGAGCGGATGCTCACCGAGAAGACCAACGACGAGGCGGAGGCGAGCCGCGCCGCCAAGATGAACCGCACGGTCGACCCCCGCGACCTGGCCCACACCGGCCGGGTGGACCAGCGCGGTGACGACCTGGCGTCGGGCGCGGCCGGGGTCAACCTGGTCGGCTACATCACGGTCTCCTCGCGCAACCCGGACGCGCTGGCCCGGGACAAGCGGACGATCCGCGCCTCGGCCGGCAAGAGCTACCTGAAGCTGGAGTGGTGCGACCGCGAGCACCACCGCGCCTTCGTCAACACCCTGCCGTTCGCCACCGGCATCCGCCGCTGATCCACCTGGAGGCCCCGCATGGCGATCGGCAACCTCACCGACGCGTTCACCAGCCTGATGTACGGCAAGGTGGAGACCACCCGGCTGCCGGTGCGCACCTCGACCGGCCAGGCGCAGGCGGTCTACCTGCCGACGGCCGCGCCGGGCCTGGGTGACTCGGGCGTGATCATCGGGCGCGAGGTGTACAGCGGCAAGGGGTACGTCTACGACCCGTTCCAGCTGTACGGGCAGCAGCTTCCGGCGCCGCACTGGCTGGTGCTCGGCGAGTCCGGGAACGGCAAGTCCGCGCTGGAGAAGACCTACGTGCTGCGCCAGCTGCGGTTCCGGGACCGGCAGGTGGTGGTGCTGGACGCGCAGGGCGAGGACGGGGTCGGCGAGTGGAACCTGATCGCCAACGCGCTCGGCATAAAGTCGATCCGGCTGGACCCGATGGCGGCCCGGGACGGCGGGGTGAAGCTCAACCCGCTGGACCCGGCGATCACCCAGACCGGGCAGTTGTCGCTGCTGCGCACCATCGTCGAGGTGGCGATGGGGCGGGGTCTGGAGGAGCGCGCGGGGTTCGCGCTGAAGGCCGCGCACGCGCACGTGGTCGCCAGTGTGCTGGACCGGCAGCCGGTGCTGGACGACATCATCGACACCCTGCGCAACCCCGAGCTGTCCTCGGTGGAGTCGCTGGGGGTGGCGGTGGACGAGGTGCAGTCCTGGGGCCTGGACGTGGCGCTGGTGCTGGACCGGCTGGTCGACGGTGACCTGCGGGGCATGTTCGACGGTTCGACCACCGACGGCATCGACCTGGACGCGCCGCTGATCGTCTTCGACCTCTCGCACATCGACCGGAACTCGATCGCGATGCCGATCCTGATGGCGATCGTCGGGGTCTGGCTGGAGCACACCTGGATCAGGCCGGACCGGAAGAAGCGGATCTTCCTGGTCGAGGAGGCCTGGCACATCATCAACAGCCCGTTCGTGGCCCAGCTGTTCCAGCGCCTGCTGAAGTTCGGCCGCCGGTTGGGCCTCTCCTTCGTGGCGGTGGTGCACCACCTGTCGGACGTGGTGGACGGCGCGGCGGCCAAGGAGGCCTCGGCGATCCTGAAGATGGCCTCCACCCGGACGATCTACATGCAGAAGGCGGAGGAGGCGCGGGCCACCGGCCGGGTGCTGGGTCTGCCGCGCTGGGCGGTGGAGATCATCCCCACACTTTCGCCGGGCATCGCGGTCTGGGACGTCAACGGGAACGTCCAGGTGGTGAAGCACATCATCACCGAGGCGGAGCGCCCACTGGTCTACACCGACCGCGCGATGACCGAGGACGCCGTGGCCGAACGGGTCCGTGCGGAGCGCCACTTGGCGGCCGAGCCCGGCGTCTGAGCCGGCGCCGGGGGTGCTTCCGGCGCCCCGGCGCGCGCTCCGGAGGCGCCGGTGGCGGGTGCCCGCCGGGGGGCCTCCGGGGTCCGTCGGAGGGAAAGTCCGACGACGATTCGTCAGTAGGTAACCCTGTCGTTACGTCCAGGGTCCTGACAGCTACGCGCGTTGACTCTAGGCTGCACTCGCGCAACGACACTCAGCGCCCGCCCGGACCCGTCCACAGCAGGGCGCTCTCTCTCAGCTGCAGGGGACCCCTACATGCTCTCCGTCAGATCCCGACGCGCGGCGCTGGCCGTCGTCGCCGCCGCCGGCCTGGTCGGCACGGTGGCCGTGCCCACCGCGGCCCAGGCCGCGGACGCCAAGCGTCCCAAGACCGTCAACCTCCAGTTGCTGGCCATCAACGACCTGCACGGCAACCTGGAGCCCCCGGCCGGCTCGTCCGGCACCATCCGCGAGGTCGACCCGGCCACCGGCCAGACGGTCAGCACCCCGGCCGGCGGCGTCGAGTACCTGGCCACCGCGCTGCGCCAGGCACGCATACCGGCCGACGACTCGATCACCGTCGCCGCCGGTGACCTGGTCGGCGCGTCCCCGCTGACCTCGGCGCTCTTCCATGACGAGCCCACCATCGAGGCGCTGGACAAGCTCGGCCTGGACGTCACCTCGGTCGGCAACCACGAGTTCGACGAGGGCGCCGCCGAGCTGCGCCGCCTCCAGGACGGCGGCTGCCACCCGGTCGACGGGTGCTACGAGGAGGGGCGCAAGTTCAAGGGCGCCAACTTCAACTACCTGTCGGCCAACGTCCTCGACGAGAGGACCGGCAAGCCGCTGCTGGCCCCGTACTGGGTGACCAAGTCGCAGGGCGTGAAGGTCGGCTTCATCGGCGTCACCCTGGAGGGCACGCCGAACATCGTCACCGCCGAGGGCGTCAAGGGCCTGAAGTTCGGCAACGAGGTCGCCACGATCAACAAGTACGCCGCCGAGCTGAAGGCCAAGGGCGTCAACTCGATCGTCGCGCTGATCCACGAGGGCGGCCTCCCGGCCAGCAGCACGTACAACTACGACTGCGGCGCGGCGGGCGAGGGCATCTCCGGCCCGATCGTCGACATCGCCAAGAAGATCGACCCGGCGGTCGGCGCCATCGTCACCGGCCACACCCACAACGCGTACGCCTGCACCATCCCCGACCCGCAGGGCGTGCCGCGCTCGGTGACCAGCGCCGCCTCCTTCGGCCGGCTCTACACCGAGATCGACCTGAAGCTCGACAAGACCACCGGCGCGATCGTCCGCCCGTCGGTCAAGGCCGAGAACCACGTCGTGCGCCGCACGGTCGAGAAGGCCCCGGACATGACGGAGCTGATCTCGCACTACTCCAAGCTGGCCGCGCCGATCGCCAACCGCCCGCTCGGCTACATCGCCGCGGACGTCAACGGCCGGGGCAACAACGACCCGGAGAAGCCGCTCGGTGACGTGATCGCCGACGCCCAGCTGGCCGGGCTCGCGCCCGCCGACAAGGGCGGCGCGCAGATCGCCTTCATGAACCCCGGCGGCATCCGCGCCGACCTGGTCTACAAGGCCAGCGGCGCCGAGGGCGACGGCGTGGTGACCTACGGCGAGGCGTTCACCGTCCAGCCGTTCACCAACATGATGCAGGTCAAGACGCTGACCGGGGCCCAGCTGATCCAGCTGCTCCAGCAGCAGGTGAGCGGCTCCAACGAGGCCTCGCCGAAGATCCTGCAGTCCTCGAAGGGCCTCACCTACACCCTGGACATGCGCAACAAGGGTGCCGAGCGGCTCGTCGTCGACTCGGTCCGGCTGAACGGCGCGCCGATCGACCCGGCCGCCAAGTTCCGGGTCGCGGCCAACGAGTTCCTGGCCGGCGGTGGCGACGGCTTCCCGGCCTTCGCGGCCGGCACCGACAAGCTCGTCGGCGCCTCCGACCTGGACGTCTTCGCCGCCTACCTCGGCGCCAACAGCTCGGCCGCCGCGCCGCTGCAGGTGCCGGCGCAGGACCGGATCAAGGTCATCGGCCCGGGCAGCTCCATCGGCTGACCGTGAGCCGGCAGGGGAGGGGCGGGGCGCTGTCGGGGCGCCCCGCCCCTCTCCGTACGTCCGGGCACGTCCGGGGCGTCCTGGCTCAGCCGGCGGTCGGGGCGCCGGGCAGCCGGACGGTGGCCAGCGTGCCCGGGCCGCCGTCCGGCGCCGGGCCGAGCGCCACCTCGCCGCCGGCCTCGCGGACGCTCTGCGCCACGATCGACAGCCCCAGCCCGGAGCCCGGGAGCTGCCGCGAGGACGGCGAGCGCCAGAACCGGTCGAAGACGTACGGCAGTTCGTCCGGCGGGATGCCCGGACCGTGGTCGCGGACGGTCAGCACGCCCTGCTGGAGCCGGACCTCCACGGTCCCGCCCGGCGGGCTGTACTTCACCGCGTTGTCCAGCAGGTTGATCACCGCCCGCTCCAGGGAGGCGGCGTCGGCGTGCACGAACCAGGGCTCGGCGGCCGTCTCGAAGACCAGCCCCGGGCCGCGCAGCCTGGCCCGGGAGACGGCCCGTTCGGCGATCTCGTGCAGGGCGACCACCGCGAGGTTCCGGACCGGCTTGGGGGAGTCGGGGCGGGACAGCTGGAGCAGGTCGCCGATCAGGGCGGTCAGCTCCTGCATCTGGGCCTTCATGTTGCCCAGCAGCTTGGTCTTGGTGGCGGGCGGCAGCGGACGGCCGGTCTCGTCACTGCGGATCAGCAGGTCGACGTTGGTGCGCAGCGAGGTGAGCGGGGTGCGCAGCTCGTGCCCGGCGTCGGCGATCAGACGGGTCTGCCGCTCGCGGGAGTTGGCGAGTGCGGTGCTCATCGAGTTGAACGAGGTGGAGAGCCGGGCGATCTCGTCCTCGCCGTGCACGGGGATGGTGCTGCCGACCTCCTCGGTGCGGGCGATGTGCTCGACGGCGTCGGAGAGCTGGTCGACGGGCTTGAGCGCGGAGCGGGCCACGAGCCGGCCGGCCAGCCCGGCCAGGATGACCCCGCCGAGCGCCACCCCGCCGAGGACGAAGGCGAGTTGGCGGAGGGAGTCCTCGATTGCCTTGGTCGGCGTCGCCACCATCACCAGTGCGGGAGGAAGGGCCGGGTTGACTCGGTCCCAGGAGACCCGGACCTTGGCAGGCTCGCCATTGGTGTAGTGCCCGTCACGGATGACGAACTGGTTCGGCTTGAGTTCCAAGATCTTCATGTCGTCCGGTTCCAGGACGATCGCCTTGGTGGCTATGGGCGGCAGGCAGAAAAGGGTGGCTGGGCCGGGGATGACGTACTGGGTGTCCCTGGCAGCCGGCCCGCCGGCTGTCGGTTGTCGACCTTCGCTCTGTACCTTCCTCAGTGCGGCTTGCGGGGTACTGGCGCAGTCGCCGAACTCGGCAGGAGGCCCGCCTCCCCTGACGGTCTCCAGGTCGCTGTTGACCACGCCGTACATCCGCTCCTCCACGATGAACCAGCAGGCCAGGGCGGAGGCGGCGATGGCCACCGCGACGGCCGCCGCCGTCAGGAAGGTGAGGCGGCTGCGCAGTGAGCGGGCGCGGTACCAGGTGACGAAGCGGCGGCGCGGCCGGTGCGGGACGCGGGGCGGTGCTAGCGGGGGCGGCGGGATCGCGGGGGTCACGTGAGGGTGCCGGTGGCCGGGCGGAGTGCGTAGCCGACCCCGCGGACGGTCTGGATGAGCCGGGGCAGGCCGCCCTGCTCGGTCTTGCGGCGCAGGTACATCACGTACACGTCCAGCGAGTTGGAGGAGGGCTCGAAGTCGAAGCCCCAGACCGCCTTGAGGATCTGTTCGCGGGTGAGCACCTGCCGGGGGTGGGAGAGGAACATCTCCAGCAGCATGAACTCGGTGCGGGTCAGTTCGACGGCGCGGCCGGCCCGGGTGACCTCGCGGGTGGCGGTGTTCATCCGCAGGTCGGCGAAGGCGAGGACGTCGCCCTCCTCCTCGACGGCGGCGGCCCGGGCGGCGGCCTCGGTGGCGAGGGCGTTGCGGCGGAGCAGGGCGCGGACCCGGGCGAGCAGTTCGTCGAGTTCGAAGGGCTTGGCGAGGTAGTCGTCGGCGCCGACGTCGAGGCCGGTGACCCGGTCGCCGACGGCGTCCCGGGCGGTGAGCATCAGCACCGGGACGGTGTCGCCGCGGGAGCGCATCCGGCGGACGGCGGTGAGGCCGTCCATCCGGGGCATCATGATGTCGAGCAGGACGAGGTCAGGGCGGTCGCGTTCGACGGATTCCAGCGCCTCGTAGCCGTCGGTTGCGGTGGTGACCTCGTAGCCCTCGAAGGCGAGGCTGCTCTCCAGGGCGTCCCGGAGGGCGGGTTCGTCGTCGACCACGAGGAGCCGGGCGGTGGGCTGCTGCCCGGGCTCGGCGTGGGTGCGGTCGTCAACGGACGGGGTCATGGGCGGTTGCCCTTTCTGTGGGCCTCGTGGGCGGGGGCGGGAGGGCCTGCTCGGGTCAATTGTCGGACGTCGTCAGACGTTCTGGCCGGACTGCAGCTTCGGCAGCACCTGCTTGATGTCGTCGATGGGGATGGCGAAGCCCAGGCCGACGCTGCCGGCGCTGCTGCCGGCGGCCGTGGCGCCGGCGCCGGTGGGCGAGTACATGGCCGAGTTGATGCCGATGACCTGCCCGTTCGCGTTGATCAGCGGGCCGCCGGAGTTGCCGGGGTTGAGTGCGGCGTCGGTCTGGAAGGCCTGGTAGGTGGTGGTGTCGCCGCCGGTGGGCTGGGTGGTGCCGCGCAGGCCGGGCAGGTTGGGGAAGCCGAAGCCGCCGTTGCCGCTGGTGGTGCCCTCGTCGAGCTGGACGGTGACCTCGCGGTGCTGGGCGCTGATGATGCCGGAGGTGACGGTGCCGGTGAGGCCCTCGGGGTTGCCGATGGCGACGACCGGGTCGCCGACCGAGACGGCGGAGGAGTCGCCGAGGGCGGCGGGGGTGAGCTTCTTGGCGCCGCTCGCGGTGATCACGGCGGCGTCCAGGCTCTTGTCGGTGCCGGTGAGGGTGGCGCGGGCGGTGGAGCCGTCGTGGAAGGTGACGGTGATCTGTCCGCCGGAGGCCGCGCCGGAGACGACGTGGTAGTTGGTGAGGATCTGCCCGTCCGCGGTGAGCACGACGCCGGTGCCGGTGGCGGTGCCGTTGGGGGTCTGGACGGCGATCTGGACGACGCTGGGCGAGACGGCCGCGGCGATGGCGGCGACGTCGGCGCTGCCGTCGGAGCGGGCGGCGACCGGGCTGGCGACGGTGCCGGTGCGGTTGGCCGAGCCGTGTTCCTGGGCGGCGACGACGCCGCCGGTGACTCCGCCGAGCACGGCGGCCACCGCGGCGACGGCGGTGACCAGGGCGAGCCGGCCGCGCAGGAGTCCGCGCCGGGCGCGGCCGCCGTGGGAGGCCGGGCCGCCGACCCCGTCGGGCCCGTACGGCGTCGGCGGCACCGGGGGGACCGGCGGGGCGGCGGGCGGCGGAGGGGGCGGGGTGCCGACCGACGGGGTGCCGGCCGCCGGGTACCCGGGGTCCTGGTGGGTGGTGCTGCCGAGCACGGTGCCCGGGATGACCTGCGGGTCCCCGTGGCCGTACGGGGCGCCGTGGGCGTACGGGTCCTGGTGGCCCCGGGGGTCCGGGGAGCCGTGGGAGCCGGTGTACGGGTCGTGGTCCTGCGTGCCGCGGTGGTGCTGCTCGTGATCGCTCATGCGGACCAACGTCCGCCCGCCGGATGAGAATCCGGTGAGAGTGCGCTCAGAACGCCCCGAGAAGCCCGTTGACTTCTCATAAAGCCTGGTCAGGCTAGGCCGCGGGGCCGGCCGGCGAGCAGCCGCAGGAACGCCGGATGACCAGGCGCGACGGGAACTTGCGGACCCGCTCGGTGTCCGAGCCGGGCACCATCAGCGAGTCGTCGAGCACCAGGTCGACCGCGGCCCGGGCCATCGCGTCCCGGTCGGAGGCGACGGTGGTCAGCGGCGGGTCGGCGAGCGCGGCCTCCGGCACGTCGTCGAAGCCGGCCACCGCGAGGTCCTCGGGTACCCGGAGGCCGAGCTCGCGGGCGGCCCGCAGCACGCCGATCGCCTGGTCGTCGGTGGAGCAGAAGATCGCCGGCGGGCGGTCGGGGGAGCCGAGCACGCCGAGCGCGACGTCGTAGGCGCCGTACCGGTGGAAGGGTGCGTCGATCAGGTGCGGTTCGGTGGGCAGGCCGTGCGCGTCCATGGCGCGCTGCCAGCCCTCGACGTGGTCGATGACCGGGTCGCCGGGGGCGGGGGACTCCACGGGGCCGCCGAAGCAGGCCACGTACGGGTGACCGTGCTCTTCCAGCAGGTGGCGGACGACCGTCTCGGCGCCGCCCACGTCGTCGGTGACCACCGCGACGTCGTCGATGGCCTCGGGCCGGCGGTGCAGCAGCACGACCTTGGCCCCCTCCATCGCGGCGAACTCCTCGGCGGCCCGTTGGGAGGGGCCCTGGCTCACCAGGATGAGGCCGGAGACCCGCATGCCGAGGAAGGCCCGGACGTAGTGGACCTCGCGGTCGTCGACGTAGTCGGAGTTGCCGATCAGCACGAGCTTGCCGCGCTCGGAGGCGGCGCGTTCGACGGCGTGCGCCATCTCGGCGAAGAACGGCTGGCGGGCGTCCGGGACGACCATGCCGATCAGGTTGGTGCGGCGGGAGGCCATCGCCTGGGCGACGCTGTTCGGCCGGTAGCCGAGCTGCTCGATCGCCGCGAGGACCTTCTCCCGGGTGGCGGGCGCGACCGGGCGCGGCCCGTTGTTGATGACGTAGCTGACGACCGCGGTCGAGGTACCAGCCAGTCGGGCTACATCGTCGCGCGTCACTTTGGCCACGGGGGGAGTCTACGCGTGTGGCGTGCGGCGGGGCAGTGGGGACCGCGGCCGTCGTGCGGCGCCCGCCGGACAGCACGGGGCGAATCCGGACAGGCCGGGCGGGTGCTCCCGCCCGGCCGGCGGGTCAGGCCTCCAGCGGTGCCGGGGAGCGCAGCGAGGCGGTCTCCGCCCGCTCGCCCTTGTCCGGCTTCTCGGGGACGACGAAGCGGTAGCCGACGTTGCGCACGGTGCCGATCAGCCCCTCGTGCTCGACCCCGAGCTTGGCGCGCAGCCGCCGGACGTGCACGTCGACCGTCCGGGTGCCGCCGAAGTAGTCGTAGCCCCAGACCTCCTGCAGCAGCTGCGCCCGGGTGAAGACCCGGCCGGGGTGCTGGGCGAGGTACTTGATCAGCTCGAACTCCTTGAAGGTGAGGTCGAGCACCCGGCCCTTGAGCTTGGCGGAGTAGGTGGCCTCGTCGACCGAGAGGTCGCCGCTGCGGATCTCCATCGGGCTGTCGTCGGTGACCACGTGGAGCCGTCCCATGGCCAGCCGCAGCCGGGCCTCGACCTCGGCGGGGCCGGCGGTGTCGAGCAGGACGTCGTCGATGCCCCATTCGGCGGTGACCGCCGCCAGGCCGCCCTCGGTGACCACCAGGATCAGCGGGCAGCCGATGCCGGTGGAGCGGAGCAGTTGGCAGAGGCTGCGGATCTGCGGCAGGTCACGCCGGCCGTCGACCAGGATGACGTCGGCACTGGGGGTGTCGACCAGGGCGGACCCTTCGGCGGGGGCCACCCGGACGTTGTGCAGCAGCAGGCCGAGGGCGGGCAGTACTTCCGCGGAGGGCTGCAGTGCGTTGGTGAGGAGGAGCAGAGAACTCATACCCGGTAGTCCCCTTTCCGGGTCGTCGCGGTCGCGTTACGGCTGCCGCCACAGCCGGATGGCGCACGTGCTGAGGTGGGGGAGGGGGCGGACACCCGGGGGGATCCGGAGGACTCGCTGGTGCGCACGGCGGAACCGGGCGCGCGCCGGGGGTCCCGCAACCCGCGACGCACCGATCCTGCTCTGCTCATCCGCGAACCTTCCGGTCCTGTCCCGTCCCGGGCGGCGGCCCGGAGCCGGGGTTCCGACACCCCGGCCTGTCCCCGGCACGTCGTTGTGCCGTTCGTGGCGGGGCGGTTCCTGCGGCACGCCGGGGGTGGGCCGACGATTCGCACGAACGTCCGTACTGGCGTCCTGAAAGCACAAAAGGATCCGGGGGCGACTCTGCCCGGATCCCTCTCAGGGGTCGAGGATAGCCGACCGCTCCCCGGCCCGGGAGGGCTCGAATCCGGCGGTTCGGCCTTTTCGGGCGTGCGCCGGGTGAGCCTGATCACGGCTTCGCGGGGCCGGTGGAGGGCGCCGGGCCAGGGCGGTTGCCGGTCGCGCGGGCGAACAGGCCATCATGGGACGCACATCGGCGGCACCTGTGCGCGTACACCGTTCGGGTGGGGGTGCGGGCGCTCCGGTGGTGGACCCGGCCGGGTTACCGGGCCCGGGCGAGGACGACGAGAAGGGGTTGCCATGGGCGCGACCACCGGGCACGACCCGGCCGGCGCCACCCGGGTGGGCGGGACGATCCGCTACTGGGCGGCGGCGAAGTCGGAGGCCGGGCTGGCCGAGGAGCCGTACCGGGCGGCGACCCTGGCCGAGGCGCTGGCGGCGGTCCGGGAGCGGCACGCGGACCGGCCGAAGCTCGTCGGGCTGCTCGGGCACTGCTCCTACCTGGTGGACGGTTCGCCGGTGGGCGGCCGTGACCACGCGGCCGTGGCCCTCACCGAGGGCGGCACGGTCGAGGTGCTCCCCCCGTTCGCGGGCGGGTGAGCGGCGTGACGGAGAGGAACGACCCCGCCCCGGACGGCCGGCCGCAGCAGCCCTACCCGTACGAGCAGCCCCAGCAGCCGTACCCGTACGAGCAGGCGCAGCCGCCGTTGCACCCGCAGGCGCACCAGGCGCAGCAGCAGTCCCCCTACCCGTACGCCCCGCAGGAGGCGTACGCGCCGGATCCGTATGCGCAGCAGGGGCTCGCGGCGCAGCCGTACGCCCCTGAGGCGGGGCACGCGCCCTACGGCGGACGTCCCGGGCAGCAGCCAGCCGCGGCGCCGTACGGGCAGCAGTCCCCCGCGCCCCAGCCGTACGGCCGGCAGTCCCAGGGCGGTCCGGTCCAGGGCGGTCCGGTCCAGGGCGGGCAGAGCCCGTACGGACAACCCCAGCAGCAGCCTCAGCAGCAGCAGCCGCAGCCCCAGCCGTACGGCGCCGGCCCGTACGCCGGGCATGCCGTGGACGATGCCGCGACCGCGCTGCTCCCGCCGGTTCCGGCGAGTGACGACGCGGCGGCGACCGCGCTGCTGCCACCCGTCACCGTGGCGGGGGCGATGCCGCAGGCCCAGCGCCAGGACCGGGCCGAGGACCTGGCCCAGGCGCAGGCCCATGACCTGGCCCAGGCCCAGGCGCAGGCCCAGGCCTTCGACCCGCCGACCATGACGCTGAAGCGTCCGCCGCTTCCCGCCCCGACCGATCCGGCCACGGCCCGCGCCGCCCGGGCCGCGCGCGCCGCCCGGAAGGCCCCGCCCGCCGGGCACGCCCCGCCCGCCGCGTACACCGCGCCGCCGGCCGCGCCCGCCCCGGGGCTGCCCGCGCAGCCGCCGTCGCCCCCCGCGCCCGCGGCACCGGCCGCGCCCTCCGGCGCCGCCCGGACCGGCTCGCCGATCATCGACCCGGGTCTCCAGCCGGCCCTGATCACCGCCGGCGCGGCGGCCCTGCTGGCCGGCGGTGCGGCCCTCGGCCAGTGGGCGCTGGCGCTGGTGGTCGCGCTGCTCCAGGTGCTGACGGCGGCCGGCTGGTTCCGGCTGAACGGCATGTGGCCGGCCCGGCAGGGCATCGCGCTGGCGGCGCTGTCGGGCCTGGTGGCCGACGTGGCGGTGCTGCTCGCCGACGCGGACGGCGGCACGGGGGCGGTGGTCGGCACCCTCGGTGGGTTCTTCCTGCTGGTCCTGGTGCTGCAGACGTTCCGGCCGGCCGATCCCAAGGAGCGCTTCTACGCGCTCACCGTGCTCGGATCGGCCACCGTGGTGACGGTGCTGTGCACCGCGCTGCTGCTGGCGGACTGGGTGCCGGCGGCGGTCGGTGCGGTCGCGCTGGCGACCCTGCTGGCGGCGGCGCCGCTGCCGGGCCCGAAGCCGCTGGGCCCGGTGCTGGGCCTGCTGGCGGCGGTGGGCCTCGGCCTGGCCGTGGGCGCGCCGCCCGCGCTGGGCGTGGCGGCCGGGATCGGCGCGCTGGTCGGGCGCCGGGTGGCCGGGTACGACTTCCCGTCCCGGTTCGTGCACATGACGGCGGGCGTGGCGCTGCCGCTCGCGGTGGCCGCGCCGCTGGTGTGGATCGCCACCGAACTGCTGGCCGGCTGATCCGGCCGGTCCGGCGGCCCGTCCTGCCCGGGGCGGGCCGCCCGACCTGCACGTGCTGGACGACGTCCCGCCCCGGAACCATGCTCCGGGGCGGGACGTCGTACGGTCGTGCGGGAGCGGCCGCTCCGGACCGGCCGGTTCCGGCCCGGGCACGGCGAGCGGTTCCGGCGCCGGACACGGCGACCGGCGACGACGGGGGAGAACGATGCGCGGCTGGGTGAAGGCGACGATCGGCCTGGCGGTGCTCGCGGGAGTGCTGGTGGGGGCCGACCGGGTCGCGGTCGGGGTGGCCGAGGACGAGGCCGCCGACCAGTTGGTGAAGAGCGGCCGGATGAGCCAGCGGCCGGACGTGTCGATCGAGGGCTTCCCCTTCCTCACCCAGGTCGTGTCGATGAAGCTGGACGAGGTGCGGATCTCCGCGGACGGGCTGACCGTCGGCGACGGCAGCCACCAGGTGGCGCTGCACTCGTTCCGGGCGAAGCTTTCGGGCGTCAAGGTGAGCGACAACAAGAGCAGTGCCACCGTGGACGACGGCAGCGGCACCGGGCTGATCTCCTACGCCGACCTCTCCCAGCTGCTGCCGCCGGCCTCCCAGCTGCTGCCGAACGCGACCGGGCTCTCGATGGGCGGCAACACCCGGCTGACCCTCTCGTACGGGGGCCCGGGCAAGATCAAGGCCGCGTTCGGGCCGGTCCCGGTCGGTGAGGGAACGGTGCACAGCCAGGGCAACACGGTGACGGCGGAGGGCTTCCGGCTGACCGGGGTGGCCGCGGTGCTGGCCGGGCTGTCGAGCCGGCCGCTGGAGCCGGTGAGCTTCACCCTCTCCTCGCTGCCGGCGGGGCTGAACCTGTCGGAGGTCACACCGAAGGAGGACGGCCTCCAGCTGTCCTTCGTCGGCAAGGGCGTCAAGCTCATCGGCTGACCACCGGCGCCGGCGCCCGGGTGGCGGCGGTGTCCCGGAGGCCCCGGCTCCGCCGCCCGGCCGGGGCTCCCGCCCGGTTCGCACGCAGCGGCCTCCGTTCCGCTCCGCGAGACGCGCTGTCCAGCGCGGGCCGCGGAGCGGTGTCGTTTCCGCTCCCTGACCGGGGCCGGTAGGGCGTCCGGCCGGTTCCCGACGCCCATGAATCGGTCAAATCCCAGAATATGATCCATCTGGTCTCGGTATTCGATACGCTGATGACAGCAGGCGTCGGGTGTCCCTAGCATCGTCCGCATGAAGCGACAGACGGACCTCACGAAGCGGCGGGCGGTAGACCTGTGCCGCGTGGCCGCCTGTCTGTGTCGAATGCGTTAACTCGGCTCTTTGGCAGGGCAATTGCCGCCCGCCGCCGAATCTCCCGGTGACCTGGACCGGCCTCCCTGGCCGAACGTCGTCGCCGTGCACCGCAGATCACCGCCCGGCCTTACCGCAGATCCTCCTCCGTCCCATCATTCGGACGGAATTTCGGACCGGTCGCCGTCGGGCAACCCCGCAGCACACTCCCCGGTCCCCGGCCGGGACCCCGGAGCAGCACCACCTTCCGCCAACCGCCCTCGGATGGAGAACATCACCATGAGCCGCAGCGACGTCCTGGTCGACGCCGACTGGGTCCAGGCCCACCTGGACGACCCGAAGGTCGTCATCGTCGAGGTCGACGAGGACACCTCCGCCTACGACAAGAACCACATCCGCAACGCGGTCCGGATCGACTGGAAGACCGACCTCCAGGACCCGGTCCGCCGCGACTTCATCGACCAGGCCGGCTTCGAGGCGCTGCTCAGCGCCAAGGGCATCGCCAACGACGACACGGTCGTCCTCTACGGCGGCAACAACAACTGGTTCGCGTCGTACGCCTACTGGTACTTCAAGCTGTACGGCCACGGTGACGTCCGCCTGCTCGACGGCGGCCGCAAGAAGTGGGAGCTGGACTCCCGCGACCTCGTCTCCGAGGTGCCGGCCCGCGCCGCGACCGAGTACTCGGCGCAGGCCGTCGACTCCTCGATCCGCGCCTTCCGCGACGACGTGCTCGCCGCCATCGGCAGCCTCAACCTGGTCGACGTGCGCTCGCCCGACGAGTTCTCCGGCAAGCTGCTCGCCCCGGCCCACCTCCCGCAGGAGCAGTCGCAGCGCCCCGGCCACGTGCCGAGCGCCCGCAACATCCCGTGGGCCAAGAACGCCAACGACGACGGCACCTTCAAGAGCGACGACGAGCTCAAGGCCCTGTACGAGGCCGAGGGCGTCGACCTCGCGAAGGACACGATCGCCTACTGCCGCATCGGCGAGCGCTCCGCGCTCACCTGGTTCGTGCTGCACGAGCTGCTCGGCCAGGAGAACGTGAAGAACTACGACGGCTCGTGGACCGAGTACGGCAGCCTGGTCGGCGTGCCGATCGAGCTCGGCAACTGAGCCACCGGCTCCACCCGTAAGGCTGAAGGGAAGACAAGACATGTGCGGTGCGAAGGCCGGTGGGCCGGACCTGGCAGGAGTTGACGTGGCGAACGAGACGATCATCCAGGGTTCCGTGACCCGCGACGGAGAGCCGGTCAACGGCTACGTGCGGCTGCTCGACGAGGGCGGCGAGTTCACGGCCGAGGTGCCCACCTCGGCGACCGGCCAGTTCCGGTTCTTCGCCCGCCCGGGCAAGTGGACCCTGCGGGCGCTCATCCCGGGCCAGACCGTGGACCGCCAGGTCGTCGCCTCCCAGGGCAACCTGACCGAGGTCGCGATCGCGGTCTGATCCACCCCGGTGGACGGAGCGGTGGTACCGAGGGCCCCTGCCGAGCAGGGGCCCTCGGGCATACCGTGGAGGAGTGCAGGCGCGACGGCGACACCGCTACTACTTCGCCATGATGGGCGTCTGCCTCGGGCTGTTCGTGCTGGCCTGGGGCGTGGTGCGGTTCTGGTCCGTCCCGGCCGCGATCGGCATGTGCGTGGTCGCGATGGTGATCCCGCCCGCCGCCGCGGTCTTCGCCAACAAGCGGGACCCCGAGGACGACTGGTGGAACGACCCGCGCTGGGAGGACCCGAAGTGGGACGACCCCGGCCACGACCGGGACCGCCCCGACCACGAGCGGCCGCAGGGACCTCCGCAGGGCCCTCAGTAGACGAGCGCCTGCACGCCGTCGGCCATGATCTCGCTGACGAACACCTGCGCGCCCGCGATCCGGACGCCTTCGACGGTGTCCTTCTGCTCGATCCCGCGCCGGGCCGCGCACTGGGTGCAGAGGGTGACGCTGCCGGCCGCCAGGACCGACTCCAGCAGGTCCGGCAGCGGCGCCGCGTGCGGCAGCTCGAACTCCGCGGCGCGCCCGGGCAGGGCGAACCAGGACGACTCCCCGGTCAGCCAGAGCGAGACCTCGATCCCGCTGGCGACGGCGACCGCGGCGACCGTGAACGCCTGCGAGCACCGCTCCGGCGCGTCCGCCCCGGCGGTGACCTTGATGACGAGCTTCTTCTGAGACGACATGCCGCCACCCTAGATCCACGACGTGGTGGGGCTCACCGAGAACCGTCGGCACCCGGCGGATAGAGTGAGCGCCAGCAAAATCCACCACACTGTCGCCGCCCTGGGAGCCCCCCGTGTCCGGTCTGGAAATCTTCTTCGACGGTCTGCTGGCCCTCATGGCCGTGCTGATCACCTGGTTCGCCATCTTCGCGGTGATGAAGCTCTACCAGGGCCAGCGCTGACCGCCTGCCGTACGGTTGAAGCAGTCCCGCACCGACGACAGTGACCAGGAACATGATCGAGATCCCTTCTGACCTCCACCGGGACGTCGTCCCGCTGGCCTTCCTCCTCGGCACCTGGGAGGGCGCGGGCGTCTACGCCCCGCTGCCCGGCGAGGAGGCCTCCGGTGCGGAGAAGTGCAACTTCGGCCAGGAGATCGTCATCCGCCACGACGGCCGGCCCTTCCTGGAGTTCCGCTCCCGCACCTGGGTGCTGGACAACGAGGGCGAGAAGGTCCGTCCGCTGGAGAACGAGCACGCCTTCTGGCGCATCACCAGCAACCACCAGGGCACCAGCGGTGTGCGCGGCGTCGAGATCTCCTCGGTCCGCGACGACGGCACCGTGGAGATCTGGTACGGCGAGCTGGCCGACGGCAAGCCGCAGGTCGACGTCTCCACCGACGCGGTGGCCCGGATCGAGGGCTCGCCGGAGTACTCCGGCGGCAAGCGCCTCTACGGCTTCGTCAACGACGAGCTGCTCTGGGTCGGCGAGAAGGCCGCCCCGAACGTGCCGCTGCGGCCGTACATGTCGGCGCAGCTGAAGAAGGTGCTCAGCCCGGCCCAGCTGATCAAGGACATCAACGACCTGCCGGACGACGGCATCGCGTTCTTCCGCTGAGCCCGGACGCTCCGCCGAGCCCGGCCGCTCCGCCGAGCCCGGCCGCTCCGCGCCGAGCACACCGCGCCTGAGGTAGGGACCGGCCCCGCGGCCGGTCCCTACACTTGCCTCAGGAACCCCGACATCGGCAGGGACAGGACCCGTGGCGGACACCGGCACCACCGACTGGCAGCTCTCCGGCGACTGGAAGACCGGCCTGCGTGAACGCGGCTACCGGCTCACCCCCCAGCGCCAGCTCGTGCTGGAGGCGGTCGACACCCTCGACCACGCCACCCCCGACGAGATCCTCGGCCACGTCCGGCGGACCGCCAGCGGCGTCAACATCTCCACCGTCTACCGGACCCTGGAGCTGCTGGAGGAGCTGGGGCTGGTCTCGCACGCCCACCTCGGCCACGGCGCCCCGACCTACCACCTGGTCGGCCGCCACCACCACCTGCACCTGGTCTGCCGGGACTGCGAGCAGGTCACCGAGACCGGTACCGAGATCGCCCGGCCGCTGATCGACGGCCTGCGCGCGCAGCACGGCTTCGACACCGACCTGGAGCACTTCGCCATCTTCGGCCGCTGCGCCGACTGCACCGCCAAGCGCTCCGCGGGGCAGTCGTAAGCTTTCCGGTATGAAGAGCCCGCTGCTTGCGCTGCCCGGTGCCGTCCCCGCCGAGGGAACCGACGAGGGGGTGGCCGCCCACTACGGCGACCTCTTCCGCGAGCAGCGCAGCCTCGCGCAGGGCACCGGCTTCGTGGACCTCTCGCACCGCGGCGTGGTCACCGTGACCGGCGACGACCGGCTCGCCTGGCTGCACCTGCTGCTCACCCAGCACGTCAGCGCGCTGCCGCCGCAGCAGGCCACCGAGGCGCTGGTGCTCTCCCCGAACGGGCACGTCGAGCACGTCCTCTACCTGGTCGACGACGGCACCACCACCTGGGCGCACGTCGAGCCCGGCACCCAGCAGGCGCTGATCGGTTACCTGGAGAGCATGAAGTTCTTCTACCGGGTCGAGGTGGCCGACGCGACCGCCGACTACGCGGTGGTCCACCTGCCGGCCGGCTCCACCGCCCCCGTCGACGGCGCGGCGGCCGTCCGCGAGCTGTCGTACGGGCGGGACCTCTTCCTGCCGCGGGCCGAGCTGGCGGCGCTGACCGCGGGGTACGGGCCGGCGTCCGGGATCTGGGCGTACGAGGCGCTGCGGATCGAGGGCCACCGGCCGCGGCTCGGCTTCGAGACCGACCACCGGACCATCCCGCACGAGGTGGACTGGCTGACCACCGCCGTCCACCTGCAGAAGGGCTGCTACCGCGGGCAGGAGACGGTCGCCCGGGTGCACAACCTCGGCCGCCCGCCGCGCCGGCTGGTCTTCCTGCACCTGGACGGCACCGAGGAGGTGCTGCCCCCGCACGGGACGGAGGTGCGGCTCGCCTCGGACCCGAAGGGGCGGTCGCTCGGCTTCGTCACCTCGTCGGCGCGCCACCACGAGCTGGGGCCGATCGCGCTGGCGATCGTGAAGCGGAACGTGCCGGTGGACGCGGTGCTGCTCGCCGGCCGGGTGCCGGGGACGCAGGACGTGATCGTCCCCCAGTAGGGCGGCGCGCGGGCCACCGCGGGCCGGGGCTGCCCCGGCCCGCCGCGGACCCGGTGTCCGCACCGGGTCCGGGTCCGGGTCGCTCAGACCTCGACCAGGACGGTGAACGGCCCGTCGTTGACCAGCGCGACCTGCATGTCCGCGCCGAACCGGCCGGTCTCCACCTTGGCGCCGAGCGCGCGCAGTTGCGCGACGACCTCGTCCACCAGCGGCTCGGCGACCGGGCCGGGGGCGGCGGCGTTCCAGGTGGGGCGGCGGCCCTTGCGGGCGTCGCCGTAGAGCGTGAACTGGCTGATCACGAGCAGCGGTGCGCCGATGTCGGAGCAGGACCGCTCCACGCCGTCCTCGCCGGGCGGCAGCAGCCGCAGGGTCCAGAGCTTGCGGGCCAGTTGGGCCGCCTTGGCGGGGGTGTCGTCGTGGGTGACGCCGACCAGGACGCAGAGCCCCGGCCCCTCGATCGCGCCGACGCTCTCGCCGGCCACCGTCACCCGGGCCTCGGCCACTCGCTGTACCACTGCTCGCATGCGGCCATTGTGCCGGAGGCGGCGGGGGCGCCGGCGCGCCCCCAGGGGCGCCCGATGCTCTGTCGCGCGCCGGGTAGCGTGCGCCTGCGCACCGGTTGGCGCCGCTCTCCCTGCGGAAAGCTTCGGTCATATCAGCCACCCCTCTTCGCCAGGGGGCCGTTCGGGTGCACGGGCGGTGCGGCGGCGGCGGGCGGGGTGGCACGCTGGGGGACCGTACAAGGGGTCCGGGGCGCCAAGGTCCGCCGCGCCGGGCCCGGTTCGGCCGCAAGGCCGGGCCGGTGGGTCAGGTGTTCCGGCAGCGTGCCGCCCCGGTGGGCGGCGGAGGCCGGAGCGGCGACCTTCGCGGGTGGCCGGGCGTGCCCCGGGCGGGTGCGCGCCACGGCCGCACGCGACGGGAACGGGCCGGACCGGCGGCAGGCGACGGGGTGCCGCGAGCGGGCGGGATCGGGACGACGGCAGGTGGTTGGTTGATGGACGTGAGCAGCACGGCGCAGGACCGTTACGGGCGGGCGCCCGGGGACGCGGGGCCGGGTCCGGAGGAGGACCTGGAACGGCTGGGCCTGGATCAGCTGCGGATCCTGCGCCGGGAGACCCTGGAACAGGAGGCCGACCTCTCCTACCTGCGGCGGCTGCTGCACGGGCGGATGGACATCCTGCTGGCGGAGCTGGACCGCAGGCCGGGCGGCGCGGCGGCCCGCCCGGCGGAGGCCGGGGAGCCGGCCGGGGCCCTGCTGGAGCGGCTGCCGGCGATCCTCACCGACGCGCCGTCCACCGTCCGCCGGTCGGCCCGGCACGTCACGCTGGGCCCGCCGCGCGGCCAGCAGTCCCAGCTGGAGGCGGACGAGCTGATGGGCGACGTGCAGCTGGCCGATCTGGCCGCGCACCCGGCGGAGGAACTGCTGGCGGCGCTGGACCGGCTGCGGGAGCACGAGCGCGAGGTGTCCGGGCGCCGGCAGCTGCTGCTGCGGACGGCGGACGGCTGCAACGCGGAGATCACCCGCAGGTACCGTGATGGGGAAGCGCGGGTCGACGACCTGCTCGCGGGCGGCCCGCTCTGATCGGGTGAGGCGCCGGGGGCGGGGCCGGACCCGGCTCGCCCCCGGCCCACCCTCAGCCCCGGAAGGCTCCCGCCATGTCCAACCCCACCGCCCTGTCCGTGCTCGCCGAGGTCGTCCGCTCGGGATTCACCGAGGGGCACCACCACGGCTCGCTGGTGCTGCTGGCCGCAGACGGCTCGGTCGAGTTCGCCCTGGGAGCGCCGGAGGCGCCGGTGTTCCCGCGGTCCTGCGCCAAGCCGTTCCAGGCGGTGGCCACCCTGCGGGCCGGGCTGGCCATCGAGGGTGAGCTGCTGGCGCTGGCGGCCTCCAGCCACTCGGCAGAATCGTTTCACCTCGATGGGGTACGACGGATCCTGGCCGGGGCCGGGCTGGACGAGTCCGCCCTGCGGACCCCGGCGGACCTCCCGCTCGACGAGACCGAGGCCGAGCTGCTCCTGCGCTCCGGCGGGGAGCGCGCGCCGATCCTGATGGACTGCTCCGGCAAGCACGCCGGCTGGCTGGCCGCCTGCGTGGCCAACGGCTGGCCCGTCGACAGCTACCTCGACCCGGTCCACCCGGTCCAGCTGCTGGCCCGCGAGGCCATGGAGCAGGCCACCGGCGAGCCCGCCGGGCACGCCGGGGTGGACGGCTGCGGCGCGCCGCTGCTGGCCGTCAGCCTCACCGGCCTGGCCCGCGGCTACCGGGCGCTGCTGCTGGCCGGTCCCGGCACGCCGGAGCGCCGGGTGGCCGACGCGATGCGCGCGCACCCCGAGTACGTCGCCGGTACCCGCCGGGCCGACACCTGGCTGATGCGGGCGGTGCCGGGCGCGCTCTCCAAGATGGGGGCGGAGTCCGTCCAGGTGGTGGCGCTGCCGGACGGTCGGGCGCTCGCCTTCAAGATCGACGACGGTGCGGAGCGGGCCCGCGGGCCGGTGCTGGCGGCCGCGCTGCGCCGGCTCGGGGTGTCCGCCGCCGACGGCACGGTCGAGCGGATAGCCGCCGCCCCGCTGTTCGGCGGCGGCGTCCCGGTGGGCGAGGTCCGGGCGGCCTTCTGAGCCCTCGGGCGTGTCCGCAAGGTCCCGCCGGGTCCGACGCGACTGTGCGGACACGCCCTCGCGGCGGCTCCCCGTGACGCGGTCCGCCGGCCTCCGCCCGCCGCTCCTCGCGGGCGGCCCTGGACGGCGGTCGCCGGGGTGCGGACGGACGGCCCCCGGTGCACGGTGGACCGGGGGCCGTCGCACAGGTGAGGGAGTCCGTCATGAGCGAGCACGTGTACCGGGTGACCGAGATCGTCGGTTCGTCGACCGAGAGCATCGACGCCGCGATCCGCAACGGGGTCGAGCGGGCCTCCCGGACGCTGCGCAACCTCGACTGGTTCGAGGTGACGCAGGTCCGGGGGCACCTCGCGGAGGGCCGGGTCCAGCACTACCAGGTCGGCCTGAAGATCGGCTTCCGGCTGGACGACGAGGCCTGACCCGCCGGGCGCCCGGCCCGTTCCGCCCCCGGCCCGTTCCGCCCCCGGGGCCGGCCGCGCCCGGGGTCAGCCGCGCTCGGGCAGGACCAGCGGGACCCCGGTGCGCGGGTGCGGCAGGACCTCGACCGGGTGGCCGTAGACCTCGCTGAGCAGCGGCGCCCGCAGCACCTCGGCCACCGGCCCGTCCGCGACGGTCGCGCCGTCGGCCAGCAGCACCACCCGGTCCGCGTAGGCCGCCGCCAGCGACAGGTCGTGCAGCACGACGACCACGCCGTCCCCGGCGGCCGCCCGTTCGCGGGCGACCCGCAGCACCAGCTCCTGGTGGCGCAGGTCGAGCGCGGCGGTGGGCTCGTCGAGCAGCAGCAGCGCGGTCCGCTGCGCCAGCACCCGGGCCAGCGCCACCCGGGCCCGCTCGCCGCCGGAGAGCACGGTGAACGGGCGTCCGGTGAAGGCGGCGGACTCGGTCGCGGCCATCGCCTCGGCGACCACCGCGTCGTCCTCGGCGGCGGCCGCCGTGCCGGACCAGGGCGCGCGGCCCATCCGGACCACCTCGTCCGCCGGGAACGGGAAGGACAGCGCGGCCGACTGCGGCAGCAGGGCGCGGTGCCGGGCCAGCTCGGGGGGCCGGTAGCCGGTCAGCGGGCGGCCGAGCAGCCGGACCTCGCCGGAGGTCGGCGCGAGGTCGCCGGCGAGGACGGAGAGCAGGGTGGACTTGCCGGCGCCGTTCGGCCCGAGCAGGGCGACCACCTCGCCGGCCGTCACGCGGACGTCCGCGCCGGCCAGCAGCTCGCGCCCGCCGACCGTCAGCCGGACGGCCCCGGCGGTGAGGAGCTCGGTGCCCGGGGCGGGCCGAACGGGTACGTCGGGGCGGGTTCGCAGCCTCACGCCCAGCCTCCCTGCTTGGTCCGGGTGCGGCGCAGCAGCCAGAAGAAGAACGGGCTGCCGATGAGTGCGGTGAGCACGCCGAGGGGGAGTTCGGCGGGTTCGGCCAGGGTGCGGGCGGCGAGGTCGGCGGCGACCAGGACGAGCGCGCCGCCGAGGGCGGAGGCGGGCAGCAGGAACCGGTGGCCCGGGCCGGCGATCATCCGCAGCAGGTGGGGGACGACCAGGCCGACGAAGCTGATGATGCCGCTGACGGCGACGGCGGCGGCGGTGAGCAGGGCGACCAGGGTGATCAGCACCAGGCGCATCCGTTCGACGTCCACGCCGAGGTGGCGGGCCGGCCGTTCGCCGAGCGCCAGCAGGTCCAGCGGCCGCGCGTAGCGCGGGGCGAGGGCGAGGCCGACGAGCGCGAACGGCAGGACGGCCAGCACCTTGCCCCAGGTGGCCTGGGAGAGCGAGCCGAGCTGCCAGAAGGTGACCTGGTTGATCGCGGCGGTGTCGGCGGTGAACAGGAAGAGGCCGATCAGCGCGCCGCAGAAGGCGTTCACCGCGACGCCGGTGAGGATCAGCGTGACCACTTCGGTGCGGCCGCCGGAGCGGGACATCGCGTACACCGCGAAGACCGTCAGCAGGCCGGTGGCGAAGGCGAAGGCGGTGATCGTCCAGTTGCCGAAGGCGTCCAGGCCGAGCACGATGCAGGCGACCGCGCCGACCGCGCCGCCGGACGAGACGCCGATCACGGCGGGTTCGGCGAGCGGGTTGCCGAAGACGCCCTGCATCAGGGCGCCCGCGCAGCCGAGCGAGCCGCCGACCAGCAGGGCCAGCACCACCCGGGGGAGGCGGACGTTCCAGAGCACCGACTCGGGGACGCGGTCGAGCGGGTGGCCGCCGAGGCCGAGCCGGTGGGCGAAGGAGGCGAGGATGTCGCCGAGCGGGATGCGGTAGGCGCCGATGCCGGCCGCGAGCAGGGCGCAGACCACCAGGGCGACGGCCAGTGCGGCGATGACCAGGGTGGTCCGGTTCCGGTTCCGGGGCCCGGTCAGCGGGACGGTCTTCTTGCGGACGGCGGTGGTCACTTGGCGCCCGCCGGGTAGAGCTGTTCGGCGATCTCGCGGATGACCTGCGGGGTGCGCGGGCCGTAGCTGAGCAGCTGGCCGTCCTCGATCGAGACGACCCGGCGGTCCAGTCCGGCGGGGGTCTGGGCGACGCCGGGCAGCTTGAGCAGGCCGTCGACGCCGCCGACGGAGTCGAGCCCCTTGCTCATCACCAGGATCGCGTCGGGTGCGGCCTTGACCAGGGCCTCGCTGGTGAGCGGGGTGAAGTCGCCGGAGAGTCCGGCGGCGGTGCCGGCGTCCTCGCCGCCGACCGCCTCGATCAGGGAGCCCGCGCCGGAGGCCGGGCCGCCGAGCAGGAAGACCGAGGCGCTGCCGCGCAGGTAGAGGAAGGCGACCTTGGGATGGCGGTCGACGGCGGGCAGGGCGGCCCTGGCCTCGGTGATCCGCTGCTCGGTGCGCTCCTTCAACTGCCGTCCGGCGTCGGGGATCCCGAGTGCGGCGGCGACGGTGTCGATGCGGGGGCCGACGTCGGCGAGCTTCTTGGCGTCGTCCAGCACGATCAGCGGGACGCCGGCGGCGCGGATCTGGTCGATCGCCTCGGCGGGGCCGGTGGAGCGGTCGGCGAGGACGACGGTCGGGTGCATCGAGAGGACGCCCTCGGCCGAGACGTCGTGGGCCTGGGTGATCACCGGGAGGGCGGCGGCCTGCTGGAAGGTGGTGGAGACGTCGCGGGCGACCACCTTGGGGCCGAGGCCCAGGCTGAACACGATCTCGGCCAGGCTGCCGTTGAGCGGGATGATCCGGTCGCTGCTGGTGACGGTGACCTGTCGGCCGTCGGCCGAGGCGGCGGTGGCGGGGAGCCGGGGGGAGGGCTCGCCGGGCAGGGGTTCGACCGCGTCCGGGGCCTTCGAGACGCCCGTCCCGGCGGTGGCCCCGGCGGAGCCGGCGGTCGGGCCGCAGGCGGTCAGGGCGAGCAGCAGGCCGAGGGCGAGCAGCAGGAGGGCGGGCCCGAGGGCCGCCCGGTTTCGGGTGGTACTGCCGCTCAACATGGGCCCCTTCGCTGGGAGTTGTCCCCACCGTTCGCCATGTGTGGGGGGCGGGCGGCGGGGCTCTTGACTCATATATTAGGTTAGCCTTACCTCAACTTCGCAAGGGGGTCGGTGGTGTACCGACTCCCCTTACCCCGTCGCGCCGAGGAGTGATCCGCGTGCCTCTGCCCAGCCGCCTACGCCGTCTGGTGGCCACCCTGGTGGCCGCCCTCGCGGCCCTGATGACGGTCGGGCTGATGCCCGGCCAGGCGGTGGCGGCGGAGGGGAAGGTCTCCGGGGGGCGGCTGGACTGGGGGATCAAGCAGTCCTTCCTGACCTACGTCACCGGGCCGATCGCCAAGGGGAGCTGGGCGCTGACCGGGGGAGCGGCCACCGTCTCCGGCAGCGGCTTCCGGTTCCACTCCGCCAACGGCACGTACGATCCGGCCACCGGCGCGCTGACCGCCGCGTTCTCCGGCGGGGTCCGGTTCACCGGCCACCAGGAGAACGGCGTCAACGCGCTCGACCTGAGCGTCGGGCGGCTCACCTTCCGCGCCGCCGCGGGCGGTGCCGCCGGGCTGTACGCGGACGTCAGCAGCAAGTCCAAGGAGACCGGCCAGGTCAGCAGCGCGAGCCAGGCCAAGCTGGCCGACCTCTCGCTGGCCGGCGTCGACCTGCGCGGCGCGGCCGGCACCCTGACGCTCAGCGGCGTCCCGGCCGTGCTGACCGACGCCGGGGCCAAGGCCTTCGGCAACTTCTACACCGCGGGGACGGCCCTCGACCCGGTCAACCTCTCGGTCAACCTCCCGGCGGCCCAGCCGGGTTCGGCGGCACCCTCGACGGCCCCGACGGCCGCCGCGCCGAGCCCGACCGGGACGCCCGAGCCGACCGCCGCCCCGACCGCGACGGCCGCGCCGACGGCCGCCGCGCCGACCGCCGAACCGACCGCCCCGGCCGCGGCCCCGGAGGCCGCCCGGACGGAGTTCGGTGACGGCGCGCTCGACTGGGGCGTCCGGCGGACCTTCCGCGACTACGTCACCGGTTCGATCGCCCAGGGCCGCTGGGAGCTCACCGGCGGCGCGGCGGACGGCGGCGCGTTCTTCCGCTGGACCCCGGCCAAGGGCGGCTACGACCCGGCGAGCGGCGCGCTGACCGCCGCCTTCACCGGCAGCGTCCGCTTCACCGGCATGAAGACCGGTGACGGCTACGGCCTGGACCTCACCCTGGCCAACCCCGGTGTGACGATCGCCGACGGTCAGGGCCGGCTGCTCGCCGACGTCTCCGGCCGGACGCCGGACGGTGCCGCCCAGCAGCTCACCGGCGTCGAGCTGGGCACCTTCGACCCGGCCGGGCTGAAGCCCGAGGGCGGCCTGCTCAAGGCCGTCGAACTCCCGCTGAAGCTGAGCGAGCCGGGTGCCAAGGCCTTCGGCGGCCTCTACCCGGCGGGCACCGCGATGGACCCGCTGAGCTTCGCCGTCGCGCTCGACCCGGCCGCCGCGCTCCCGCCGCTGCCCGACATCGGCAGCGCCCCGGTCGCCGCGCCGACCCCGTCCGCGACCCCTCCGGCCACCGCCTCGCCCTCCGCCGCACCCGCCGCGTCCTCCGACGAGGGCGGTTCGGGCGGCGTGCCGACGGCGGCCGTGGTGGCCGGCGGCGTGCTGGCGGCGGCGCTCGTCGCGGCCGGTCTCGTGTACACCCTCCGCCGGCGCCGTGCCGAGCCGGCGGACCCCCGGGCCGGCGAGCCGGCCGACGCGGCCTGACGGCCGCCCCACCCTTCCCCCGCCTCACCGAACGGAGTCCCCCATGTCCCGCAGCACCGCCCTGCCCCCGGCCGGCCGCCGCAACCGCACCCGGATGGCCGCCCTGGCCGCCGTCACCGCCGGTCTCGCCCTGGCCGCCGCCGGTGCTCCCGCCCTGGCCTTCGGCGCCGGTGCGCCGGGCACCGTCACCTACGACACCGGTTCGCTGGACTGGGGCGTGAAGGCCAGCTTCCGCAGCTACGTGACCGGGCCGATAGGCCAGGGCGCGATCGAGCTGAGCGGCGGCGCCACCACCAACGCCGACGGCAGCTTCCACTTCGGCCTGGCGAGCGCCACCTACGACATGGGCACGCACGAGCTCAAGGCCGGCTTCAACGGCGGCGTCCGGTTCACCGCCCACCACGGCGCGCTGGACCTGACGTTCACCGACCTGAAGATCGTCACCGCGGGGACGACCGGCCGGATCACCGCCGACACCAGCGGTACGGAGACGATCGGCTCCCCCGAGGTGACGAAGCGCGACGACGTCCCGCTGGCGACCTTCACCGTCGGCCGGGACACCACGACCGGTGTCCCGACGGAGGCCAAGCTCACCGAGGAGGGCGCCAAGATCCTGGGGAGCTACCCGGCCGGGACGGTGATGGACCCGCTGGCGCTGGTGCTCAAGCAGAGCCCGGCGACGCCGTCCCCGACCGCCACCCCGACCGCGACCGCCACCCCGACCGCGACGGCCTCGCCCACCGCGACCGGCTCCCCCTCGGCGACGCAGTCCCCGACCGCCACCCAGTCGCCCACCGCGACGGGTTCGCCCTCGGCCACCCAGTCCCCGACCGCGACCCAGTCGCCGAGCGCCTCCGGCTCGCCGTCCGCGACCGGCGGCCCGTCCGCGAGCGGCTCGCCGTCCGCGACCGGGACCCCGTCCGCGACCACCACGGCCACCACCCCGCCGGCCGTCCCCGGTGAGCTCGCCGTCGTCAACGGCACCCTGGACTGGAAGGTCAAGGAGAGCTTCCGCAAGTACCTGCAGAGCCCGGTGGCCAACGGCAAGGTCGAGTTCGGCGGCGGCGCGGCCGACTACCGCTTCGGCAACGCGACCGGCAGCTACAACACCCGGACCCACGCCCTGTCCGCGGGCTTCGCCGGCTCGGTCCGCTTCCTCGGCCACCCCGCGGGCGGCGGCTACCAGCTGGACACCACCTTCTCGAAGCTCGGGCTGAGCATCGACAAGGACGGCGCGTTCCTGACCGCCGACGTCAACGCCAAGTCCCTGGACGGCAAGACGACCGCGCTGTCCGGTGCCCGGATCGCCAAGCTCGACCTGTCGAAGGCCGACCTGACCCCGGTCAACGGCGTCGTGACGCTCTCCGGCGTCCCGGCCGTGCTGACCGCCGAGGGCGTCCCGGCCTTCGCCAACTACCCGGCGGGCGAGGTCCTCGACCCGGTCACCGTCTCGCTGGCCTTCGACAAGAACGCCCAGCTGCCGAGCGGCGGTTCGGCCGGTGGCACGGGCACGACCACCGGCGGCGCGGCCGGTGGCGCCGGTACCGGTGGCGGGACCGGCACGGGCACCGGTTCGGGCACGGGCGGCACGGTGGGCGGTGCGTCCCTCACCACCACCGGCAGCGGCACCTCGTCGCTCGGTGGTGGCGGCGTGCTGGCCTCGACCGGTTCCGACACCCCGGTGGTCCCGCTGGTGGCGACCGCCGCCGGCCTGCTGCTCATGGGTGGCGGAGCCACCGCCCTGGCCCGCCGCCGCCGCGCGTCCCTCAGCGCCTGATATTCGGTGAGTAGGTGCCTGTGGCCCCTCGCTCGATCCGAGCGGGGGGCCACAGCGCCTTGCGGGAGTCGGCTGTGCATGGTGGTCGAGTTCGCCGCTCCTGACGGTGCTGAGGAGGCCGGCGAAGGCGGCTGGGTCGGTGTGGAGGATGACGTCGCCGTCGTCGGACTCTCGGCGTTCGACCGGACCAGCCCCGATGCGGACCTCGACACAGTCGGAATCGTCGCCTCCGAAGCCGGCTCCACGCCCCCACGGACGGCACCCCCGACAAAGCTCGATGAACGCCTCGGAGCAGGAAGTCGGCCGGTCCGACTGCCTGCTCCGTCGCATTTGTGCAGATCGTGTGACGCTGTTTCACATCCGTGACGGTTGGCGCACAGATTAGCGAAGCTCGACTGACAGGCTTCTCTCATCGCACAGAGCAGCGGGGGGCCGAACAGGCGGACGACAGTCCGCCGGGGGTGGCGGACGCGGCTCTGGTGCCGCACCGGACCATCACATCGTTCCTGGGGGTATCCAGTCATGAGCAAGGCCCTTTCGTTCCGCAAGTCCTCGTCCCGCGCCGCGAAGTTCGCCGCCGTCGCCGCCCTGACGCTCGGCCTCGTGGCCACCGTCAGCCCGGCTGCCCAGGCGGCCTCGCGCGGTGCCGCGGGTTCGAAGGGGCTGAAGCACAACGTGCTGACCGTCAGCAACGGCACGCGGTACGTGCAGATCGACGGCAAGACGGTCGACTTCCGCACCGTCGTGCGGGACCTCGCCTGGTCCCCGGACGGCAACAAGGCCGTCTTCATCGACGGTGCGAGCAACCTCGTCGTCTCCGACGCGGACGGCGGCAACCGGGTCACCGTGGCCAAGAACCCCGGTGGACAGAACTGGAACCACCCCACCTGGCAGTCGGTCCCGGCCGTCCCGGAGGCGGGGGCGCCCGCCAGGAACAACATCGTCTTCGTCGCCAGGACGAACGGTGTCTCCCGACTGAAGACCGTTCCCGCCTCGGCCGTCCAGGGCCAGCCGGCCGATCTGAGTGTCTGGGGCGGCCCCGACGGCGGGCTCCTGCCGCAGACCGGCAACATCTGGCCGAACGCGGGCGGCAGGACCGGCACCACCGTTTTCGCCAACGTCGACAACGGCACCGTCTACATCCGCGACGAGGTCCTGCGTTCGCAGACCGACGAGCTGGCCAAGGGCTCCCAGCCCGCGCTCTCGCCCGACGGCGAGGACGTCGTCTTCGTCCGCTCGGTGAAGGGGCACGACCACCTCTTCGTGAAGGGCCAGGGCGACAAGGCCCCCAAGGACCTCACCCCCAACGCCACCACCGACTACACCCAGCCGACCTTCTCGCCGGACGGCCGGACCATCGCCGCCCGGACGCCCAAGGGCATTGTCACCCTCCCGGTCAGCGGCGCCACCAAGCCCGTCGTGGTCACCAGCCGGGTCGGCCTGCCGGCCTACCGCGGCTGACACCGGCGAGCATGAGGACCGTTGGACCGCCCGGCCGGGTCAGTAACCGGCTCGGCGGTCCAACTCCGTTTTCAGGTCGGCGAGATGCTCGTCCGCATTGTCATGGGGCAGGAACTCCACCACGTCGAGGAAGCGGAACAGCACCCGGGTCTCGGTGATCCCGTACTCGTAGTCGGCGAAGCCCACCACGGCGCCCGTCGTGCCCCGCACCGAGCCCCGGACGACATGTCCGGTCATCTCGTCGGGCTGCTCGGCCGACTGCCTGCGCCGCGCGTTGGGCCGGGCCAGGTACGGGCAGACCATCGAGGCGTAGAGCATGCACGCGCGGTGGCCCGGGCCCTCCAGGGTCGGGGCGAGATTGCGGTAGGGCCGCCCGGCCGCCAGGGCCTCGGCGATCGCGGCGCTCTCCGTCTCACCGACCACCCGCCACACCGGCCCCCGGGGCATCAGCAGGTTGCAGACCGAACAGAGCCGCTCCCGCGCGCAGTCGGCGCTGCGGCCGTAGTCCGTCAGCGCGAACTGGGGTTGGTCGCCCTCCCACGGCGTGATGGCCGGAACGGGGTAGCCACGCACGTCGCGGGGGCGGGCATCGACGGAGGGCGGTATCGGGACAGTATCGAAGCGCACACCCCATCCCTACCAGGAACCGTCCCCGCCGTACACCGTCGGGGCCCCGGACCTGCCCGGGGCCCCGACGGTGTACGGCCGCGCCGCGGGGCGGGAATTCGGCCGGGCCGACTTCCTGCTCCGAGGCGTTCGGTACTCAGGCGCTGAGCGGGTACCGGGTGTCCAGGTCGTGGAAGAGCGCGCCGTTCAGCTGGAAGGCGCGCTTGCACTCCTCGACCACCCGGCGGCGCTCGACCTCGTCCAGCGCCTCGCCGGCGGCGTCCAGCTTGGCCCGGTAGTCGCGCTTGAAGGCGGCCGGGTTCCCGACCTCCTCGAAGACGTAGAACCGCACGCCGTCGCCCTTGCGCTCGAAGCCCCAGGTCTTCTCCGCGATGCCGCGGATGATCTGACCGCCCGACAGGTCGCCCAGGTAGCGGGTGTAGTGGTGAGCGATCCAGCCCGCCGGCCACTCGCCGACCAGCTCCTCCAGTCGGGCGACGTACGCGGCGGTGGCGGGCAGCGGGGCGAGGCCCTCGCGCCAGTCCGGCCCCCGCAGGTGGGCGAGGTCGCGCTCGATGGCTTCGGTGCGCAGGATCGTGCGGTCCACGAAGGGGCCGGCCACGGGGTGCTCCGCCAGCTCCTCGGCCCGCTCCTCCAGGGCGCGGTAGACGAACCAGAGCTGGCCGGTGAGGTCGGCGTAGGCCTCGATCCCGAGGTGTCCGCCGAGCAGGCGGCTCATGAACGAGGACTGCTCGGCGGCCTCGTGCTCAGCGCTGCTGGCGGTGCGCAGGACGGTGGAGAACGGGACGGGCTGCTCGGGTATGGGCATGCGGGCCTCCAGAGATCGAGAACACCCCCGATTGCTTTGGTTAGCCTAGCCTAAGCTCGCGTGATGCCGACAGGGTGTCGGGAAGATCCCTGCCCGCCGGACCGGCTCCTGACACGGCGAAGGCCGGGGTCCGCGGGAGAATCCCGCGCACCCCGGCCTCCGACCGCCCCCGATCACCTCGGACCGCTCCGGTGGACGGACCGCCGGGCGGGACGGGATCGGGACGGCTCGGCTCAGTGACCGCCCTGCTCCGCAAGACGCTTGATCGAGGCGGTGACCTCGGCCTCGGCCTCGGCGCGGCCGACCCAGTTGGCACCCTCGACCGACTTGCCGGGCTCCAGGTCCTTGTAGACCTCGAAGAAGTGCTGGATCTCCAGGCGGTCGAACTCCGACACGTGGTGGATGTCCTGCAGGTGCTCCCAGCGCGGGTCCGTCGCCGGGACGCAGAGCAGCTTGTCGTCGCCGCCGGCCTCGTCCGTCATCTTGAACATGCCGATGACGCGGCACTTGATCAGGCAGCCCGGGAAGGTCGGCTCCTCCAGGATGACCAGTGCGTCCAGCGGGTCGCCGTCGTCCGCGAGGGTGCCCTCGACGTAGCCGTAGTCGGCCGGGTAACGGGTCGAGGTGAAGAGCATCCGGTCCAGACGAAGGCGACCGGTCTCGTGGTCGACCTCGTACTTGTTGCGGGAGCCCTTCGGGATCTCGATCAGGACGTCGAACTCCAACGGTTCCTCCAAGGTAGGTACTGACAGAATCCAAGTGTCTCCTACGGGAGCGGGTGCTCAGGAAAGGGGCCGGGTCGTGCGAGCAGGGGCAGGGGCGGGGCGCCGCCGTCGGGGGACGGCCGCGGGGCTGTTCGGGACGGCGCTCCTGGTCGCCGGGACGGTGCTGACCTCGGGTGGTGCGTACGCGCAGCCTTCCGCGACACCGAGCGGGACGCCCGCTCCCGGCGGGTCCACCGCGCCGGCCGGCGCCACCGGCTCACCCGCCACCGGCACCGGCACCGGCTCACCCGCCACTGGCACCGGTGCGCCCGCCACCGCCCGCCCGGCCCCCGCCGCCGCCGGCACGGTGCTCGCCGCCGCCGACGCCGGCCCGGGCGCCGGACTGCCCACCGCGCAGGGCCTCCATCAGGCGCTCGCCACCGCGCTCGCCGACCGCAGCCTCGGCACCGTCAGCCTCGCCGTCGCGGACGCCGCCGACGGCGGGCTCCTGTACGGCAGCGGCGAGAACACCCCGGCCACGCCGGCCTCCACCACCAAGCTGGCCACCTCGGTGGCGGCCCTCTCGCTGATCCCGGCGGACACCCGGCTGACCACCCGGGTCGTCAAGGGCGCGGCCCCCGGCGGGATCACCCTCGTGGGTGGTGGCGACCCGACGCTGACCGCGCTCCCCGCCGACCAGGTGCAGATCGCCGGCCTGCCCGCCGACCCCGACACCGCCCCCGCCTCGCTGGACTCGCTGGCCCGGCAGACCGCCGCCGCCCTGAAGTCCGCCGGCACCACCACCGTCGCCCTGGACTACGACCTCTCGCTGTACTCGGGCAGCCCGCAGCACAAGAACCACGACGGGGAGAACATCGCGCTCGTCACCCCGCTGATGGTGGACGAGGCCAAGACCGACCCGAAGAGCCGCGAGGACGCGCCGGCCCGGTACGCCGACCCGGCCGGCCAGGCCGCCGAGGCCTTCGCCGCCCTGCTCAAGGCCCAGGGCATCACCGTCCAGGGCAAGGCCAAGCAGGCCGCCGCCCCGGCCGCGGCCGACGCCCCGGTGCTCGGCCGGGTGGACTCGCCGACCATGGCCCGGCTGGTCGAGCGGATGCTGACCACCTCCGACAACACCCTCGCCGAGGCGATCGCCCGTCAGGTCGCCGTCGCCGCCCACCAGCCGGCCGGCTTCGAGGGCGCCTCCACCGCCGTCGTCCAGGAGCTGACCCGGCTCGGCGTGCCGATGAACGGCGTGGTGATCAACGACGGCAGCGGCCTGCACACCGGCAACGCGATCCCGCCGGTCGTGCTCGTCAAGCTGCTCGCGCTGGCCGCCTCCGACCAGCACCCCGCGCTGCGCCCGGTGATGACCGGCCTGCCGATCGCCGGCTTCACCGGCACCCTCGGCAAGCGGTTCGGTTCCGGATCCGGCGCGGCCGACGCGGCCGGGCTGGTCCGCGCCAAGACCGGCAGCCTCAGCGGCGTCAACACCCTGGCGGGAACCGTGGTGGACGCCGAGGGGAGGCTGCTCTCCTTCGCCGTGATGACCCGGACCAGCGCCCCCGTCGACTCGGCCCGCGCCGCGATGGACCGCATCGTCGCCCGGCTGGCGGCCTGCGGCTGCCACTGACCGGCCACTGTGGCTCCCCCCGGCGGACGAGAGCACGTACGGTGAGGGCATGACGAGCGCGAGCGGCGGTGTTGACATGGTCGACTGGAATCTCGCGGTCGCAACCGCGACCAGGCTGGTGCGGCCGGGACCGGAGGTGAGCCGTGCCGAGGCGGCGGCCGTGGTCGCCGAGCTGCGCCGGCACGCCCTGGAGGCCGAGGAGCACGTCCGGGAGTTCACCGGGATGCGCTCCAGCAGCCTGTCCGAGGCGGTCGCGACCCCGGTGCTGATCGTGGACCGCCCCGGCTGGGTGCGGGCCAACGTGGCGGGCTTCCGCACGATCGTCCAGCCGCTGGTGGCGAAGCTCCAGGCGCGCCGGGCCAACGGCTCCGGCCCCGGCGTCTTCGGCACGGTGGGGGAGAAGGCCACCGGCATCGAGGTCGGCGCCCTGCTGGCCTTCCTCTCCACCAAGGTGCTCGGCCAGTACGAGACCTTCGCCCCGGCCGAGTCCTCGCTGGAGGCGCCGGACAGCCCCGCCGCCCTGTTCGACAAGCCGCGCCTCGGCCCCGAGAGCGCCGGCCCGGGCCGGCTGCTGCTGGTGGCGCCGAACATCGTGCACGTCGAGCGCGAACTGGACGTCGATCCGGCCGACTTCCGGCTCTGGGTCTGCCTGCACGAGGAGACCCACCGCACCCAGTTCACCGCGGTGCCCTGGCTGCGCGACCACATCCAGTCCGAGGTGCAGTCCTTCCTGACCGAGACCGACGTCGACCCGGGCGCGCTGCTCGACCGGCTGCGGGACGCGGCGGGCACGCTCGGCGGAGGCCTGCCCGGACTCGGCGGGCGCGCCGAGAGCGCCCCGTCCGCCGGACTGCTGGAGATCGTCCAGTCGCCCGCCCAGCGCGAGATCCTCGGCCGGCTGACCGCCGTGATGTCGCTGCTGGAGGGCCACGCCGACGTGGTGATGGACGGCGTCGGCCCGGCCGTGGTGCCGAGCGTCGCGGAGATCCGGGAGAAGTTCCAGCAGCGCCGGGACCGCGGCGCCAACCGTCTCGACCTCGTCCTGCGCCGGCTGCTCGGCATGGACGCCAAGCTCCGCCAGTACCAGGACGGCGCGGTCTTCGTCCGCGGCGTGGTCGACCAGGTCGGGATGGACGGCTTCAACCGGGTCTGGACCTCGCCGAACACCCTGCCGACCAAGGACGAGATCCACGACCCGGCCGCCTGGGTGGCCCGGGTCGCGCGGTAGTCCGGGGGTTTCGGCCCGCAGGGTGGTCGCGGATGGTCAAACCCGTTCGTACGGGTGGTCCAGTCGTGCAGATGGCGGGTGAAGATACGTTTCTCCATTCACCCGAACGTGGGACGGTGGTCGTACCGGTGGCGCGGGTGGCGTAGCGGCTGCCTCCTTTCTGCCACCATCTGTGAGCGCCCGGTAACGCGGCGCTCATGGAAGCGCGGCCCCCGCCGCGCCCGCAGCCGTCCTGTCCCCTCAGTCGAGGAGTCGTCCGCCGTGGGCCCACACCCCGCCGTCGCAGCGATACGCCTGGCCGTCCGCCGTACCCTCACCGACCTCGCCGCCGAGGCCGGCTCCACCTTCACCGCTCCGGTCCGCGAGCCGCGCGAGCGCACCAGCGGTGCGCCGCTGGCCGTCGCCGCCGTCGGCACCACGCTGATCGGCAACGCCCACCGCCACCCGTCCGGGCTGCCGCGCACCCCGGCCGCGCCCGGTTCGCCGCTGGTCCTGGTCGCCGTCAGCGGCGGCGCGGACTCCATGGCGCTGGCCATCGCGACCGCCTTCGAGGCCCCCAAGATCGGTCTGCGGGTCGGCGCCGTCACCGTCGACCACGGCCTCCAGGCCGGCTCCGCCGACCGCGCCGCCCAGGTCGCCGAGCGGCTGCGCGAACTCGGGCTCGACCCGGTCGAGGCGATCCCGGTCCGGGTCGGCCGCGAGGGCGGCCCCGAGGCCGCCGCCCGGGACGCCCGCTACGCCGCCCTGGACGAGGCCGCCGAGCGCCACGGCGCGGTCGCCGTCCTGCTCGGCCACACCCGCGACGACCAGGCCGAGACGGTCCTGCTGGGCCTGGCCCGCGGCTCCGGCTCCCGCTCGCTGGCCGGGATGCCGGCCCAGAAGGGCCGCTACCGCCGCCCGCTGCTGGAGCTGGACCGGGCCGCCACCCGGCAGGCCTGCAGCGCGCAGGCGATCCCGGTCTGGGACGACCCGCACAACTGCGACCCGGCCTTCACCCGCTCCCGCGTCCGCCACGAGGTGCTGCCGGTGCTGGAGAAGCACCTGGGCGGCGGCGTGGTCGAGGCGCTCGCCCGCACCGCCCGGCTGTTCCGCGACGACGCCGACGCGCTCGACCAGTGGGCCTCGCTGGCCGAACGCGACCTCCGTACGGGCGAAGGCACCCTGGACGCCGCGAAACTGGCCGAACTGCCCCCCGCCGTACGCCGCCGGGTGCTGCGCCGGGCCGCGCTGCGCGCGGGCTGTCCGGCCGGCGACCTCTTCGCCCGCCACCTCGAAACGATCGACCTGCTGGTCACCGGATGGCGCGGCCAGGGACCGCTGCACCTACCCGGGGGCGTCGAAGCCACCCGGCGGTGTGGCACGCTGGTCTTTCGGCGACAGGGCGACTGACGGGCTGGTGTGCCCCGGGGGAGCCGGCCGCCGGCCATCCAGACCCCGACACGTTTGAGGACGTATCCCCGGTGGACCAGAACGACATGGGCGCTGACCTCGCGAAGGTGCTCATCAGCAAGGACGAGATCGACGCGAAGCTCCTGGAGCTGGCCGAGCGCATCGACCGGGACTACGCAGGCAAGGACCTGCTGATCGTCGGCGTCCTCAAGGGTGCCGTGATGGTCATGGCCGACCTCGCCCGTGCCCTGCACTCGCAGGTCACGATGGACTGGATGGCCGTCTCCTCCTACGGGATGGGCACCAAGTCCTCCGGTGTGGTGCGGATCCTCAAGGACCTCGACACCGACATCGCCGGTCGTGACGTGCTCATCGTCGAGGACATCATCGACTCCGGTCTGACGCTGTCCTGGCTGCTCGGCAACCTGGGCTCGCGCGGCCCGGCCTCGCTGGAGGTCTGCACCCTGCTGCGCAAGCCCGACGCCGCCAAGGTCGAGATCGACGTCAAGTACGTCGGCTTCGACATCCCCAACGAGTTCGTGGTCGGCTACGGCCTCGACTACGCGGAGAAACTGCGCAACCTGCCGTTCATCGGCACCCTGGCCCCGCACGTCTACGGCGGCTGATGACCCCGTTCGGACGACGGGCGGGAACAGTTGGCCGTTCCCGCCCGTTGGGTCGGTGGGGACATAGAAACACGTCGTGTCGCTGTGCTCCCGCCACGAGCGGGTCGTACTGCGGTACGGTCCAATAAAACCGCTCTTCACATGAGCACAGACCGGATGCGCCGGCGGCCCACAGCCCCGCGGCGCCGTTGAGTGGCAGGAGGGACGGGGCGGCAACGCCCCGCATGGATGGACGTCAAGCGATACTTCCGTGCGCCGATCATGTGGATCGTGCTGGCCGTCCTCGCCGTCATCGTGCTGATGCAGGTCGTTTCGGATTCGAACGGCTACAAGACGGTGGACACCGGGCAGGTCGTCGCAGCGATCGACGCGAAGCAGGTCAAGTCGGCGCAGATCACCACGGGTGACTCGAGCACAATCAAGATCCAGCTGAAGGACGGTGCCAAGCTGCCCGCAGTGGGCACCGGCAAGCCGCAGTCCGGCACCAAGTTCCAGGCCTCGTACATCGGCGACCAGGGTGTTGCGATCGCCGACAAGCTGCAGGCCCAGATCAACGACAACGACCAGAGCACGCTCACCGAGGGCTACACCGTCAGCCCGGAGAAGCAGAGCACCCTCGTCAGCCTCCTGCTGTCGATGCTGCCCATCGTGATCATCGTCCTGGTCTTCCTGTTCCTGATGAACCAGATGCAGGGCGGCGGCTCGCGCGTCATGCAGTTCGGCAAGTCCAAGGCCAAGCTGCTGACCAAGGACACCCCGAAGACCACCTTCTCCGACGTCGCGGGCGCGGACGAGGCGGTCGAGGAGCTCCACGAGATCAAGGAGTTCCTGCAGGAGCCGGCCAAGTTCCAGGCCGTCGGTGCCAAGATCCCCAAGGGCGTGCTGCTCTACGGCCCGCCCGGTACCGGCAAGACCCTCCTGGCGCGCGCCGTCGCGGGCGAGGCCGGGGTGCCGTTCTACTCGATCTCCGGCTCGGACTTCGTCGAGATGTTCGTGGGTGTCGGCGCCAGCCGCGTCCGCGACCTCTTCGAGCAGGCCAAGGCGAACGCCCCGGCGATCGTCTTCGTCGACGAGATCGACGCCGTCGGCCGGCACCGCGGTGCGGGCCTCGGCGGCGGTCACGACGAGCGTGAGCAGACCCTCAACCAGCTGCTGGTCGAGATGGACGGCTTCGACGTCAAGGGCGGCGTGATCCTGATCGCGGCCACCAACCGTCCGGACATCCTCGACCCGGCGCTGCTGCGCCCGGGCCGTTTCGACCGCCAGATCGCGGTGGAGCGCCCCGACCTGCAGGGCCGGCTGGACATCCTCAAGGTGCACCAGAAGGGCAAGCCGATCGCGCCCGACGTCGACCTCTCGGCCGTCGCCAAGCGCACCCCCGGCTTCACCGGTGCCGATCTGTCGAACGTCCTGAACGAGGCGGCGCTGCTGACCGCCCGCTCGGACAAGAAGCTGATCGACAACAACATCCTGGACGAGGCGATCGACCGCGTCGTGGCGGGTCCGCAGAAGCGCACGCGGATCATGTCCGAGAAGGAGAAGAAGATCACCGCGTACCACGAGGGCGGTCACGCCCTGGTGGCGGCGGCCTCCCCGAACGCGGACCCGGTGCACAAGATCACCATCCTGTCCCGCGGACGGGCCCTCGGCTACACCATGGTGCTGCCGGACGAGGACAAGTACTCCACCACCCGCAACGAGATGCTCGACCAGCTGGCGTACATGCTGGGCGGCCGCGCGGCGGAGGAGCTGGTCTTCCACGACCCGACCACCGGCGCCTCGAACGACATCGAGAAGGCCACCGCCACGGCGCGGGCCATGGTCACCCAGTACGGCATGACCGAGCGCCTCGGTGCGATCAAGTTCGGCAGCGACAACTCCGAGCCGTTCCTGGGTCGCGAGATGGGCCACCAGCGCGACTACTCGGAAGAGGTCGCCGGGCTGGTGGACGAAGAGGTCAAGAAGCTCATCGAGAACGCGCACAACGAGGCCTGGGAGATCCTGGTCGAGAACCGCGACGTGCTCGACAACCTGGTCCTGGAGCTCCTTGAGAAGGAGACCCTCAACAAGGAGCAGATCGCCGAGGTCTTCGCCCCGATCGTCAAGCGCCCGGCCCGTCCGGCCTGGACCGGCTCCGCCCGCCGGACGCCGTCCACCCGCCCGCCGGTGCAGTCCCCGAAGGAGCTGGCGCTCACCAACGGCGCCGCCGCCGTCGAGGCCGCCCCGTCCGACGTGGTGAAGCTCCCGCCGCTGCAGGCCGACCCGCCCGCCGAGGGCTGATCGACAGCACCGGCACCCCGCGGAATGGATGCCGCGTCACCAGGGTTTGTACCCTGGAGGCGCGGCATCCGTGCTGTTCAGCCAAGTCAGTCCCACGAGACCAGTCCCATGAGAAGCGAGGCCCGCATGATCGACCCGGTGACGCTCGACGGTCCGCCCGCCGTCGGCACCTTCGACCAGAAGCGGGCCGAGAACGCCATCCGCGAGCTGCTGCTGGCCGTGGGCGAGGACCCGGACCGCGAGGGCCTGCTGGAGACCCCCGCCCGGGTGGCGCGGGCGTACAAGGAGATATTCGCGGGCCTCTGGCAGGAGCCCGAGGACGTCCTCACCACCACCTTCGACCTCGGCCACGACGAGATGGTGCTGGTCAAGGACATCGAGCTGACGTCCGTCTGCGAGCACCACCTGGTGCCGTTCCGGGGCGTCGCGCACGTCGGGTACATCCCGTCGACCAGCGGCAAGATCACCGGCCTGTCCAAGCTGGCCCGGCTGGTCGACGTCTACGCCCGCCGGCCGCAGGTGCAGGAGCGGCTCACCAGCCAGGTCGCCGACGCGCTGATGCGGATCCTGGAGCCGCGCGGTGCGATCGTCGTGGTCGAGTGCGAGCACATGTGCATGTCGATGCGCGGGATCCGCAAGCCCGGGGCCAAGACCATCACCTCCTGCGTGCGCGGCCAGCTGCGCGACCCGGCCACCCGGGCCGAGGCGATGAGCCTCATCATCGGGCGCTGACCGGGCCGCCACGGGTCAGATGGCCTCCTGCGCCTCCGCCGCCGCGTGCGGGGGTGCGGGGGTGCCCAGTGCGTCGCGGCGCGCGGGCATCCGCAGCCGCACCATCCGCCGCCAGCCGTAGAGCAGGTCGTACAGGTAGAGCGCGTGCACGCCCGCGGTGACGACGGCCAGCTGCCAGCGCGGCCACCGCAGGATCCGCGCCATCCTGGACGTCACCGCCAGTCCGACGTCCCGGTGGGTGCGGATCTCGCCGCGGGCGCTGGTCTCCAGGACGTGCCGGACGTACGGGCCGTGGCCCTCGGCGACCAGCCGGAGCAGCTCCTCGTGGCAGTAGGCGAGGTGGTTGTCCTCGTCGGCCGAGATCATCCGCATCGCCCGGCCGACGTCGGGGTTGTCCCCGTAGACCTTGACCAGTTGGCGCATCTGCTCGGCCGCGCGCTGCTCGGTGACCCGGCTGTGCGCCAGGTAGGTGATGATCTCGCGTTCGGTCAGCGGGACCTCGCCGGTGAGCCGCTCGTGGGCGAGGCCGACGCCCTGGCGCTCCAGCAGCATGCAGTAGTCGGCCTCGGCGGGGACGTCGATCCTCGGCAGGCCGCGCTTGTTCAGCAGCTGGGTGAAGATCCGGCCGTGCTTGCGCTCGTCGGCGCCGTGCCGGGCGATCTTCGGGGCGAGCACCGGGTCGAGGGTGAGCTCGGTGATCCGCTCGTTCTCCCAGCCGCCCTGGTCCTCGCCGCCGGCTGCGATGCTGCAGAACAGCTGATAGGCCTCGTCGTTCCGGTAGATCTCGTCGAAGAGTGATCGGGTGCTGAGCATGGGGCCTCCTGCCCGGATCCGGGACGGTGCCGGCCGTTGCGGCCGGGCGGTCCCGATGCGTTCCCCCGGCTCGCCGGCCGGTCCGCCCGACCGGCCGGTAATCACCCGGCTGACCCAGTGGACGTGACCCCCGGGGCGCGCCCCGGGCGGTCCGCGGGACGCCTCAGCCGAGGTGGTGGCCCATCCACTCCAGCGAGGCGGGCAGCTCGCGCACCCAGCTCTCGAAGTTGTGGCCGCCGTCGTCCAGGTAGAGCGACTCGACGGTGAACTGCGGATTGGCGGCCGAGACCTGCTGGGCGAGGTCGACGAACTGGACGGTCCGCGGGTAGTCGGCCTCCTTGCGGGTGGAGACCACCAGCATCGACAGGGCCGGGACGAGCAGGTTCTGCAGCCGCCAGGTGAGGTCGCTCTGGTCGGCCAGGGCCTTGTCGCCCCCGAACAGGCTGGCCCCGGTGAACTGGTCCTCGACCACCTTGAAGTCGCCGTGCAGGCCGCCGGCGACGCCGTAGACGTTCGGGAACCGCATCGCCAGCCGGAACGCGCAGCTGCCGCCGGTCGAGTAGCCGAAGGTCCCCCAGGCGGCGGGCGAGCGGCTGGTCCGGTACACGGAGCGCAGGGCCTCCGGGACGTCCTTGGTGAACCAGGTCTCGGCGGCCGGTCCGCCGGGGACGTCCACGCACTCGGTGTTCCGCGGCGCGGCGACGGTCGGACGGGCCAGCACCACGATGGTCGGCTGCATCCTCCCGGTGCGCTGGAGCTCCGCGGCGGTCTGGATGACCGGCAGGTCCTTCATCAGATTGAGCGTCGTGCCCGGGTAGCCGGCGATGGACAGCACCACCGGGAAGCGGACCAGGGCGAACTTCGGGTCGAAGTACTCCGGCGGCAGGTAGACGAACATCTGGTCGGACAGACCGGTCTCCTTGCCGGTGACCCGGACCGACTCGACCTTGCCGCTCTCCTCGGGCGGGCCCTTCGGCAGGTCGCCGACGGTCTCCATGCCGCCCTCCTCGGTCGGCTGGAGCAGTGCGTCCGAGGCCGGCACGCCCTTGTGGGCCTCGTTGCTGGTGAGGGTCAGCTTGGTGCCGCCGGAGCTGAGCAGGTCGTCCCATGTGGTGTAGAAACCGAAGGAGTTGTTGACGGCGAGCGCCAGCACGGCGAGCACCGAGACCTGAGTGACCGTCATCAGACCGACCCGTCCGAGCACCGGGAGCGGGCGCTGCCGCGCCAGCCGGGGCCAGATCCAGAGGGTCGTGACGAGCGCCGCCGAACCCAGGGCGAGGAGCGAGTTCATCAGGGCGTCGCTGGTCAGTTCCATGCCGTGGGCCTTCCGGTGGGACACTGTCGGTGCAGGCTTCATCGTCTGGCGGTGCGTCAGCCGGGGCCAGCGCGGCTAGGCTGTCCGGACGCCGGGAGGGCCCGGGGGACCGCCGGTCCGCGGCACGCAACCGGCGCCCTAGAATGCGGCGTCCACCGTACGTACCGCGTACGCGGGGCCCCGTCGCGCCACGCGGCGAGGAGCCCCGGCACCCACCCCTCGGCTCAATCGCAGTGCCCCCAGAGCGCCGGTCCGCCCTCCGTTTCCGGCTCCTTGGTGTGCGTACTGCCTGATGAAGGAAATGGCATGAAGGTCCATCACGGCTCCTCCCCGGGAGTGACCGGACACCGCTCCGCAGCCCCTACGCTGAACCTCCATGAGCGTTCCCGTGTCCGTTGAGCCGAGCCCCGAGCAGCCGCCCCGCCGTCGCGGCCTGCAGACGCTTCGTACCCAAGCGGCCGCCGTACCGAGGGCCTGGCTGCCCGGTGCGGTCGGCTACGCCTGTCTGCTGATCGGGCTGGTGGACATCGCCAGTGCGGTGTTCCCCAAGCTCCGCCACACCAAGGTGCACACCTTCGCCGGACAGCTGCCCGGCGGCACCACCACCCTCGCCGCCGCCGGCACCCTGATGGTCGGCCTGCTGCTGGTGCTGCTCGCGCACGCGCTGCGCCGGCGCAAGCGGCGGGCCTGGCGGGCCGTCTGCGTGCTGCTGCCGGTCGGCGCCGCGCTGCACCTGCTGCGCTGGCACCAGCTGGGCCCGGCGGTCATCTCGCTGGTGCTGTTCGTGGTCGTGCTGGTCCACCGGCGCGAGTTCTACGCCAAGGCCGACCCCCGCACCCGCTGGCGGGCGCTGGTCAACCTGGTCGTGATGGGCACCGTGAGCGTGCTGCTCGGCCTGCTGGTCGTCTCCACCCGGACCGGGTACGAGCTCGGCCACGCCGGTCTGTACGAGCGGCTGGAGCACGTCGTCTACGGGCTGTTCGGCTTCGAGGGACAGGTCCACTACACCTCGGACCGGGTCTCCGACCTGGTGGCCTACCTGCTCGGCGGGATGGGCCTGATCACCGCCTTCACCACCGCCTACCTGGCGCTGCGGCCGGAGAAGCCCAAGCCGGAGCTGACCGCCGAGGACGAGGAGAAGGTCCGCGGGCTGCTGGAGCGGCACGGCGAGCGGGACTCGCTCGGCTACTTCGCGCTGCGCCGCGACAAGAGCGTGCTGTTCTCGCCCAGCGGCAAGGCGGCGATCTCCTACCGGGTGGTCTCCGGGGTGATGCTGGCCTCCGGCGACCCGGTCGGCGACGTCGAGGCCTGGCCCGGCGCGATCAAGGTCTTCATGGCCGAGGCCCGCGAGCACGCCTGGGTGCCGGCCGTGATGGGCTGCAGCGAGGTCGGCGGCGAGGTCTGGACCCGCGAGGCGGGCCTGGACGCGCTGGAGCTGGGCGACGAGGCGATCGTCGACACCGCCACCTTCTCGCTGGCCGGGCGGGCCATGCGCAACGTCCGCCAGATGGTCAAGCGGATCGAGCGCAACGGCTACTCCTGCCAGGTCCGCCGAGTCTCCGACCTGACCGCCGAGGAGAAGTACCGGATCGCCGAGGCCGCGGCCCGCTGGCGCGGAACCGACACCGAGCGCGGCTTCTCGATGGCGCTCGGCCGGTTCGGCGACCCGGGCGACGACGCCTGCGTGGTCGTCACCGCCCACAAGGCCCCGGAGGAGGGCGAGACCGGCGACGACCTCAAGGCGGTGCTGCACTTCGTCCCCTGGGGGCCGGACGGCATCTCGCTGGAGCTGATGCGCCGCGACCGGGCCGCCGACCCGGGCCTGAACGAACTGCTGATCGTCGCGGCGCTGCAGGCGGTGCCCGCGATGGGCGTCCGCCGGGTGTCGCTGAACTTCGCGATGTTCCGCTCGGCGCTGGCCCGCGGTGAGCGGATCGGTGCCGGTCCGGTGCTGCGGGCCTGGCGCGGACTGCTGGTCTTCCTGTCGCGCTGGTTCCAGATCGAGTCGCTGTACAAGTTCAACGCGAAGTTCCAGCCGGAGTGGGAGCCGCGGTTCCTGGTCTTCCCGAACACCCGCGACCTGCCCCGGATCGGCTTCGCCGCGATGCAGGCGGAGGCCTTCATCACCCTCGGCATGCCCCGTCTCGGCCGCAGGCGGCAGCGCCAGGGCCTGATGCCGGCCGAGGCCAGGCCGGAGGTCACCGAGGCCGCCTGAGCCGTGCTGCGGCCCGCCGGGCCGCCGCGCCCCCTTCCGCCGGCCCCGCCGAGGACCTCCTCGGCGGGGCCGGCGGCGTCCTGCCGGGCGGTGTTCGCGGGTGGGCTGCCGGGTGACCGGCTGGCGTCGGCCAGATAATGGGGTTATGAGCGATTCGGTGCCCCTCCCCCTGCCGGCCGGACTGCCGCGGCTCGACCGCTGCGCCGTCATGGGCGTGGTCAACGTGACCCCCGACTCCTTCTCGGACGGCGGTCTGTGGCACGACCCCGCCCGGGCCATCGCCCACGGGCTGGCGCTCCGGGCCCGCGGCGCGGACCTGGTCGACGTCGGGGGCGAGTCCACCCGCCCCGGCTCGCAGCGGGTGCCCGAGGACGAGGAGCTGAAGCGGGTCCTGCCGGTGGTGCGGGAGCTGGTGGACGCCGGGGTGGCCGTCTCCGTCGACACCATGCGCGCCTCCGTCGCCGAGCAGGCCGTGGCCGCAGGCGCGGTGATCGTCAACGACGTCTCCGGCGGGCTGGCCGACCCGGCGATGGCCCGGGTGGTCGCCGAGACCGGCGCCCCGTTCGTGGTGATGCACTGGCGCGGGCAGTCCGCCGGGATGGACCGGCTGGCGGTCTACGACGACGTGGTCGCGGACGTGGCCGCCGAGCTGACCGCCAGGATGGAGGCGCTGCTGGCGGCGGGGGCCAAGGAGGAGCAGCTGATCCTCGACCCGGGCCTCGGCTTCGCCAAGACCGCCGAGCACAACTGGGCGCTGCTCGGCCGGCTCGACGCGCTCACCGCGCTCGGCCGGCCCGTCCTGGTCGCCGCATCGCGCAAGCGGTTCCTGGGTACGCTGCTCGCCGACCCGGAAACCGGGGAACTGCGCCCGGCCCGAGAGCGCGACGACGCGACCGCTGCCGTGTCGGTGCTGTCGGCCCGGGCCGGGGCCTGGGCGGTGCGGGTGCACGACGTGTCCGGCACGGCGGACGCGGTCCGGGTGGTCGCGGCCTGGCAGCGCGCGGCCCGGCAGGGGTGACCGGCAGGGAGGACGGGAGGGTCATGGCAGGTGACGGCAGGTTGAGCGGGGAGACCGCGGGCCGACGGGCCGCCGAGGCGGACCGGGAGGCGGCCCTGGAGGCCAACCGGGCACTCTACGAGGCACTGGAGAACGGGGACCTCGCGGCGGTCGAGGACGCCTGGCTCGGAGCCGGCGAGGCCGACGACAAGGGGGGCGTGGTCTGTGTCCATCCGGGCTGGCCGGTGCTGCGCGGAAGGGCACAGGTGACCCGGTCGTACATGCTGATCATGGCGAACACCGAGTACATCCAGTTCATCCTCACCGACGAGGAGGCGGAGGTGCACGGCGATGTGGCCCTTGTCACGTGCACCGAGAACATCCTTTCCGGCGGCGAGGCGGAGGAGGAGGGCGAGCTCGGCCCGCTGGTCGGCGGAAAGGTCGTCTCGACCAATCTCTTCCGCCGCACCCCGGCCGGGTGGAAAGTCTGGTCGCACCACGGTTCACCCGTTCTGACCAGCGCCGAAGAGGACGAAGAGGACTGATTCCGCGGGCGGGCGGGAAATGTCGCCCGGTAGTGGCCCGGGAATTCCCGGACGGCCACCGAACGTTCACGTCAAGCGCCATTCCGGCGCGCGTGGCGTCGGTTCGTGCCGGGTAGGACGGTCAGGTGTTGTCGGCGCGCGCGGGTAGATTCGAAAACGGAGCGGCGGGCGCGACGCCCGTCTTCGCCCTGCCTGCCCACATCCTTCCGGGGTGGGGCCCGTCCGACTGGGAGCAGTGATTCGTTTGCTGGACCGCGTCACCCTGCGGGGCCTGCGTGCCCGGGGCCACCACGGCGTCTTCGAGCGCGAGCGGGTCGAGGGCCAGACCTTCGTGGTGGACCTGGTGCTGTACCTGGACACCCGCCCCGCCGCCTCCGGTGACGACCTCACCCGCACGGCGCACTACGGCATCGTGGCCGAGGAGGTCACCGCGATCATCTCCGGCGAGCCGGTCGACCTGATCGAGACCCTGGCCCAGCGGATCGCCGACCAGTGCCTGAAGCACGAGGCGGTCGAGGAGGTCGAGGTGACCGTGCACAAGCCGGACGCCCCGATCACCGTGCCGTTCGACGACGTGACCGTGACCATCCACCGGGCTCGCGGGTGACCGCCGCCGTGCGCCCCGCGGCAGCCGCCGAGCCCGTTCCAGCAGTAGAGGAAGTCCGATGAGCGACCGTAGCGAGCGAGTCACCGAAGGGCCCGTGCGGGTGTCCCCGGCCGGCCGGGACGGGGTGGGCGCGTGAGCACGACCGACCCGACCGCCGCGCCGAGCGCGTTCGACCTGGAGAGCCGGCTGGACTCGGTCGACACGACCCTGCACGGCCAGCGCTGCGCCGTGATCGCCCTCGGCTCCAACCTCGGCAACCGCCTGGACACGCTCCAGGGGGCCGTGGACGCCCTGGCGGACACCCCCGGGCTGCGGATCAAGGCCGTCTCCGCCGTCTACGAGACGGCGGCCGTCGGCGGCCCCGAGGACCAGCCCGCCTACTACAACGCGGTGGTGGTGCTCCGCACCTCGCTGCCCCCGCGCGACCTGCTGGAGCGCGGCAACGCGATCGAGGACGCCTTCGGCCGGGTCCGCACCGTGCACTGGGGGCCGCGCACCCTGGACGTCGACATCCTCGCCTACGAGGGCGTCACCAGCGACGACCCGCAGCTGCTGCTGCCGCACCCGCGCTCGCACGAGCGGGCCTTCGTGCTCGCCCCCTGGCTGGACGCCCAGCCGGAGGCCGAGCTCCCCGGCCACGGGCCGGTGGCCGACCTGCTGGCGGCGCTCGGCGGCCCGGACGCCCAGGGCGTCCGGCGGCGCGAGGACATCGGGCTGACCCTGCCGGAGTAGCGGACGCTCCGCCCCTCCCCGGACCGGTGCCGGCACCGGTCCGGGGAACTCGGGCGGGGTCCCGGCCGTACGAACCGGTGGGCGCCGGTCAGGTGGACGCCCTGGTGCGGGGTGCCTTTCGAGCCCGGCCCGGTACGGTGGCCTGGCGCCGCCGTGCCAGTGCCCGGGGGCGGCCGCCCGTCACCGCTGCCCGGGGAAAGGACCTCGTCCGCGTGAAGCCGCTTCGCCTCCGCCTGCTGGTCGGCATCACCGCCGTCACCACGGCGCTGTCCTGGGCCGGTGCCAAGCTCTGGTCCTCGCTGGACACGCTGCCCGCCGTGCCGGGTGCGGCGCCGGTGGTGCTGGCCGCGGTGGCGGTGATCCTGCTCGCCACCGCGCTGTCGCTGCGCTCGCGGCTGAAGGCGGCGCGCGAGCGGCAGCCCGGCGCCAAGCGGGTCGACCCGCTGGGCGCGGCCCGGGCGGTGGTGCTGGGCCAGGCGAGCGCGCTGGTCTCGGCGGTGGTCACCGGCATCTACGCGGGCGCCGGGATCCACCTGCTCGGTGAGCTGGACGTGCCGGCCCGCAAGGATCAGGCGGTCACCGCCGGCTTCGCGGTGCTGGCCGGCGTCGCGGTGATCGCGGCGGCGCTCTGGCTGCAGCACGTCTGCAAGCTGCCGGAGAACCACGACGACCCGGGGAACCACGGGCCGGCGGCCACCCACCGCTGACCGGCCGCTCCCGCGGTGATCACGGGTGATTTCCCGGGGGCTTCCGGTAAAGCCCGTGCGGTGTCAAGGGCCAAAGCGGACCCTGGGCTGACACGGCCCCAATTCGCACGCTAGTTTCTTGGCATGTCTCGCGGACGCCACCGTCATTCCTCCGTCCTCGGCCGGATCCTCCCCCCCACCGCCGCCGGCGTGCTCATCGTCGCCGCGCTGGCCGCCCTGCTCTTCAGTCAGGACACCGTCCTGGTCCGCTCGCTGGGCGTCGCGGCGGTGCTCGCGACGCTCGGGATCGCGGTGCTGCTGCGGCAGCGCGACCGGGCCGCGCGGGCGGCCGCCGAGGTCTCCGTCGCGCAGCGGCTGCGGGCCGAGGAGCGGTTCGAGGAACAGCTCGCCGAGGCCGAGTACGCGGCGGAGGTGGCCGAGGAGCGGGCGACCCGGTTCGGGCGGCGCCTGACCGCCGAGAAGTCCCGGCTGGCGAAGGCCGAGACGGAGATCGCCCGGCTGCTCAAGGAGCGGGCCGTGACGGTCGCCGAGCAGGCGCTCAAGGAGGCGGAGGCGGCCCAGCGGGCGCTCGCCGCCGCCCGGCCCCGGTACCCGGCCAGTCCGGCCGCGTTCGTCCGTGCCGGGGCCGCGCTGCGGCAGCTGGAGCGGCGCGCGGCGCAGCAGCAGGCGCAGCGGGAGCGGGAGGCCGAGCGGGAGCGCGCGGCGGGCGCGGAGCTCGCGCTGCGGGCCGGTGCGGCCCCGGCGACGACCTCGTCGACGGGTTCCCCGTCGGCTGCCGGGACGGCTGTGGTGGCCGCGGCCGCGGCCCCGGCGGTTTCCCCGCGGATGGTGCCGGCGGTTCCGGCCCCGGTCGCCCCCGCGGTGCCCGCCCCCGGCGTGGCGGGGCCGTCCGCGGCCTCGGTCCGGGCGGCCTCCGCCCAGGAGGGTTCCGGCGTTCCGGCGGTCCGGGCGGTTCCCGCGGCTCCCGCGGCCCCGGTCCGTCCGGTGCTGACGGCGACCGTCGGACAGCTCGGCGGGGCGCCCGCCGTCCCGCCCGCGGGTGCGGCCGAGCGGCAGCGTCCGCGTCCGGTGCAGTCCTCGGCGGTGCGCGGGCAGGGGTTCAGCTTCTTCGGCCGCGGCTCCGCTCCGGCGGTCAGGGCGGCCGCTCCGGCCCCGGCGGTCGGCAGCGTCGCGGAGCTCGGCGAGCGGGCCGACCTGGCGGACGTGGTCGGGGACGAGGCGGTCGCGGCCCAGGCCCGGCAGCAGGCGGAGGCCCGGCGGCAGGCACAGGAGCGGACCCCGGAGCCCGGCACCGTCGCCGGTGGGGAGCGGTCCGAGGCGGAGACCCAGGTGCTGCCGCAGGTCGGGGCCCCGGCGGCGGACGCCGGGGAGGCGGCCGGTCCGGAGGTGGTCGACCTGACCCCGCACGACGAGACCGAACTGATCCAGCTCCCGGAGCTGCGCGCCTCGCGCTGAGCCGGCGTGGGCAGGCCGGCGCGGGAGAACGGCGCGGGAGGACGGCGTACCGTCCTCCCGCGCCGCTCCCGTTCCGGGGCCCGTCTCCCGGACGGCGCCCGGCGGGCGCGGGAACGACGGAGCGCCCGTCCGCCGGGTGGCGGGACGGGCGCTCCGGGGCGTTCGGCCCCGGGCGTCGGGACGCCCGGGGACCGGAGTGCCGGGACGTCAGATCTGGACGCCGAAGTCCTGGGCGATGCCGGCCAGGCCGGAGGCGTAGCCCTGGCCGACGGCGCGGAACTTCCACTCGGCACCGTTGCGGTAGAGCTCGCCGAAGATCATGGCGGTCTCGGTGGCGGCGTCCTCGGAGAGGTCGTAGCGGGCGATCTCCGCGCCACCGGCCGCGTTGATCACGCGGATGTAGGCGTTGCGGACCTGGCCGAAGTTCTGCGACCGGGCGACGGCGTCGTAGATCGAGACCGGGAAGGTGATCCGGGTGGCCTCGGCCGGCAGCGTGGCGAGGCTGACGTTGATCGCCTCGTCGTCGCCCGCGCCCTCGCCGGTGCGGTTGTCGCCGGTGTGGACGACGGTGTTGTCCGGGCTGCTCGTGTTGTTGAAGAAGACGAAGTGCCCGTTGGACAGCACCTTCCCGTCCGCGTTCAGCACGATCGCGCTGGCGTCCAGGTCGAACTCGGCACCGGTCGTGGTGCGGACGTCCCAGCCGAGGCCGATGGTGACCGCGGTCAGGCCGGGGGCCTCCTTGGTCAGCGAGACGTTGCCACCCTTGGAGAGGCTCACTGGCATGGTGTGTGCTGTCCCTTCGATTGCTTTTGCCGTGATAACGCGGGAACCGGCGGGGATGGTTCCACGCGGTGGGCGGATTTCCGCCACCGGCACGGGTTCGGGTATTCCCCGTCAGATTCGACGGAACCGGCCCTGAAGTGACCAGATGGCCGGATTCTCGGCGAGATCGGGGTGCATGTCGAAGAGGTCGGCGAGAGTGTCCTGGAGAAAGTCGCGGGCCTCGCGCCTCAGGTCGCCGTGCCGGACCACGGCGGGCGGCTCGTCCGGCAGCCAGGTGGCGGTGACCTCGACCCAGTTGAACCGGCGGGCGAACCGCAGCAGCTCGGTGTTCTGGGTGAAGTCGAGGTCGGCGGTCTGCACCCGGGCGGCGCGGCCGCCGGCCGGGTCGCGGTCCAGTTCCTCGGCGATGTCGCAGAGGGCCCAGGCGAAGTCCAGCACCGGGACCCATCCCCAGGCTGTGGACAGCTCCGCGCCCTCGGCGTCGAGGTAGACGTCGCCGCAGAAGAGGTCGTACCGCAGCGCGTGGGTGGTCGCGGTCCGGTAGTCGGTCTGCGGGGGGTCGGGGAAGCGGTTGGAGAGGGAGTAGCCGAGCTCGATCACACAGGCCATTGTCCGGGCTGCGCGGCGGGTCGGATAACCGGGTGACCGGCGGGGCCCCGGCGCGGGATGATGGGCGCATGCCCGAGCCCATTCGCGTCCGGGGATCGGTGGTCGTCCCCGACGCCGAGCTCGTCTGGCGCTTCTCCCGTTCCTCCGGCCCCGGTGGCCAGCACGTCAACACGTCCGACACCCAGGTCGAGCTCCGCTACGACCTGGCGGCCTCGGCCGCGCTGCCCGAGGTCTGGAAGCAGCGTGCGCTGGAGCGGCTGGGCGGCCGGCTGGTGGACGGGCGGGTGCTGGTGGTCCGCGCCTCCGAGCACCGCTCGCAGTGGCGCAACCGCGAGGTCGCCGCGGCCCGGCTGGCCTCGCTGCTCGGCGAGGCGACCGCCCCGCCGCCGAAGGCCCGCCGGGCGACCAGGCCCAGCAAGGGCATGGTCGAGCGGCGGCTGTCCAACAAGCGGCACCGCTCCGAGCTGAAGCAGGGGCGGCGCTCGCCGCGGGGCGAGTAGACGCCGCGGGGGGCGCGCCGGCCGCCGTACCGGGCGGGTCTCAGCCCAGGGTGCGGTAGCCGCCGCGGAAGTAGAGCAGCGGGCGGCCGCCCGGGTCGGGGACCAGCGCCTCCAGGACACGGCCGAGCAGCAGGGTGTGGTCGCCGGCCGCGATCCGCTGCTCGGTGCGGCACTCGACGGTGGCGAGCGCCCCGTCGATGAGCGGGGCCCCGCTGAACGGTCCGCGGTGGTGCGGGGCGTCGGCGAACAGCAGCCGGTCGCTGAGCCGGCCCTTCATGGCGAACCGGGAGCCGAGCGCCCGCTGTCCCTCGGTGAGCAGCGAGACCGCCCAGGTGTCGGTCCGCGAGAGCACCTCGTCCATCCTGGAGTCCTCGCGGACGGAGATCAGGACCAGCGGCGGCTCCAGCGACACGGAGAGGAAGGACGTGGCGGTCATGCCGAGGTCCTCTCCGTCCTCCGGGTCGTGGACGGTCACCAGGCTCACTCCGGCGGCGAGCTGGGAGAGCGCCGCCCGGAACTCGTCGGGCGTTGCTTGGGAGGCAGCTTCGGGCTGCGGGGACGAGTACACGTACCGCACGGTAGCCCGGGAGCGGAGGTAACGGCATCGGGCCCTGGTCGTAGGACCAGCGGCGCAGGCGCCGGTGCGGACGCCCGGTGGGCGGGAGGTTACGGTTCGCGGCCGCTCTCACTCGCAGGAGTGAAGGGGAGGGCCTGCCCGGCGGGCAGCCGGCTTCAGTGCGCGGCCCTGGCGACCGACCACCAGAAATGTTCCGATAGCGGCTTATGTCCGCTTAGGGAACGGATGAACTGATTAAGGGCGCATAAGTGTCGTGTGATTTAAGTCACAAGTGATGACCTATTGCTGACCGAGCGTGCCGAACGCTGTGCTCCCTGTGATTCAGTTCTTCTGGCAATCGGACGATAACCAATCAAGACCTATCCGAAGCAGCCGGGGAGCCCCCGCATGGAAGCCGAGTCGGAGCCGTACGTCCGTCTCGCGACCCTCCGCACCTTGCACCGGGTCGTGGCGGACCTCAACGCTGCCCGCAGCCTGGCCGGAACCCTGCAGGCCGTGGTCGAGGGTGCGGTGCACGGACTCGGATTCGACGCCGCGGCGGTCAGCCTGGTCCGGCCGGACGGGGACCTCGTGGTGGCGGCCGTCTGGGAGCTTGAGGAGAGCGCCATGGGCGGCCCCTCCGTACTGCTCGGCCAGGTGGGCTCCCGCGAGTCCTGGGACCGGCTGCTCGGCGTCAGCGACCACTGGGGCACCCTGCGCTTCCTCCCCTACGACCGGGGCTGGGCGGTCGCCAGCGACATCCCGCGCTGGATCGGGGACGGTCCGATGCCGGTCTACGCCAACGACTGGCACCCCGCCGACGGTCTGCTCGCCCCGATGTACAGCGCCGGCGGCGACCTGCTCGGCGTCCTCTCCGTGGACCGCCCGCGCAGCGGCAAGCGCCCCGGGGCCTGGACCCGCGAGGCGCTGGAGATGTTCTCGCTGCAGGCCTCCATCGCGATCGGCAACGCCCGGCTGCGGGCCGAGATGCAGCGCGCCCTGGCCCGCCTGGAGAAGGAGCAGCAGGCCCTGCGGGCCAGTGAGGAGAGCTTCCGCCAGGCGTTCGAGTACGCGCCCAGCGGGATGGCCATCACCGAGCTGCACGGGGCCGGGCGCGGCCAGCTGACCAGGGTCAACGACGCGCTCTGTCGTCTGCTCGGCCGCCCTCGCGCGGTGCTCCGCCAGCAGAGTTTCGCCGACCTCGTCCACCCGGACGACCGGGCGCTGCTGGAGCGCACCAGCGCCGAGAGCGGCCGGGCTGAACTGCGCCTCTCCCGCCGGGACGGCGGCTACCAGTGGGTCTGCCTGCGCAACTCGATCGTCGCCGACGCCGCCGAGGGGCCGAGCTTCCTGCTCACCCACGTCGAGGACATCGAGGACCGGAAGCGGCACGAGCTCCAGCTCGCCCACCGGGCCAGCCACGACGCGCTCACCGGTCTGCCGAACGGTGCCGAGCTCAAGGCCCGGCTCGGGCGGCGCCTCTGCGGCCAGCCCCAGAGCGCCGCCGCCGTCGCCGGGCCCCAGACCGGGCCCGCCGACCTGCCCTACGGGGGCGGCGGCTTCCCGGCCGCCGGCTACCCGGGCGCCGGGTACGCGGTGGCCGACTCCTACAGCGCGCACACCGCGTACGACGGCCTGGAGGGGGGCGATCCGCGCTCCGGACCGGCGCACGGGTACGGCCCCCCGGAGGGGTACCCGCTGCCGGCCGCCGGCGCGGCGCCCGGGCCGGCGGCCGGCTACGGCGAGCACGTGCACGCGGTGGTCCCCGCCGACCACGGATCCGGGAACGAGGCCTGGTCGGGCCCGTTCCGCTCGGGCGCACCGGCCGTCGTCGAGAAAGGGCTGGCCGTCCTCTTCTGCGACCTCGACGGCTTCAAGTCGATCAACGACCGGTTCGGGCACAACGCGGGCGACGCCGTCCTGGTCGAGGTCGCCCGCCGGCTCAGCGGGGCCGTGCGGGACGGCGACACGGTGGCCCGGCTCGGCGGTGACGAGTTCGTGGTGCTGGCCGACGGCATCGGGCGGGACGAGGCCAAGGACCTCGCCCACCGGCTGCGGAACGCGATCATCCCGCCGATGCGGATCGACGGCCGGGCGATGCGGGTCGGCGTCAGCCTGGGGATCGGCTGGGCGGGCTGCGGGATGAGCACCGAGGAGGTGCTGCACACCGCGGACGAGCGCATGTACGACGAGAAGCGGGCCCGGGGAGGCTCGGTGCGCGGGGCCAGGGGCGAGCGTTCGCACCGGCGGGCCGGCTGAGGTCCGGCCGCCCGGAGCGGTGGGGGAGCGCGGCGGACGGGCCCGGACGAGGTCCCCGGCGCGGGCCCCGGGACGGGTCCCGCCGCAGGTCCCGGGCGGGTTTTCGGGCCGCGGGGCGGGCGGTTCCGGACGAAAGCTACCCGCCGGTTGTCAAGGGGTCTTTTCGGGCCGTCGCCGACGGCAGGTAGTGTTCCCGGGTACAAGCGACCACGACCAGCGCCGGGGGCACGGCAGCCCGGCGGCGCGACCGCGATGGGGGAGTTGACCACCGTGACCACCGCCGGCAGCAGCGGAGTGCCCCAGGGCCCGGAGGGCGGCACCCCGCAGGACGACGATCCGTTCGGCTACCTGTACCGTCCGGCCGAAGGGGAGGCGGCCCAGCCGTCCGAACCCCAGCAGGGCGTGCCGCGCACGTCGTACAGCCGCCCGATGGAGGTCGGCCGCGCCCAGTACGGGCAGCAGGCCCGGCCCCAGCAGCCGTACCCGGCGCAGCCCGGCTACCCGCAGGGCCAGGCCGCCCAGCCGTACCCGCCGCAGGGCGAGTACGGCGGCCAGCCCACCCAGCAGGCCGAGTACGCAGGCGCCCCGACCCAGCAGGCCCGGTACGCCGAGCACTCCCGCCCGCAGCCGGGCGAGGAGCGGCCGGGCGGCGGCCGGGGCAAGGGGGCGGTCATCGGTGCGGTGGCGGTGGTCGCGGCCATCGCGATCGGCGCCGGGATAGCCCTCTCCACCGGGGACCCGGACAAGGACAAGGACAAGGACAAGGACGCCAAGGGCGGCACCGCCTCGGTCAGCGCGCCGGCCACCCCGGGAGGCACCGGCAGCGCGAGCCCGACGGCCAGCGCCCCGGCGACGGCCTCGGCGACCGCCACGGCCGGGCCGGGCACGGTCGACGCGAGCCAGCTCCAGGCGCAGAACGCGCCGTCCGGGAACACCGTCAAGGGCGCCAGGTCGGCGGACGGCTCCTACCTGACCCTGCAGCCCGGCGGGTCGGTCAGCTGGACCGGCGACGTACCGACCGCCGGCAGCTACAAGTTCTGGGTGTACTACAACAACCCGGGCGCCGACGTGAAGGGCCCGGCGGCGGTGAACGGCAAGGACTGGCCGGGCGGGCTGTCGTTCAAGAACTACTCGCCGGGGAAGGACCCGGCGTCCTCCTGGTTCAAGACGTACATAACCCCGCCGTTGCAGGCCGGGACGAACACGATCACGATCACCGTGCCGGCGGGCAGCGGGGCGATCCTGATCGACCAGGTGGTGCTGGACACCTCCGGCTGAGCCGGCCGGACCCGGCGCTGACGTGGGACGGCCGCCCGCTCCCCTCGGGGAACGGGCGGCCGTCCCACGCGTGTGCGCGGGGAGCGGACCGGCTCAGCCGGCCGCGATCGGGGCGAAGAGGTCGCCGCCGGTGATCCACTCGCCCTGGCGCATGACGGCGACCAGGTCGTAGGTCGCGGAGTCGAGGACGACGAGGTCGGCGTTCTTGCCGGTCTCCAGCGTGCCGACGGTGTCGGCGAGGCCGAGCAGGCGGGCCGGGACGGTGGAGAGCGACTCGACGGCCTGGTTCGGGGTGAGGCCGTTGACGGTGACCGAGCGCTTGAACGCCACGTCCAGGGTGAGCGTGGAGCCGGCGATCGCGCCGCCCTCGACCAGCCGGGCGACGCCGTCCTTGACCTCGACCTGGAGGGGGCCGAGCGGGTAGAGGCCGTCGCCCATGCCGGCGGCGCCCATGGCGTCGGTGATCAGGGCGACCCGGGAGGCGCCGGCGGTGCCGTAGGCGAGGTCGAGGACGGACGGGTGCAGGTGGACCCCGTCGTTGATGAGCTCGACGGTGACCCGCTCGTCCTCCAGCAGCGCCACGATCGGGCCGGGCGCGCGGTGCGCGATGCCGGGCATGGCGTTGAACAGGTGGGTGGCGACGGTGGCGCCGGCCTCGATGGCTTCGAGGGTCTTGGCGTAGTCGGAGTCGGTGTGGCCGACGGCGGCGATCACGCCGAGGTCGGCGAGCATGCGGACGGAGTCCAGGCCGCCGGGCAGCTCGGGCGCGAGGGTGACCATCCTCGCGTGGCCGCGGGCGGCGTCGACGAGCTTGCGGACCAGGGCGGGGTCCGGGTCGCGGAGCAGGTCGGGGCGGTGGGCGCCGCAGCGGTTGTGGGAGATGAACGGGCCCTCGAAGTGGATGCCGGCGAGGACGCCGTCCTCGACGAGCTCGGAGAGCACGGCGGCCTGCCGGGCCACCTCGTCGATCTCGCCGGTCACGGTGGAGGCGATGGTGGTGGTGGTGCCGTGCTCCAGGTGGGTCCGGGCGACCTTGAGGGCCTCCTCGGCGATCCCGGAGGCGTAGGAGGCGCCGCCGCCGCCGTGCACGTGCAGGTCGACGAAGCCGGGGACGACGGTGTACCCGGTCAGGTCGAGGTCACCGGCCGTGGTGGCGCCGCCGACGCCGGCGATCCGGGTGCCCTCGACGGCGAGGCGGTCGCCCTCGACGATGCCGCCGGGAAGGACCAGCCGGGCACCGGCCAGTGCGGTTCGCCGCGGCAGGGCCGCAGATTGATTCCGCGCGGTCACGCGGTCACCTCCATGGAGAGCAGATCCCAGGCGAGCAGGCCCGCGCCCAGGGACGCGGCGGTGTCTTTGAGCATGGCCGGTACGACCTCGGGGGGCATCTGGAAGGTCAGACGCTCGGTGACCGCGGCGCGCAGCGGGGTGAACAGGGTGTCCCCGGCCTCGGCGAGCCCGCCGCCGACGATCACCGTGGACGGGTCGAGCAGGCTCTGGGCGAGCACGATGCCGTCGGCCAGGGCCTCCACGGCGCCCTGCCAGACCGCGACCGCGCGGGCGTCCCCGGCGTCCACCGCGACGGCGCAGGATGCCGCGTCGGCGTCGGGGTCGCCCACGGCCTCGGCCCAGGCGCGGGAGACGGCGGAGGCGGAGGCGAGGGTCTCCAGGCAGCCGCGGGCGCCGCAGCCGCACGCGGGACCGCCGGGGCGGACCACCACGTGGCCGATCTCGCCGCCGTAGCCGTGGGCACCGGACTCGATCCGGCCGTCGATGCCGATGGCGCCGGCGATGCCGGTGCCGAGGGCGATGAAGAGGAAGCGCCCGACGCCCCGGCCGGCGCCGAGCCGGCCCTCGGCGAGGCCTCCGGACCGCACGTCGTGGCCGAGTGCGACCGGCATCGCGCTGCCGCCCGGCCCGGCCAGGCGCTCACCCAGCAGCTTGCGCAGCGGGAGGTCGCGCCAGCCGAGGTTGGCGGAGAAGACCGCGATGCCGTTCTTCTCGTCGATCGTCCCGGGGACGGCGACTCCCGCCGCCAGTGGGGCGACGCCGAAACGGCTCCGGCCTTCGTCCGCCAGGTCGGCGGCGAAGTCGAGGATGGCGGTGACCACGGCGTCCGTGCCGTGTTCCCGCCCGGTCGGGCGTCGTGCTTCGAACAGCACGGAGCCGTCCTGGGCGAGCAACGCGGCTTTCATGCCGGTGCCGCCTACATCGAGTGCGATGACGTGCTTCACGGGGGACAGTTTCCCTTGGGGGCTCGGAGAGGTCTAGTCCAGTTGTCGGATTGGTCTGGTCCAACAGAGTGAGCTTTGTCGCAGAAGCGTGCGGTGTGCGGCACTTTGCACGAGCCCCGTCAGGCTCCTCGGGGGCGGGTTCGGCAGGTTCGGCGCCGGATTTCGTTGCGCATCGTGCAACGACCTCCGCACTTCGATAACTACCCGGCGCGGACCGGCCAGAGGTGTGGACCACTGAGTGGCGGGTTTGGCACCCTTGCCGCCTCCCCCCGGCCGGATCCCCCCGATCCGGTTCGTCGCTCCCCCAAGACTCCCCCTCGAAGGCGGTACCCGCGTTGGACAGGCGCGCCCAGGTCCCCACCCGGTTGTCCGGCATCGCACTGGCCGGAGCAATGGTGCTCACCGGCTGCGGCGGCCAGGACGACGGTCCGGTCACCATCCGGCTGGTCGCGGCCGACTACGGCGAGAGTGCGGACACCAGCTCCAAGCTCTACTGGGACGACGTCGCCCGCCGCTTCGAGGGCGCCAACCCGGGCATCAAGGTGGACGTCCAGGTGGAGAACTGGACCGACATCGGCAAGAAGGTCGACGACCTGGTCAAGAGCGGCAAGTCCCCCGACCTGCTGCAGACCGGCGGCTTCGCCGACCAGGCCGCCTCCGACCGGCTGTACACCGCCTCGGACGTGCTCTCGCTGGAGACCCAGGCCAACATCATGGAGTCGTTCTCGCACGCCGGGCAGGTACTCGGCACGCAGTACGGCATCCCGTTCGTCTCCTCCTCCCGGGTGCTCTTCTACAACAAGGCGGTCTTCCAGAAGGCCGGCGTCGACAAGCCGCCGACCACCTGGAACGAGCTCAAGCAGGCCGCCGAGAAGATCAAGGCCAAGGTGCCGGGCGTCACGCCGTACGGGCTGCCGCTCGGTCCGGAGGAGGCTCCGGCCGAGTCGATGCTGTGGACGCTCAGCGGCGGCGGCAGCCTCTCCGACGATGTCGGCAACTACACCATCGACAGCAACCAGAACCAGGCGACCTTCAACTGGCTCAAGACCAACCTGGTCGCCACCGGTCTGACCTACCCCGAACCCGGCAAGATGAACCGCACCCCGGTGTTCACCGACTTCGCGGCCGGGAAGGTCGCGATGCTCAACGGGCACCCGACGCTGCTGCGGATGGCCACCAAGGGCAAGATCGACTTCGGTACGGCGCCGATCCCGAAGAAGGACGGCCTGGCGAAGACCGGCAGCCTCGGGGTGGCCGACTGGATGATGGCGTTCAAGGCCAACGGGCACAAGAACGAGATCAAGAAGTTCCTGTCCTTCGTCTACACGAAGGACAACCAGCTCAAGTTCGACGAGACCTACAACCTGCTGCCGGTCACCCAGGACGCCTTCGACGCGATCAGCAAGGACCCCAAGCACGAGGACCTGAAGCAGTTCGCGGCCGGGCTCGGCAACGCGAGCTTCTACCCGTTCGGCGACCCGGCCTGGGCCGAGGTGTCCAACCGGATCAAGGCCGGGATCGGGGCGGCCGCGACCGCCGACCCCAAGCCGGTCCTGGAGGACCTGCAGCAGACCGCCGTCAAGGAGGCCGCCCGGGCCCGCAAGTAGGCTGGCCGGCATGGGCGCGGGTGAGCTGGACGAGCGGGACCGGGCGGTGCTGGAGCTGGAGGGCCGCTCCTGGCGGACGGCCGGGGCCAAGGAACGGGCGGTCCGGGAGGAGCTCGGGCTCTCCAGTACCCGGTACTACCAGCTGCTGAACGCGCTGCTCGACCGGCCGGAGGCGCTGGCGCACGCGCCGGTGCTGGTCAACCGGCTCCGGCGGGTCAGGGACGCCCGGCGCGCGGCGCGGTAGCGCGCGACCGCGCCGGGCCCCGGCGCGCGCTCCGACGGGTGACCCCCGCCCAGCCTGGGTACGGTGCCTGGCATGGGCCTTGCAGACATCGCGCGACCGACGACGGACGACGGACGGGCGGGCCTGGCGGCGCTGCTCGCCGAACCGCGGACGGCGGTGGTCGCCCTGGACTTCGACGGGACGCTGGCACCGATCGTGGCCGACCCGAGCCGCGCCCGGGCGCACCCCGGCGTGGTCGACGCGCTGCGCGGCGTGGTGCCGCACGTCGGCGCGGTCGTGGTGGTGACCGGGCGCCCGGCCGGGCTCGCGGTGGAGTACGGGGGCCTCGCCGCGGTCGGCGGGGTCGTGGTGCTCGGGCACTACGGTGCGGAGCGCTGGGAGGACGGCGAGCTGTCGGCGCCGCCGGTGCACCCCGGGGTCGGCGCGGCGCGGACGGCGCTGCCGGACGTCCTGGCCGCGGCCGGGGCGCCGGACGGCACGTGGGTGGAGGACAAGGGCAGGTCGCTGGCCGTGCACACCCGGCGGACGGCCGCGCCGGCCGCCGCGTTCGAGCTGCTGCGGGAACCGGTCGGCGCGCTGGCCGCCGCGCACGGGCTGGTCGTGGAACCGGGCCGGCTGGTGCTCGAACTGCGGCCGCCGGGGGTCGACAAGGGCGCTGCGCTGGAGGGCTTCCTGCGGGAGCGGGCGGCCCGCTCCGTGCTGTACGCGGGGGACGACCTCGGCGACGTGGCGGCCTTCGAGGCCGTGGAGAAGCTGCGCGGGCAGGGCCTGGCCGGGCTGCTGGTCTGCAGCGGCGCGGTGGGGGACGCGCCGGTGCGGGAGCTCGCCGACCGGGCGGACCTGGTGGTCCCGGGCCCGGCCGGCGTGGTGGAACTGCTGGCGGCGCTGGGGGAGGAGCTCAGCGCAGCGCGTTGAGCTGGTCGAGGAACCACTGCTGGGGCGGGAGCGCCGTCGCGGCGGCGGCGAGCCGCTTGGTGCGGTCGGCGCGCTCGCCGGCCGGCATGGTGAGCCCGGCGTGCAGGGCCTCGGCGGTGGCGACGACGTCGTACGGGTTGACGGTGAGCGCGTCGTCGCCGAGCTCGGCGTGGGCACCGGCCTCACGGGACAGCACGAGGGCGCAGCCGTCGTCGGAGACGACCGGGACCTCCTTGGCGACCAGGTTCATGCCGTCCCGGATCGGGTTGACCAGGGCGACGTCGGCCAGCCGGTACGCGGCCAGCGAGCGCGGGAAGTCGTCGTCGACGTGCAGGATCAGCGGCTGCCAGCCGGGGGTGGCGAACTCCTCGTTGATCTCCTCGGCGAGCGCCCGCACCCGGGCCGTGTAGGCGCGGTACTCGGCGAGGTCGGTGCGGGACGGGTAGGCGAAGGCGATGTGGACCACCCGGTCGCGCCACTCGGGGCGGGTGCGCAGCAGGTGCCGGTAGGCCTGGAAGCCGCGGACGATGTTCTTGCTCAGCTCGGTGCGGTCGACCCGGACGACGGTCCGGCGCCCCCCGACGGCCTCGCGCAGGGTGGCGAGCCGCTCGTCGACGTCGGGGCGGTGGGCGCGCTCGCGCAGGAATCCGGCGTCGGCGCCGAGGCCGTGGACGCCGAGGCGGGTGGTGCGGCCCCCGTGCGTGACGGTGAGGGCGGCGCGGTCGACGGCGGCGCCGAGGACGCTCTCGCAGCAGTCGGCGAAGGCGAGCGCCCAGCGGCGGGTGAGGAAGCCGGCCCGGTCGGCGCCGAGGATGCCGGTGAGGACCGTCCGGGCGACGTCGTCGGGCAGCAGCCGGAAGTACTCGGGCGGCGCCCAGGGGGTGTGTGAGAAGTGGCCGATCCGCAGGTCGGGGCGGGCGGCCCGGAGCAGTGCCGGGGTCAGCGAGAGGTGGTAGTCCTGGACCAGGACGGCCGCGCCGGGGGCGGCCTCGGCGGCGAGGGCCCCGGCGAAGGCGGCGTTGTACGCGGTGTAGGCCTGCCACTCGGTGCGGAAGCCGGCGTCGAAGGCGGGTGCGGTCGGGGTGTCGTACAGCAGGTGGTGGATGAACCAGAGGGTCGAGTTGGCGACGCCGTTGTAGGCCCGCGCGAAGGTCTCCGGGTCTATGTCCAGCATCCGGACGGCCTGCCCGCCGACGTCGTGGCCGGCCCGGTCGAGGCGGCCGTCGGGGGCCTCCCGGGCGGCCCGGCGGTCGGCGTCGGAGAGGGCGGCGCAGACCCAGACGGCGTCCGGGTCGTCGATGGCGGAGAGGCCGGAGACGAGGCCGCCGCCCCCTCTGCGGAGGGTCAGCGTGCCGTCGTCCGCGGTGCCGAACGACACTGGTCCCCGGTTGGACGCCACCAGGACGGGGGCGGTGCCGGTCGGATTCGAACGTTCGGTCGTGAGATCGCCCATGGTTGGTTGGTTGCCGGGGGGTCCGGGCCGCAAACCCGTCGGGGAGGCCCTAACGCCGGGTGGCGTATTCGGGGACGGTGTGCATCGGGGGGCGTTCGGTGGCGGTGACCGGGTGGGTGTGGGCGGTGAAGGCGCGGGTCTCCGGGTCGCGGGTGAACTGGGTGAGCAGCGGGTGGACCAGGTCGGCGGAGGCCTTGAGCCGGTGGGTGCGGTCGAGCCGTTCGAGGGCGGTGCGGTAGATGGTGGCGGCCATCCGGCCGAGGGCCTGGCCGTCCTGGTGGCGGTGGTGGCGGACCCCGACGTCCACCTGGGCGAGCGCGTCGAGTCCGGCCGTCTCCAGGGCGTCGACCAGCAGGCCGAGTTCGACGCCGTAGCCGGTGGGGAAGGGCAGGCGTTCGAGCAGTGAGCGGCGCGCCGCGTACTCGCCGCCGAGGGGCTGGACGAAACCGGCGAGTTCCGGCCAGTGCAGGTTGAGCAGCGGGCGGGCGACCAGTTCGGTGACCCGGCCGCCGCCGGAGGGGATGACGGCGGCGTCGCCCGTGGCGGAGTCGCCCGGCGCCACTGCCAGCGGGCGGTCGTACATGGCCTTGACCAGCTGGATGTGCGCGTCGGTGAGCAGCGGGCCGATGATGCCGGAGACCAGGGCGGGGTCGAACTCGCGCAGGTCGGCGTCGACGAAGCAGACGATCTCGCCGTGGGTGACCAGCAGCGAGCGCCAGAGCACCTCGCCCTTGCCGGGGGCGGCGGGCAGCCGGGGGAGGATCGCGTCGCGGTGGAACACGGTGGCGCCGGCCTCGGCGGCGACCGCGGCGGTGGCGTCGGTGGAGCCGGAGTCGACCACGACCAGCTCGTCGACCAGCGGCAGCCGTTCCACCAGCTCGCGGCGGATGATGCGGACGATGTCGCCGACGGTGGCCTCCTCGTCCAGCGCGGGCAGGACGACGCTGACCGTGCCGGCCGGGCCCAGGGCGCGCTTGGCCGCGAGCAGGAGGTCCACCGGGCGGTCGGCCGCGCTCCACGAGCGCCGGCGCAGCCAGGACGCCGTCTCGGGGAGGAGCTCGGGGATCGGTTCGGCGGGCACTGTTCTCTCCTCGGCGGGTTCGGATGGGACGGGTCATCTCGCGTGGCGGACGGTCCCGTTCGGGGTTGACGCCTTCGGTTACAGTCTTCGTACAGCGGTCGGACCTTCGCACGCCGGGGTCTCCGCTGAGCACGACCACAACTTCACAGAGCTCATCCAGAGGGACTGAGGGAACGGCCCGTCGACGTCCCGGCAACCTTCTCGCGCGGCTGTCTTCGACAGGCCCCGGCGGGACAGGTGCCAATTCCGGCCTGTGGCGCGACCGCGTCACGGGGAAGATGAGGAGAGAGGCCTCCGCCATCATGGCTATCGACACCGCCGCACCCGTCACCGTTGACCTCGGCCCCGCCGCCGCGCTGTCCTGTCGCGAGTGCGGCACCCGGTTCCCGCTCGGCCCCAGCTTCGCCTGTGTGGAGTGTTTCGGCCCGCTGGAGATCGCCTACGAGTTCGGCAGCGAGGGCGCGGAGGAGCTGCGCAAGCGCATCGAGGCCGGTCCGGCGTCGATCTGGCGGTACGCGCCGCTGCTGCCGGTGCCCGCCGACGTCGCCACCAAGCCGAACCTGAACCCCGGGTGGACCCCGCTGGTGAAGGCCGACAACCTGGGCCGCGAGCTCGGGTTCACCGCCCAGCTGCACGTCAAGGACGACTCGGGCAACCCGACCCACTCCTTCAAGGACCGTGTGGTGGCGTGCGCGATCGAGGCGGCGCGGGCCTTCGGCTACACCACCCTCTCCTGCTCCTCGACCGGCAACCTGGCCGGTGCGGTGGGCGCGGCCGCGGCCCGGGCCGGCTTCAAGTCCTGCGTGTTCATCCCGCACGACCTGGAGCAGGGCAAGGTCGTCATGGCCGGTGTGTACGGCGGCGAGCTGGTCGGCATCGAGGGCAACTACGACGACGTGAACCGCTTCTGCTCCGAGCTGATCGGCGACCCGGCCGGCGAGGGCTGGGGCTTCGTCAACGTCAACCTGCGCCCCTACTACGGCGAGGGCTCCAAGACGCTGGCGTACGAGATCTGCGAGCAGCTCGGCTGGCGGCTGCCGGAGCAGATCGTGATCCCGATCGCCTCGGGCTCGCAGCTGACCAAGATCGACAAGGGTCTGCAGGAGCTGATCAAGCTGGGCCTGGTCGAGGACCGGCCGTACCGGATCTTCGGCGCCCAGGCGGCGGGCTGCTCGCCGGTGTCGGCGGCGTTCAAGGCCGGCCACGACGTGATCCGGCCGGTCAAGCCGGACACCATCGCCAAGTCGCTGGCGATCGGCAACCCGGCCGACGGCCCGTACGTGCTCGACATCGCCCGGCGCACCGGCGGTGCGGTGGAGGACGTGACGGACGAGGAGGTCGTGGCGGCGATCCGGCTGCTGGCCCGCACCGAGGGCGTCTTCGCCGAGACCGCGGGCGGGGTGACCGTCGGCGTGCTCAAGAAGCTCGTCGAGACCGGGCAGCTGGACCCGTCGAAGGAGACCGTCGCGATCAACACCGGCGACGGCCTCAAGACGCTCGACGCCGTCTCGGAGGCCGGCATGACCGCCGTGATCCGGCCGACGCTGGCCTCGTTCCGCGACGCCGGCCTGGCGTCGGCCTGACCGGCCCGTTCCGGGCCCTGCGCCCGCCGCCGTCCCAGCCCCGCCCCGCCCCCCCGCAACGAGGAGATGACCCCCATGAGCGCCAACGTCCGCATCCCGACCATCCTGCGCACCTACACCGGCGGCGCCAGTGAGGTGGCCGCCGAGGGCGCGACCCTGGGCGACGTCATCGCCGACCTGGAGAAGAACCACGCCGGGATCGCCGCGCGCATCCTGGACGACACCGGCAAGCTGCGCCGTTTCGTGAACGTCTACGTGAACGACGACGACGTGCGGTTCGCCGAGGGCCTGGCGACGGAGATCAAGGACGGCGCGAGCGTCTCGATCATTCCGGCGGTGGCCGGCGGCTGCTGAGCGCCTTTTCGCCGTTCCCGGCCGTCCGCAGCACGGAATTCCGTGCCGCGGACGGCCGGTCGTATTTTGGCGGGAATATTTTCTGTCCGAGTCGGAGTAAAGTGTCGCTGTACCGGGAACAGCGCCACCCCTCCCCGCTCTCCCCGCGACCCGATCCGCCCGCACCCGTACCGCCGCCGACCGTCCGGTCGTTGAGACCGGCGACCGGGCCGCGGCGGGGAAACATGTCAGGCCGGTGTCAGAATTCTGGAGTGGATTTCGGGCATTCCGTCCGCTATGTCCGGGAGGAAAGGCGGCTTTCCTTCCGATTGCTCCCGGACTGTCCCCCGATTGTCCCGGGGAATTCCCAACCTTTGACCCTGTTGCAGAGGGCGTCGATCCGGATACATTCAGCCGCGGTCGACGCAATCGCCCGTTCGCCGGATGTCCTCCGGCGGCGCCCGGGGGATTGCGGCGTGCACGGCTGCGTCCAGGGGGGGTTCCCCGGGCCGGCCTCCAACCAGACCCGGGCCCGCAGACCTGCGGGCGCGTGAAGGGCCAGCACAGCACTAGGGGAGTTCGGAATGGCTCAGGGCACCGTCAAGTGGTTCAACGCGGAGAAGGGCTACGGCTTCATCGCGGTCGACGGTGGTGCGGACGTCTTCGTCCACTACAGCGCGATCCAGATGGACGGCTACCGCACCCTTGAGGAGGGCCAGCGGGTCGAGTTCGAGATCTCTCAGGGGCAGAAGGGCCCGCAGGCGGACATGGTCCGCGCGGCGGTCTGACCTTTCCGACACCCAGGGGTTCGGCTCGGCCCATCGGCTGGTGCACCTCTCGCTTCACGACGGGCCCGTACGGCACTCGCCGTACGGGCCCGTCGGCGTGCCCGGCCGCGGTCGGAGGGCGGCCGGGGCGGGGCCGTCGGGGCGGTGCGGCGGGGCCGCGGGCGCGGTGTCGAGCGGCCGCGGGCGCGGTGCGCGGGGGTGGCCGGGGCGGCGGGCGGAGGGGTTCGCCGGGGCTCGCGGATCGCCGATTGGGCTTGCACTCGCCCACCCAGAGTGCTAATCATTGGCGTTAGCACTCACAGCTTGAGAGTGATAAGCGGACCGGGTCGGTGAGGCCCCAGGGAGCGGTAGGGGAATGGGACCCCCGCATACCAGGGCCGTCCGTCGCGGGCACCCCTTGGTCCGAGCAGTCGACCGTGTCCCGGAGGACCACTTCAGATGGCCAAGATCATCGCCTTTGATGAGGAAGCTCGCCGCGGCCTTGAGCGTGGCATGAACCAGCTCGCCGACGCGGTGAAGGTCACGCTCGGCCCCAAGGGTCGCAACGTCGTTCTGGAGAAGAAGTGGGGCGCCCCCACCATCACCAACGACGGTGTCTCCATCGCCAAGGAGATCGAGCTCGAAGACCCGTACGAGAAGATCGGTGCGGAGCTCGTCAAGGAGGTCGCCAAGAAGACCGACGACGTCGCGGGTGACGGCACCACCACCGCCACCGTGCTGGCCCAGGCGCTCGTCCGCGAGGGTCTGCGCAACGTCGCCGCCGGCGCCAACCCGATGGCCCTGAAGCGCGGTATCGAGAAGGCCGTCGTCGCCGTCTCCGACCAGCTCCTGGCCCAGGCCAAGGACGTGGAGACCAAGGAGCAGATCGCCTCCACCGCCTCCATCTCGGCCGCCGACACCCAGATCGGCGAGCTCATCGCCGAGGCCATGGACAAGGTCGGCAAGGAAGGCGTCATCACCGTCGAGGAGAGCAACACCTTCGGTCTGGAGCTTGAGCTCACCGAGGGCATGCGCTTCGACAAGGGCTACATCTCGGCCTACTTCGCCACCGACCTGGAGCGCATGGAGGCCGTCTTCGACGAGCCGTACATCCTGATCGCCAACTCCAAGATCGGCTCGGTCAAGGACCTGCTCCCGCTGCTGGAGAAGGTCATGCAGAGCGGCAAGCCGCTGGTCATCATCGCCGAGGACGTCGAGGCCGAGGCCCTGTCGACCCTGGTCGTGAACAAGATCAAGGGCACCTTCAAGTCCGTCGCCGTCAAGGCCCCGGGCTTCGGTGACCGCCGCAAGGCCATGCTGCAGGACATCGCCATCCTCACCGGCGGCACCGTGATCGCCGAGGAGGTGGGCCTGAAGCTGGAGAGCGCCGGCCTCGACCTGCTGGGCACCGCCCGCAAGGTGGTCATCACCAAGGACGAGACGACCATCGTCGACGGTGGCGGCGACGGCGAGCAGGTCGCCGGCCGCGTGAGCCAGATCCGCGTCGAGATCGAGAACAGCGACTCGGACTACGACCGCGAGAAGCTCCAGGAGCGCCTCGCCAAGCTGGCCGGCGGCGTGGCCGTCATCAAGGCCGGCGCGGCGACCGAGGTCGAGCTCAAGGAGCGCAAGCACCGCATCGAGGACGCGGTGCGCAACGCCAAGGCCGCCGTCGAGGAGGGCATCGTCGCCGGTGGCGGCGTCGCCCTGCTGCAGGCCGCCGTCGCGTTCGACAAGCTGGAGCTTGAGGGCGACGAGGCCACCGGTGCCAACATCGTCAAGATCGCGCTGGAGGCCCCGATCAAGCAGATCGCGGCCAACGCCGGCCTCGAAGGCGGTGTCGTGGTGGAGAAGGTGCGCAACCTCCCCGCCGGCCACGGTCTGAACGCCGCGACCAACGAGTACGTCGACCTCATCGCCGAGGGCATCATCGACCCGGCCAAGGTCACGCGCTCCGCGCTGCAGAACGCCGCCTCCATCGCGGCGCTCTTCCTCACCACCGAGGCCGTCATCGCCGACAAGCCGGAGAAGGCTGCGGCTGCCGGCGGCGGCATGCCGGGCGGTGACATGGACTTCTGATCCTCCGGGGTCGGACGGTTCCTCGTTCGCACGGGCGGTTCCCTCCGGGGGGCCGCCCGTGCGGCGTTGTGCGGGGGCGTGCCCCCGGGTTTGGGAGAATGGGCCGATGGCTTCGACTGACGACATCGAGACGGCGCTGCACACCGCACGGGCGCTGATCCTGGCCGACCTGACCGCACGGGACGTGGCGGACGCCGCCGTGGTGTCGCTGGTCGAGCAGGCCGTGACACACCGGCGCTGGTGGCTGGAGCAGTGGCCGGACGGCACCGAGTACGTGCTCGGGCTGGTGGCCCAGGACGTCCAGGACGCGCTGCTGGAGAACTACGGGCGCTGGCCGCTCTGCGCCGAGTGCGCGGCGGACGGCGACCCGCACGCGCTCGGCGTGGAGCCCGAGCTGGGGCCGGAGCCGCACTGGGTCTGCGGCAAGCAGGGCGCGGTGGTGGCGCCCGTCGGGCGGCTCGCCTGACGTCCGGTCCGCCCGGGGCGCGCCGTCCGTCGCGCTGCTCCTCGCCCGCCTCGCCCGCCGCTCCACCTGCTCCGCTCCTCGCTCCTCGCTCCTCGCCTTCGCCGCCGTCGCGCCTCCGGGTGCGGCGGCGGCTTTTCGCTGGTCGGGGCCCCTGTCGTGGTGTGGTCGTGCATCTGCATATGTAGTCTACCGACTTATGCCGGATACTTGAGTCATCCCCCTCGGGCGATGTATACATACTCGGTATGTAGGGCGTCGGTGGCCGCGAGGCCGCCCGCCCCCGCGAAACGAGGGGGAGAACCATGTCCCAGCCAGATTCCGCCCGACCCGTCCTGCACCTGCGGAACGTCATCCGGGTGCACGGACAGGGATCGGTCCAGGTGTACGCGCTGCGCGGCGTCGAGCTGGCCGTCCACCCGGGCGAGTTCGTCGCCGTGATGGGGCCCTCCGGCTCCGGCAAGTCCACCCTGCTCACCCTGGCCGGCGGTCTCGACCGGCCCACCGGCGGGCAGGTGGTGGTCGAGGGCGTCGAACTCGGCGGGCTGAACCGGACCGGGCTCGCGGCCCTCCGCCGCCGCTCGGTCGGCTACGTCTTCCAGGACTACAACCTGATCCCGGCCCTCACCGCCGCCGAGAACATCGCGCTGCCCCGGGAACTGGACGGCACCTCCGGGCGGGCCGCCCGCCGCGAGGCGCTCACCGCCCTGGAGGAACTCGGCATCCCCGAGCTCGCGAACCGCTTCCCCGAGGAGATGTCCGGCGGCCAGCAGCAGCGCGTCGCCATCGCCCGCGCCCTGGTCGGCGACCGCCGCCTCGTCCTCGCCGACGAGCCCACCGGCGCCCTCGACTCCGCCACCGGCGAGGCCGTCCTCGGGGTGCTGCGCGCCCGCTGCGACGCCGGCGCCGCGGCCATGATGGTCACCCACGACCCCCGGCACGCCGTCTGGGCCGACCGCGTCGTCTTCCTGCGCGACGGCCGGATCGTCGACGAGAGCATCGGCCGGGACGCCGAGACCCTGCTGCAGCTGTCCAGCCGGAACGGGGCCGGCCGATGAGACTCCCCGCCCTGCGCGTCGCGCTGCGCATCGCCCGCCGCGACGCCCTGCGAGCCAAGGGCCGCAGCGCCCTCGTCGTCGCCATGATCGCGCTGCCCGTCCTCGGCGTCACCGGCGCCGACGTGGTCTACCGCAGCGGCCAGCTCACCCCCGGCGAGCGGGTCGAGCGGGTGATGGGCGAGAGCGACGCCCTGCTCACCGCCTACCGTCCGGGCCGCTCCGTCGAACAGGCCCCGGTCGCCGAGGACGGCGTCCGGGTGCTGCCGGCCGCCGAGGGGTCCACCGCCGAGCAGCAGCGGGCCGCCGGGACCGCCCCGGCCACCCTGGCCGCCGAGCTGCTGCCGCGCGGCACCGTCCTGCTGCCGGCCACCCCCGGGCCCGAGGTGAGCGCCTCGACCCGGGAGGGCCTCCTCACCACCGCGACCGCCGAGGCCGACCTGACCACGCCGGTCTGGTCCGGCCGGCTCGACCTGGTCGACGGCCGGGCGCCGGCCGCGCCGCACGAGGCCGCCGCCACCCGGGCCTTCCTCGACGAGGCGGGGCTGCGGCTCGGCGACTCCACCACGCTCAAGGGCGTGGACGCGCCGTTCACCCTGACCGGCGTGGTCGAGCACCCCGGTGACCTCGGCAAGGTGGAGCTGATCGGCCGGCCCGGCGAGGTGATCGCCCCGCTCACGGCGGCGCTCGCACCGGCCGGGACCCCGGGGCTGACCGCGTCCGGCACCGACGAGGGCGCCCCGCCCGAGCAGTGGCTGGTGCGGCTGCCGGCCGGCGAACGGCTCGACTGGGACGAGGTCCGGGAGTTCAACCGGTACGGCTTCACCGTCACCTCCCGGGCCGTCACCCTCGACCCGCCGGACCCGTCCGCCGTCCCGTACCGGCAGAACGCGTGGGCGGGCGTCGCGTCCGCCTCCGACGACCGGACCGTCGTGCTCGTCACCGTCGTCGGGATGGCACTGCTGGAGGTCGCGCTGCTGGCCGGCCCCGCGTTCGCCGTGGGCGCCCGCCGCTCGCGCCGCCAGCTCGCCCTGATCGGCGCAGCCGGCGGACACCGCGGCCACGTCCGCGCCGTCGTCCTCGGTGCCGGACTGGTGCTCGGGCTGGCCGGCGCCGCGCTCGGCGTCGGACTCGGCACCGTCCTGGTCGCCGCGGTGCGGCCCTGGGCGGAGGAGGCGGGCGGCAGCCGTTTCGGGCACTTCGCGCTGGCCCCGCTCGACCTGCTGGCGATCGGCGGCGTCGGTGTCCTCACCGCACTGCTGGCCGCCGTGCTGCCGGCCGTCCAGGCCGCCCGCCGCGACGTGGTGGCCGGCCTGACCGGCCGGGACACCGTCACCGCCCCCAGCCGCTGGGTCCCCGTCCTGGGCCTGCTGCTGGTCGGCACCGGCGCGGCCGTGGCGCTCTACGGCGTCGGCACCTACGAGACCGGCGGCATGCCGGTGGTCGGGACCTTCAGCGCCCGGACGCTCTCGGTGCTCGCCGGCGCGGCCACCGCCGAACTGGGCCTGCTGCTCTTCACCCCGATGCTGATCGCCCTGTTCGGCCGGCTGGCCCGCCGGCTGCCGCTCGGGCCCCGGCTCGCCCTGCGCGACTCGGCCCGCCACCGGGGCCGCACCGCACCGGCCGTGGCCGCCGTGCTGGCCGCCGTCGCCGGGGCCGTCGCCGTCGGCGTCTACACCACCGGCACCGAGGCGCAGGACCGCGCCGACTACCGGCCGTCGGCCCCGATCGGCGCCGTCGTGGTCGACGCCGCCCTCAAGGCGGACAGTCCGCAGCTGGCGCGGCTGCGCAGCGGTGTCGAGAAGGACCTGCCGGGCCTCGGCGCCCGCGCCGACGTGTACGACGTCGTCTACGTCTTCTGCCCGGAGTGCTCCTCCAGCGTCCTGCTCAAGGGGACCGGCCGGCCCGAGCCGGGCATGGCCCGGGCGCGGACCCTGGCGGGGGACGCGACCGTCCTGCACAACCTCTTCGGGCTGCACGACCGGACGGCGGAGGAGGCGCTGGCGGCCGGCAAGACGGTCGTCTTCGACCCCGCCTACCTGCACGACGGCCAGGCCGTGCTGACCATGCAGGGCGGTGCCGGGGCGGCTCCGCTCCAGCCCGGCGAGGTGCCGAAGCCGGACCGGCGGGAGGTCGGCGTCGAGGCCGTGCTCGTCGCGAACCCGGAGGCCGCCCGGTTCGGCGCGGCGCTGATGAGCCCCGAGGCGGTGCGGAAGGCCGCCCTCGACGCCCGCCCGGCCGGGTCGGTCTGGCTGCCGGAGACCGCGCCCACCCCGAAGGAGCAGCAGCGGGCCGAGGCGACCGTGGCGCGGATCGTCCCGTTCGCCCGGCTCCAGGTGGAGCGCGGCTACCAGCCGAAGGGGGACCTGAACACCCTCGCGCTCACCGGGTTCGCCGCCGTCGTGGTGCTGGGCGCCGCGGCCGTGGCCACCGGGCTCGCCGCCGCCGACTCGCGCAACGACCAGGCCACGCTGGCCGCGGTCGGCGCGCCGCCGCGGATCCGGCGGGTGCAGGCCGGGCTGCAGTGCGTGCTGATCGCGGGGATCGGGGCGGTGCTCGGCACGGTCAGCGGGTTCGTGCCCGCGATGGGACTGCTCCGGGCGCACGGCGCCGGGCACTCGGGGGCGGCGTCCTTCGCCGCGCCCTGGGGGGTGATCCTGCTGGTCACGGTGGTGCTGCCGGTGGTGGCGGGGCTGGGTGCGGCCGCGTTCACCGGTGGGAGGCTGCCGTTGGCGCGGCGGGCGGGGTGACGGACGGCGCTCCGGCGCCCTCGTCCGGTGGCCCCGCACCGACGGGCCCGGCCGCTTCGGCGGCCGGGCCCGATCCGGTGTCCCGGTCCTCCGGTGTCCCGGTCTTTCGGCGTCCGGTCCTTCGCCGCCCCGGTCCTCCGGCTTGCGGGGCCTCCGGACGCGGGGCGGGGTCAGGCGCCGGTCGGTCCGCTCGCGCCGGTCGGTTCGGCGAGTTGGGCGAGTTGGGCGAGTTCGGCGGTCAGGTTGGCGCGGGCGGGGGCGTCGAACCGCTCGCGCGCGGTGGGCGTGCGGTAGAGCGCGGGGAGCGCGAGGAGTCGGCGGAGCACGGCCGCGCGCCCGGCCCGGAAGTCCGGCTCGGGGACGAAGGCGTACTCCTCCCGGACGGCGGCCGCGTACGCGGCGTAGGCCTCCGGGGTGCCGCCGAGGACGGCGAGGTCGGCGTCGCAGAGCACCTCGCCGTCGCGGTCGCCGGGCCCGGGGTGGTGGGTGACGGTGAGCCGGACCAGCCGGGCGACCTCGTCGACCCGTGCGGCGGGGAGTCCGGCCCCGGCGAGGGCCCGGACGGCGAGGACGGCGCTGCGTTCCTCGTTCTCGGACCGGTCCGGGCGGTAGACGGCGTCGTGGAACCAGGCGGCGAGCCGGACGGCGTCCGGGTCGTCGGCGTGGCCGGCGAGCGCGTCCACGTGGGCCAGCACCGCCCGCAGGTGGCCGGTGGAGTGGTAGCGGCGCTGCGGCTCGGCCCAGCGGCGCAGCAGCTCCCGGCCGGCCGGTTCGGGGTCGTCCGCGGCGCCGCAGCGGCGGAGCAGGGCGGTCCAGGCGGCGAGGAGGTCGGGATCGGGCGCGTCGGGCATGGGGCCATTCTGTCCGGGCCCGGCGGACCGGTGAGCGGTTCTACTGGACTGGATATGCCGGTGGACGGTATATGTAGTCACATGACAGAACGGGCCATGCAGGAGCCGACGCTGCTTCTGCTCACCGCGCTCGCCGACGCCCCCAGGCACGGCTACGCGCTCATCCAGGAGATCGCCGCGATTTCCGACGGCCGGGTCAAGATGCGCACCGGCACGTTGTACGGCGCGCTCGACCGCCTGCTCCAGCAGGGCCTGATCGAGGTCGCCGCCGAGGAGATCGTCGACGGCCGGGCCCGTCGCACCTACGCGCTCACCGAGGGCGGGCGGGGCGCGCTGGGCGCCGAGGCCGAACGCCTGCGCTCCGTCGCGGACGAGGCGCAGCGGCGGCTCGCGGCCGTCCGTCCGGCCGCCGTCCGACCGGCCGGGCCGGCGCGCCCGGCGTTCCTGAGGGTCAGGGGGGCCTTCGCATGACCCATCAGACCTTTCCCGGATTCCTGGCCGAGCCGGTGGCCTTCCGCGCCGCGCTCCGGCTCTACCCGGCCCGCTACCGGCGCGAGCGCGGGGACGAGCTCTCCGCCGTCTTCGCCGACAGCACCGCCGAGTCGGGCAAGCTGGCCACCGCCCGCGAGGCGGTCGACCTCGGGGCGTACGGCCTGCGCATGCGCACCGGGCTGACCTCCTCCTCCGTCGTGGGGCGGCTGCTCGCGGTGGCCGCGCCGCTGATCGCCGGGGCGATCGCCGGACTCGGGGTCGCGCAGGCCCTGGGCAGCGCGCTCGGCCAGCACCGGTACCGGCTGCTGATGACGCCCGACCGGCTCACCCACGTCCCCGGCTTCCTCGCCTCCGTCGGGGAGATGCTCGTCCCGCTGCTGCTGCTGGGCTTCGTGCTGGCGGGCCGCTGGCAGGCGGCCCGGGTGACGGCGCTGGTCGTGGCGCTCGCCGGGGTGCTGCGGATGGTGGAGGTGGTCGGGGTCTCGGACGACGGGTGGCAGCTCTTCGAGGGGTCCAGCGCGGCGACGCCGCAGCTGGTGTCCGGCGTGCTGTTCGCGCTCGCACCGCAGGAGCTGCTGGAGCGGCCGACCTGGCGGGTCCGGGCCGTGGTGGCGGCCTCGGCGGTCGGGGGCGGACTGGTCCTGCTGGCCGAGGACTTCTACAGCTCCTACGTGCTGATGGACGGGCCGACGGCCCTCGTGCTGCTGGCCGTTCCGCTGGTCGCGATGCTCGCCCTGGCGCGCGGGTGGCTGGTGCCGGCCGCGATGGGGCTGACGGTGCTGGCGCTGAGCGCGGAGTTCAGCCTCTTCCGCCTCTGGCAGGTCGTCGGCGGGATGTGGCGGCTGGCGCCGCTGGTGGCCGGCGGTCTGGTGGTGCTGCTGGTGCTCGGCCGACTGCTCGGCCGGGGTGGAGCCGGGGCGGGAGGTGGCCGGAGCCTCGCCTGAGTTCGCTCGGGTCCGCCGGGGACCGTGCGGCCCGACGGGGTCCGCGTGAAACCTGCGGAGCGGGGACGGCCGGGGCTTCGCCGCCCCTGAACGGCCGGACGACCGGTTGTGGGACCGGTCGCCCGGCCGTTCCGTCTTTCCGGGTCCGGGCCGGTGGCTCCGCCGGACGGTTCCGGCGGGCGGCCCGGTCGGGGGGTTCCACCGGGCGCCGCCGGGCGGGCCCGGTCCTCCGGGTGGCTGCACGGGGCTCGCCGGGGGCTGCCCGATGTGGCAGGCTGTCTGATATGTCTAGACCAATTTTCGAAGTCATCGCGCTGACGCCCCAGGACGCCCAGGCCGCCGAGTCGGGCGGCGCCGACCGGCTCGAACTGGTCACGGACATGGCCGCCGACGGGCTGACCCCCTCGGCCGAGGACTTCGCCAAGATCCGCGAGGCCGTCGAGCTGCCGCTGCGCGTCATGCTGCGCATCCGCGACGGCTTCGCGCCCGGTGACCTCGACGAGCTGCGCGCCCGGGCCGCCGCCCTCCGGGCCGAGGGCGCCGAGGAGTTCGTCTTCGGCTTCCTCGACGCCGGGGGCGGCGTCGACCTCGCCGCCACCGAGGCGGTCGCCGACGCGGTGGCCGGCTGCCGCTGGACCTTCCACCGCGCGATCGACCACAGCGCCGACCGCGCCGCGGTCCGCGCGGCCGTCGGCGCGCTGCCCGGACTCGACACCTTCCTCACCTCCGGCGCGGCCGGCGGCGTGGACGCGGGCCGCGACGTGCTGCTCTCCGAGCTGGCCCGGGCCGGCGAGCCCGGTTTCACCCAGCGGATCCTGATCGGCGGCGGCCTGCGCGCCGAGCACCTGCCCGGGCTGCGGGCGGCCGGCTTCGACGCCTTCCACGTCGGCGGCGCGGTGCGGGTCGAGGGGTGGCAGTCGCCGGTGGACGCCGCCAAGGTCGCCGAGTGGCGGGCGCTGATCGACGGCTGAGCACCGTTCGAGCAGGGCCCCGTTCGAGCAGGGCCCCGTTCGAGCAGGGGCCCGTTCGAGCAGGAGCCCCGGAGCGCAGGCGTTCCGGGGCTCCGGCGTTCCGGCCCGCCGTGCCGCCGGGGCCCGCCGCCCGCCGCCCGCCGTCCGTGAGCGGCGGGCGGCCGGGTGTCAGCGCAGCTGTTCGGGCAGCGGCTCCGAGTGCAGCACCTCCAGGCCGGAGACGGCACGGGTCAGCGCCACGTACAGCCGCCGCAGGCCGGTCCGCTCGTCCGGCTCCCCGGCGATCACCGCGGCCGGCTCGTCGAGCACCACGTAGTCGTACTCCAGACCCTTGGCCAGCGAGGCGGGGACGAGCGTCAGCCGGGCGTCCGCACTGGTCTCGGTGCCCGGGGCGAGATGCGGCAGTCCGGCCGCCGCCAGCGCCTCCGCGAGCAGCGGGACGTGCGCGTCGGCCGCGATCAGACCGGTCGACCCCTCGTTCCCCAGGGCCCGGCGGCAGGCCTCGATGACGGCCTCCGTCCGTCCCTCCCCGGCGACGTGGCGGACGGTCAGGGAGCCCGGGGCGTCGCGGACCGAACCGGCCGGGGCCAGGCCGGGGGCGATCGCCGGCAGCAGCCGGGAGGCGTAGGAGATGACCTCCTCCGGCACCCGGAAGCCCTTGGTCAGCTCCTCGATGTGGGCGCCGGACTTGCCCAGGTGGTGCAGGGCCTCCGGCCAGCTCGCGGTGGCCCAGGGGGTGGTGCCCTGGGCGAGGTCCCCGAGCACGGTCGCCGAGCCGGTGGTGCAGCGGCGGCCGACCGCGCGGTACTGCATCGGCGAGAGGTCCTGCGCCTCGTCCAGGACCACGTGGCCGAGCGAGGGCGTGCGCTGCACCAGGTCCGTCGCCTCGTCGACGAGCACGGCGTCGGCGGCCGTCCAGCGGGCGGTCCTCACCGAGCGGCCCGGCTTCGGCCACAGCACGGCGGCCTGCTCCCCGGGGGTCAGCACGCCCTCCGCGCAGGCGGCCAGGAACTCCGGGTCGGACAGCAGCCGCAGCACCAGCTTCGCCGGGTCGACCTGCGGCCAGCACTCCTTGACCACCGCCTTCACCGCGGCGTTGCGGGCCACCGCGTCCTGCACCCGGTCGTCCGGGGCCTCGCCGCCCTGCTCCATCTTCAGCAGCACGGCGTGCGAGATCCGCTGCGGCAGGGCGTCCCGGGCGGCGCCGTACCGGATGTCACGGTCCTTCAGTTCCTCGATGATCGAGACCAGTTCGTGCACCGGGACGCGCCAGCGGCGCGAGCCGCGGACCACCACGCACGGCTCGGTGGGCAGCGCGATGCCGGACCGGACCGCCCGGCGCAGCACCTCGGCCATCCGGGCGTCGCCCTTCAGCCGGGCCGCCTCGGCGGGCTCCTCGGCCCGCACCTCGACGTGCCCGACCAGCTGCTGCACGGTCGCCTGCGCGACGTCCAGCTCGCCGAGCGCGGGCAGGACCTGCTCGATGTAGGAGAGGAAGGCGCTGTTCGGGCCGATCACCAGGGTGCCGGTCCGGGCGAGCCGCTCGCGGTGCGCGTACAGCAGGTACGCCACGCGGTGCAGGCCGACGGCGGTCTTCCCGGTGCCGGGCGCGCCCTGCACGCAGAGGCTGCCGGAGATGTCGGCGCGGACGATGACGTCCTGCTCCGGCTGGATGGTGGCCACGATGTCGCGCATCGGGCCGACGCGGGGCTTCTCGATCTCGGCGGCCAGCAGTGCGGAGGAGGTGTCGTGCTCCGCGGGGTCGGTGAGGTGCTCGTCCTCGTACGCGGTCAGCTCGCCGCCGGTGTAGCCGAACCGGCGGCGCCGTTCGACGTCCAGCGGATCGGTCCGGCTGGCCCGGTAGAACGGCTGGGAGACCGGCGCGCGCCAGTCGATCACCATGGGGTCGCCGTCGGCGTCGTGCACGTGCCGGCGGCCGATGTAGAAGCTCTCGCCGCCGGAGCCCTCGGACAGTTCCTCGCTGATCGCGTGGAGGTAGTCGAGGCGGCCGAAGAACAGCGGGGTGTGCGAGAGGTCGGCCAGGGCGGCGATCCGGGCCTCGATCTGGTTCTGGAGCACGACGGCGGTGACCCAGGTGCCGGTGACGTCGCTGATGTCCAGCGACTCGACGTCCTCGCGCATCGCGCGCAGGGCGGCCCGGGAGGAGGCCAGGTGGTCGCGTTCGCGCTGCAGGGGGTCGGTGGTGGGGGTGGCGGGCACAGCGAACCTTTCCGGCTGCCCCGGACGCGGCGCAGCGGATCGTAGGAGCTCACGGTGGATACGGCCGACCGGTTGCCGAACGGTCGACGCCTCCCCCGGCTGCCTGCGCGACTACAGCAGGTACCACGGTGCGGGAGGGGGCAGACGGACGATCCTAGTCCGGTCGGCCTCCGGGTTCCAGCCCCGGGATCCCCCGGGGCCTCCGTACTCCCGGAGGACGACCTCCGTCCTGTCGGACACGGCCTTTGGGGTGATGTGCCCGGCGTGTCCGGAACCTACCGTTGAAGCATGAGCTCCGTACACGTCACGGCGCCCCGAGTGCCGTCCCAGAAGTCCACCGACCGCCCCGCCGGCGCCACCGCGACCGGCACCCCCGGCCGCCGCCGCGGCCCCCTGACCACCGCCGTCCGCAACGTCGGCATCGCCCTCGACACCGCCGCGCGCGTGGTCCTCCTCGGGCGCGACGGCGTCGGGTACTGAGCGTCCCCGCGCGTTACAGCACGTCGTCCGCGTCGATGATGCGGTAGGCGTAGCCCTGTTCGGCGAGGAAGCGCTGGCGGTGGGCGGCGAAGTCCTGGTCGACGGTGTCACGGGCGACCACGGAGTAGAAGTGCGCCGCGTGGCCGTCGGCCTTGGGGCGCAGCACGCGGCCGAGGCGCTGGGCCTCCTCCTGGCGGGAGCCGAACGTGCCGGAGACCTGGATCGCGACGGTCGCCTCGGGCAGGTCGATGGAGAAGTTGGCGACCTTGGAGACGACGAGGACGCTGATCTCCTTGTTGCGGAAGGCGTCGAACAGCTTCTCGCGCTGGGCGTTGCTGGTCTCGCCCTTGATCACGGGCGCGTCCAGGGTCTCGCCGAGCTCGTCGAGCTGGTCGATGTACTGGCCGATGATCAGCGTCTGGTCCTTCTCGTGCTTCTTGACCAGGGCCTCCACCACACGGCGCTTGGTCGCGGTGGTGGCGCAGAAGCGGTAGCGCTCCTCGGGTTCGGCGGTGGCGTAGGCGAGCCGCTCGGAGTCGGTCAGGGTGACCCGGACCTCGCAGCAGTCTGCGGGGGCGATGTAGCCCTGGGCCTCGATCTCCTTCCACGGCGCGTCGAAGCGCTTGGGGCCGATGAGCGAGAAGACGTCGCCCTCGCGGCCGTCCTCGCGGACCAGGGTGGCGGTCAGGCCGAGCCGGCGGCGGGCCTGGAGGTCGGCGGTGAACTTGAAGACCGGCGCCGGCAGCAGGTGCACCTCGTCGTAGACGACCAGGCCCCAGTTGCGGGCGTCGAAGAGTTCCAGGTGGGCGTAGACGCCCTTCCGCTTGGTCGTCATCACCTGGTAGGTCGCGATGGTGACCGGGCGGATCTCCTTCCTGGTGCCGCTGTACTCGCCGATCTCGTCCTCGGTGAGCGAGGTCCGCTTGACCAGCTCGTGCTTCCACTGGCGGGCCGAGACGGTGTTGGTGACCAGGATCAGCGTGGTCGACTTGGCCTGTGCCATCGCCGCCGCGCCGACCAGGGTCTTGCCGGCGCCGCAGGGCAGCACGACGACGCCCGAGCCGCCGTGCCAGAAGCCCTCGACGGCCTGCGCCTGGTAGGGGCGCAGCTGCCAGCCGTCCTCGTCGAGCTCGATGGGGTGCGCCTCGCCGTCGACGTAGCCGGCGAGGTCCTCGGCGGGCCAGCCGAGCTTGAGCAGCACCTGCTTGATCTGGCCGCGCTCGGAGGGGTGCACGACGACGCTGTCCGGGTCGACCCGGGCCCCGACCAGCGGGGCGATCTTCCTGGAGCGCAGCACCTCCTCCAGCACCGGGCGGTCGGTGGTGGTGAGCACCAGGCCGTGGGTGGGGTGCTTGCTCAGCCGGAGCCGCCCGTACCGGGCCATGGTGTCGGCCACGTCGACCAGCAGTGCGTGCGGCACCGGGTAGCGGGAGTACGTGACCAGGGCGTCGACCACCTGCTCGGCGTCGTGGCCGGCGGCGCGCGCGTTCCACAGGCCGAGCGGGGTGACCCGGTAGGTGTGCACGTGTTCGGGCGCGCGCTCCAGTTCGGCGAACGGCGCGATGGCGCGGCGGCACTCGGCGGCCTTGGGGTGGTCGATCTCCAGGAGGAGAGTTTTGTCGCTCTGGACGATGAGTGGTCCGTCGTTCACGCGGGGGAGCCCTCCACTGGCTGACAGGTCTGCAGGGACGCAGACCCTCCAGTGTCGCGCATCCGGCGGTGTGGTCGGGAGGCTACTTCCACTCGTGGTACTTGCCGGTGGACGTGCCGTCCGGGGCGACCTCGTACTCGAACAGTCCGACGAGGCCGTTGAGGCGCTCGAACTGCGGTGACGCGGTGGAGAAGAAGAGCGATCCGCGCCAGCTGGTGCCGCCGCCCTCGGTGAAGTGGCCGACGCCGATGCCGTGCCAGGTGATCGTCTGGCCGTCGGCGGTCATGTCGACGCCCTGGCCCTCGCCGCGGAGGGTGCCGTCGGCGCGGAGCTCGGACTCGTAGGTGCCGAACCCCTTGACGGCGGTCCCGTAGTAGTCGCCGCTGCCCTCGAACGAGACCTCGACGACGACGTGTCCGTCCTCGGCGGCGAGGACTCGTCGGCCGGTGTCGCGGTTCCTGGTTTCACCGATCGGGTCGCCGAGCATGATGGCTCCTTCCGTCGCCCCCTCCCCCCTGTGCCCTTCCTCCGGACTACGCCGCCGGGCGGTGCGCGTCAACCGCAGCGCAGGGCGGACGGGGGCCGGGCCGGGGCGGGGACGGGCTCCGGCGCCCCGGCGTGCGGCGCGCGGGGGCGCGCGGGACGGGGTGACCAGGGTCGGGGCGGCTCGTTGATGCGGGTATGAACAAGTCGAAGCGCGTTCTCACCGCTCTCGCCCTGGCCGGCACGGCCTTCGCCGCCACCGCCTCCTCGGCCACCTCCGCGCACGCCCTGGCGGGTATCGGCGAGGGGCCGGGCGGTCCGCTCGCGGCGCCCGCGTTCCTGCTCGCGGACCTCGCCGGCGCCAACTCCGTGATGCCGGTCGGGCAGGGCGACCTCGCCGCCATGGCGGACAAGGCGATGAAGGAGAAGCAGGCGGAGCAGGCGGCCCAGCAGCAGGGGCACTGACCCTCCGCCGGTCGGCCCTCCGCCGGTCGGTCCGCCGTCGGCCGGCCCGGCCGGCGGCTACTCGTCGAGCTCGGCCACGCCGGTGATCCGGTGCAGCGCGAAGGTGCGCAGCTCCCCGTCGTGGTGGTCGAAGGCGGTGACGAAGCCGCCTTCGACCTTGACCGGGTCGATGATCCGCTGGCTGGCGAGGCCCTCCGCGTTGAGGTAGCCGATCCACATCCGTTCGCCGAGCAGGACGGCCGTCTGGAGCGAGGCGAGCGTCTCGGCGGCCGCCGTGCGCGGGAGTTGGCGCCCGGCGGTGGCGGTCGGCTCGCGGCGGGCGGCGGTGGCGGCCCGGTCGCCGGCCCGGATCGCCTTGATCGCGGCGGCGAGCAGCGTGTCGTCCGGCGTGGGCGGTCCGTCCGGGACGGGCACGGGGGCCGTCCGGGGCGGGGTGCGGTGGCTGTCGGGGCGGGTGATCAGCACGTCGCCCTCGGCGGACTCGGCGGCCGGCGCGTACCCCATGGTGCGCAGGGTGGCGAGCAGGACGTCGGGCGGGGCCTGGGAGGCCAGCACGGTGGGGGCGAGCAGCCGCAGGCGCAGTTCGGCGGAGCGGCGGTCCGCGAGCACCTCGTTGAGCAGCGCGGGGTCGTCGCAGCGCAGGTACGAGGAGGCGGCGCCGACCCGCAGGATGCCGTGCCGCCGGGCGACGTCGTCGATCAGGTAGCCGAGCGGCTGGGGGACCGGGGTCCGGGAGTGCTGCTCCAGGAAGGCCCGCAGGTCGGCGGCGCTCCGTCCGGCGTCGAGGGCGCGCCGGACCGACCCGGGGGTGAACCGGTAGACGGTGGCGCCGCCCTTGGACTCGATGTCGGCGCAGAGCGCGAGCGCGTGGGCGAGCGGGGTGAGCAGCGGGCCGGGGGCGACCGCGGTGAGGTCGGGCTGGAGGATGACGTGGTCCAGCGGCTGCGGCAGCAGCGGCGCCAGGACCTCGGCGGGGTCGGCCTCGGCGGTGAGCAGCGCGCGGGCGGGGGCGGCGAGGGCGCCCCGGCCGGTGACGCCGAGGAGTTCGGCCTCGGCGAGGGTCCAGCCGGCGAGGTCGTCGCGCAGGTCGCGGCCGTCGGGCGCGGTCGGACCGCCGCGCAGCGGGCGCTGCCAGCGGAGGGTGGGCAGCAGTTCGGCGGCGGTGGCCGGGGTGCCGGGCGGCAGCTCGGCGAGCAGGGCGAGGGCGGCGCGGCGGACGGACGGGGCGAGGGTGCGGTCCAGCTCCGGGCCGAGGACGGCGCGCGGCTTGCCCTTGCTGTCGGCGCTGCCGGCGAGGGCGGGGACGCGGGTGGCGGCGAGCCAGGCCTGGGCGAGGACGGTCCAGCGGGCGGCGGTGCCGAGGTGGAGCCAGTCGTCGTAGGCGGGGGTGGGCGCCCAGCGTTCGTCGGCCTCGCCGTCCGGGGCCAACAGGCCGGAGGTGTGGGCGAGTTCGATCCAGAAGGAGGCGAGCTGCTCGGTGGTCTCCAGCGCCTGCGCGGTGCGCTTGAGGTCGCGGACGCCGAGACCGCCGGCGCGCAGGGTGGGCGGCGGGGTGAGGCCCCAGAGGTCGAGCAGTTCCTCGACGGTGCGGACGGCGGTGTGCGCCTGGCCGGCGGCGGCGTTGTCCACAGCCTGTGGATCGCGCGGTGGAGCGGCGGGCGCGGGCTCGGGCTGGAGCGGTTCGACGACGCGGTGCGAGCGGCCGCCGCGCAGGTGGAGGGCGAGCTCGCGGGGGAGGACGACGCTGCCCGGGCTGGTGGGCAGCAGCAGGCCGCGGGCGAGCAGCCACTCCACCGGGCTCTGCGCGTCCTCGGCGGTGACCGGGCGGGTGGCGTCCGGGACGGTGCCGGTGGGCGGGCCCCAGACGAGCCGTTCGAGCAGCCGCAGCGCCGGTTCGGGGGCGGTGGCCAGCAGCCGGTCGCAGCGGGGGCGGTCGGTGAGCAGCGCGGCGAACGCGGCGACGGCGGAGACCGGGTCGGGCGTCGGGGGCTGCCCGGCGGAGTCGAGCAGCTGTTGGAGGCGGGCCGGGGACATCCCGGTGCTGGCCTCGGCGAAGGTCGGGCCGAGGCCGGTGCGGCCGGGGTTGGCGGCGGTCGGGGCGAGCGCCTCGCGGGCGGCGATGACCAGGCGCAGGCCGTTGTCGGGGCCCCAGAGCAGTGCGCGGTCGCGCAGGGTGGCGAGCGCGCGGGGGAGTGCGGCGGCGACGGCGGAGCGGTCGGCGGGGGTCAGCGGGGTGGCGCCGGGGTGCGGCTTCACCTTGGCCGGCCCGGCGAGCAGGGTGCGGACGGCGGTCGGGGTGGCGCCGTCCGGGAGGGCCGCGAGCGCCTCGGCGACCTGCAGGGTGAACCGGTCCAGCCGCTCCAGTGCGCGCAGGGCGGAGGCGCGGGAGGAGAGTCGGGCGGCGAGCTGGGTGAGGTCGCCGGGGACGGGGTTGAGCAGGTCGGGGCGGGACCGGAGCAGGGTGGCGAGGTCGTCGTCGGGCCGCGTGCGGAGTTCCTCGGCGAGGGTGCGGGGGCCGGCGGCGGACTTGGCCTGGCGTTGGGGGCCCTGCTGTGTGGTCATTCGACCTAGGTTAGTCGGGCCGGGGCGGGGTGGGGGATGGGGCGGAGGGCGGTTGGTGCGGGTCGCTTCGGCGGGGAGGCCGGGTCGGCTCGCGGTCCGGCCTACGGTCCGGCGGGGGGCCGCGGCGGGGGTTCGGAGCGGCGTCCGGTGTGCGGTTCGGCTCGCGTGGCGGGACGGCGGGTGGGTACCGTCACGGGCAGCGAGGACGGGGACGGGTTCCGGTCCGGGTTCGGGCAAGGCGGGGTGTGGTGGGGATGTCGGACGGCGAGTGGTGGCGCAAGCAGGGACCCTGGAGCGAGCCACCGGGCTCGGGGGGTGCCGCGGGCCAGACCGGAGCTGGTGACGGGGACAGCGTGTACGCCCAGGAGCCGGCGCCCGGGACGCCTCCGCGCCCGTCGGCACCGCCGCGCCCCGCCGCGCCGCCGCCCGCGCCCCCGTCCGCGCCGCCGTCCACGTCTCCCGCTCCGTCGCTGCCGTCGCCGTCCTCCGGCACCCGGTCGCTGGCCGCGCCGCCGCGCGGCGGGGACTCGTACGGCGGGGACTCGCCGTGGGTGGCGAAGCGGGTGGAGGGGGCGCCCGACGACCCGGAGGCGCTGCCCGCGCCGTACCGGGCGATGAGCACGGGCGACTGGGACTACGTGTCGATCGACTTCGGGGAGGGGCCGGCGGCGTCCGACAGGCCGATCCCCGGGCAGCGGACCGCCGAGGACGGCTCCGCCCCGGACGGGACCGCCGAGGAAGGCCCGGACGGTGCCGCCGGTACCGGCGGCGGTGCCGCCGAGTCGGGGGCCGCTGCCGCCCCCGGGAAGGGCAAGGCGGGCAAGGGCAAGGCGGGCAAGGGGCGGGCGGGGCAGGGCGAGGGCGCGTCCGGCAAGGGCGCGCCGGGCCGGTCCAAGGGCCGGAAGGCCGCTGCCGCTCCCGACGCCGCGGCCCCCGGCCCAGCGGCGAAGGCCGGGGCGGGGGCGGGCCGACGCCCCGCGCCCCTGCTGCTGCTGGCCGCCGCCGTCCTGGTGGGCGGAGCCGTCACCGGTCAGCTGATCGCCATGCTGGTGGGCTGGGCGCTCGGCTACCTGTCCCGCCACCTGACCGACTTCGCCCGCAAGTTGGCCGTCTTCGGGATCCCGCTGATGACGGTCAGCGGCAGCTCCCTCTGGTTCTGGGGGCGCGCACAGGGGCGTTGGGGCAGCGGACTGGAGCAGGGGCAGCAGCCCACCGACGCCGTGTGGAGCGCCGCGCCCGACGTGCTGCGGCTGGCGGCGGTGCTGTCGGCCGTCTTCCTGCTGGCGATGGCGGTCCGGCGGCGCCGGGCGGCCGAGCCGGCCCAGTAGACGACGGGCCAGTAGACGACGGGTCGGTGGACGGCGGGTCGGTGACGGCGGACCCGTGGACGGCGGACCGGTGGGCGGCGCGACGGCGCCGCCGCCGGGCGGGCCCGGGCCGGACCGGGGCGCCCGCGGGGTCAGGCGCCCAGGAAGTGCTGCAGCTCCGTCAGGACGTAGTTGGCCCCCGTGTAGCCGATCCCCTGGAACCACAGCTGGTCGTCGACCGGGAACGCGCGGTGCGCCCTGACCGCGCCGAGCCCCTGCCAGGCCGGGCTCGCCAGCGCGGCCGTCGTGCCGGCCCGCTCCGGGTCGCCGTACGTCGCGTACAGCAGCAGGTCCCCGTCGGCCCTGGCGAGCTGGTCCGCGGGGAGCTCCACCTCGGCCTGGTCGGTGTTCTGCGCGTCCGGCCGCCCCACCTGGGCGTCGGTCAGCACCGACCCCGGGAAGCTCTGCCTCCCGTACAGCCGGATGCCCCCGCCCTCGACGAACCGGACCAGGCTGACCTTCCGCCCGCTCGCCTTGGCGTCCGCCAGCGCCGTCACCACCTGGCCGGCGTGCCGCTGGTAGGAGGCCGCGAACGCCGCGGCCGCGTCCTGCCGGCTCAGCGCCTGGGCGTGCGTCTGGACGTTGGCCTTCCAGGGCGCGCCGGTGGTCTGGGTGAGGACGGTCGGGGCGATCGCCCGCAGCGCCTCGTACCGGCCGCCGTCCCGGCCCTGGTTGGAGAGGATGAGGTCCGGCCGGAGGGCGCGGATCGCGCCGAGGTCGGGGTCGCCGACGGGGCCGACGAGGGCGATCGGGGCGAGCCGGGAGGCCGGCCAGTAGTCGGGGAAGCCCGGGTCCGCCGCGGGCCGGGCCGCGCCGACCGGGGTGATGCCGAGGGTGAGCGCGGAGTCCAGTTCGGCGGTGTCCAGGGTGACGACCCGCATCGGCGCACCCGGTACGGCGACCGGTCCCACGGCGGTGGTGACCACGACGTCCGGCAGCGGCGAGGGGGTGGCCGACTCGGCGGTGACCACGCCGTCCACGGGCGGGGGCGGCGCGTGCCGGGTGGTGCAGCCGGTGAGGGCGGCGCCGCCGAGCCCGCCGAACGCGGTCAGCAGGGCGCGGCGGGTCATCGGGGTCATCGGCGGTCCTCGGACGGATCGGGACGGGACGGCAATCCGTCGATTATGTCCGAGTTCGATAAGAAAAAGGCGCTATGTGTCCGCCTTGGCCGCCCACGGCGCGCCCGGCACCACCAGTGGCGTACCCGTCACGGGATCCGGCACCACCACCGCGTCCAGCCCGAACACCGCGCGCACCAGGTCCGCCGTCACCACCTCCGCCGGCGGCCCCTCGGCGACGATCCGCCCGTCCCGCATGGCGACCAGGTGGTCCGCGTACCGGGACGCCTGGTTGAGGTCGTGCAGGACGGCGACCACCGTCCGCCCGCGTTCCACGTTCAGTCGGCGGACCAGGTCCAGCACCTCCACCTGGTGCGCGATGTCCAGGAAGGTGGTCGGCTCGTCCAGCAGCAGGACGTCGGTGTCCTGGGCGAGCGCCATCGCGATCCAGACCCGCTGCCGCTGCCCGCCCGACAGCTCGTCCACGCCGCGCTCCGACAGGTCGGCGGTGGAGGTCCGCTCCAGCGCCTCGGCGACGGCCGCCTCGTCCTGTGCCGACCACTGCCGCCACCAGCTCTGGTGCGGCTGGCGGCCGCGCGAGACCAGGTCGGCGACGGTGATGCCCTCGGGCGCGGTCGGCGACTGCGGGAGAAGCCCGATCCGCCGGGCGATCCGCCTGGTGGGGACGCGCGCCAGCTCCTCGCCGTCCAGCAGGACGGCGCCGCGGGTCGGCTTCAGCAGCCGGCCGAGCGCGCGCAGCAGGGTGGACTTGCCGCAGGCGTTCGGCCCGACGATCACCGTGACCCTCCCGTCCGGGATCCGCAGGTCCAGCCCCTCGGTGACGGTGCGGGCCTCGTAGGCGAGGGTCAGGCCCCGCGCTTCGAGCCGGTGGGCGGGGGCGGTCCCGGCGGGCCCCGGCGGTGCGGCCTCGGGGCGGGCGGGCTCGGGCTCGGCGGACACCGCGTCAGCGGTCATCGGGAACCTCCACGGCGGGAACGGACCAGCAGCCACATCAGGTACGGCGCGCCGACCAGCCCGGTCACCACGCCGACCGGCAGCTCGGTCGGCGCCAGCAGCCGCCGCGCCAGCAGGTCGGCCGGCACGACGGCCAGCGCACCGGTCAGCGCCGAGCAGAACAGCGGGATCTGCGCCGAGCGGGTCAGCCGCAGCGCGATCTGCGGGGCCGTCAGCGCGACGAAGTCCACCGGGCCGGCCGCACCCGCCGCACAGGAGGCGAGCACGGTGCCGAGCAGCGCCATGCCGAGCCGGATCCGGTCCAGCCGCAGGCCCAGCCCGACGGCGGTGGCGTCGTCGAAGGAGATCGAGCGCTGCGCCCGCGCCGCCCAGAGCGCCACCGGCAGGGCGGCGAGCAGCACCAGGGCCAGCCCGCCCGCCTGGTCGTACCCGGAGCCGTTGAGGCTGCCGGTCATCCACACCGCGGCGGCCTGCGCCTGGAGGCCGTCGCCCCTGGTGAGGAAGAGGGAGGTGAGCGAGGAGAGCGCGACCGAGACGCCGATGCCGACCAGCACGAACCGCTGCGCGTGCAGCCCGCGCCGCCACGCCAGCAGGTACACCAGCAGGCCGGCCGCCAGCCCGCCGGCCACCGCCGCGAACGGCACCTCACCGGGGGAGCCGACCACGCCGTACGCCGTCAGGCCGACCACCGTCGCCGTCGCCCCCCAGGAGACGCCGACCACGTCCGGGCTGGCCAGCGGGTTGCGGGCGACGGTCTGGACCAGCGCGCCGGCCAGGCCGAGCGCGGTGCCGACCAGCAGGCCCACCACCACCCGGGGCAGCCGGAACCCGCCGACCACCAGTTCGTGCGGACTCGGCCGCCCCAGCACAACCCTCACCACCTCGCCCGGCGGGACGGTGGACTCGCCCAGGCAGAGCGAGGCGACGACGGCGCAGGCGAGCGCCGCCAGCAGCCCGGCCGCGGTGGCGGCCGAACGCCGGTGCAGGAGGAACGAGGCCCGCCCGGCCCGCAGCACGGTGTAGCCCCGCAGCGAGACGGCGGAGGGGGTGCTCACGCGGCCACCACCTTCCGCCGCCGGACCAGCGCCACCAGCACCGGCACCCCGACCAGCGCGGTCATCACCCCGGCCGGCACCTCGGACGGCGGGAAGAGCACCCGGCCCAGGGTGTCGGCGAGCAGCAGCAGCGCCGGGCCGAGCACGGCGGAGAAGGCGAGCACCCAGCGGTGGCCGGCCCCGGCGACCGCGCGGGCGGCGTGCGGCACGGCCAGGCCGACGAAGGCGATCGGACCGGCCGCGGCGACCGCCGAACCGGTCAGCACGGTCGCGCCGAGCGCGCCCACCGCCCGGACCGGCCCGGTCCTCGCCCCCAGCCCCCTCGCGGTGTCCTCGCCGAGCGCGAGCGCGTCCAGTCCGCGCGCCACCGCGCACACCAGCACCGTGCCGACCAGCAGGAACGGCAGCAGCTGCCGGGCCACGTCGGAGGTGCGGTCGGAGAGCGAGCCGACCTGCCAGAAGCGGAACCGGTCCATGGTGGCGGCGTCGGTGGTCAGCACGAGGGTGTTGAGCGAGGCGATGAACGCGGACATCGCGGAGCCGGCCAGCGCCAGCCTGACCGGAGTCGCCCCGCCCCGGCCGCGCCCCGCCAGTCCGTGCACCAGGACGGCGGCGACCACCGCGCCGGCGAAGCCGAACCAGACGTAGCCGGTGAGCGTGGAGACCCCGAAGGCGGAGATCGCCAGCACGACGCCGGCCGCCGCGCCCTGGCTGACGCCGAGGATGCCCGGGTCGGCGATCGGGTTGCGGGTGACGCCCTGCATGACGGCGCCGGCCAGGCCGAGCGCCGCGCCGACCGCGAGGCCGACCACCGTCCGGGGCATCCGCAGTTCGCGGACGACGACGGCGTCGGGGGTGTCCCCGCCGTGCAGCAGGGCGTCGACCGTCCCGCCCAGGGGGACGGTGCGGCTGCCCACCGCGAGGCTCAGCAGCACGGCGGCGACCAGGACGGCCAGCGCGGCGGCGAGCCGGAGGGTCCGGCGGCGCAGCAGCCGCCGCCCGCCGGGCGCGGTGCTCTCGGTCACGGCTCTCCCCCCGCAGACACCTCAGGCAGGACTGCGTACCCACGGAGGTGCCGGGGCCAATCGTCCGGCCGGGCGGGTTGGATAGCCTGACGGCATGCCTGCGACCTCGAACGCCCCGCTCACCGTCGGCTTCGACCTCGACATGACGCTGCTGGACACCCGGCCCGGCATCCGGGCCACCTACCTGGTGCTCTCCGCCGAGACCGACACCTACATCGACGCGGACCTGGCGGTCACCCGGCTCGGTCCGCCGCTCCTGGACGAGCTGCGGCACTGGTTCCCGGAGGAGGGCCTGGACGCGGTCGCGGACCGGTACCGCACGCTGTACCGGGAGCACGCCTTCGCCCCGACCGTCGCGCTGCCCGGCGCGCACGCCGCCGTCGACGCGGTCCGCTCGCACGGCGGCCGGGTCGCCGTGATCACCGGCAAGTACGAGCCGAACGCCAGGCTCCACCTCGACCACGCGGGCCTGCACGCGGACGCCCTGGTCGGTGACCTCTGGGCGGAGACCAAGGGCGACGCGCTGCGCGAGCACGGCGCGAGCGTCTACGTCGGCGACCACCTCGGCGACATCCGGGGCGCCAGGAGCGCGGACGCCGTCGCGGTCGGTGTGGCCACCGGCCCGTACGGTGCGGCGGAGCTGCTGGCGGCGGGCGCGGACGTGGTGCTGGCCGACCTCACGGAGTTCCCGGACTGGCTGGCCGGGCACCTCGCGGGGCACTGACCGGCGGACCGCCGGTCGGCTCGGGCGGTCCGGGCAGTCGGCCGCCCGGGGGCGTCAGGCCCGGGCGCGCGCCCTGCGGCGCTGGTCGCGCGCCGAGAGCAGCAGCCCGGTCAGCGCGGACAGGAAGCCCAGCGGCATCAGCATGCTCAGCCAGTACGCGGCCGTCGGCAGCGGAGTCAGGTGCAGGAAGAGCGGGACGAAGGTCACCAGGGTGGCGAGCGCGCCGAGCCCGAAGACGATCGCTCCGGCCTTGACGTAGGAATCGCCGCGGTCGGCGCTCTGGCTGCTCACTGGGCTTGCTCCTCTGCGGGGTCGGCTGGCGTCCCAGTCTCGCAGAGGCCCGGAGGCCGCCGTCCCCGGCACCCGCGGCCGGCGCCGCTTCGCGGACGAGCGGCCCGTCACGTTGCGCAGTTTCCCGGGCGCTGGGAGTTTCGATCCCTGCTGGGCGGGGGTATGCAGGCTGTGCCGAGGGGCGCGCCAGTGCGCCCCGCTCTCTCCGACCGGGGGTGTGAACCTGTGGAAAGCGCCCAGCCGCGCCCCGGCCGTGCCGGTACCGGGTCGCCCGCGGTCGCCGGAGCTCCGTACGGATCTTTCGCGGAACGCGGATGAGACAGTGACGGACCGTTAGTCTGCTCTCTACAGCGTGCTGACCGTACGCGCCTCTCGGCGCGTCCCCCCAAGGTCGGTCCGCCCACCCACCACCCAGTGATCCCCGGCCAGGGCCGGGGGTCCCTCACACCCATATCGAGGACTGTTCGAGATGCCCACCGGCCAGGTCAAGTGGTTCAACGAGACGAAGGGCTTCGGCTTCCTGTCGCGCGACGACGGCGGCGACGTCTTCGTCCACACCAAGGCGCTGCCCGCCGGTATCACGTCGCTGAAGCCGGGTCAGCGGGTCGAGTTCGGCGTGGTCGCCGGCCACCGCGGCGACCAGGCGATGCAGGTCACCCTGCTGGAGGCGCTGCCGTCGGTGGCCGCCGCCCAGCGGAAGAGCCCGGACGACATGGCGGCGCTCGTCCAGGACCTCATCACGATGATGGACGCGGTGCTGCCGGGCCTCCAGCACGGCCGCTACCCGGCGAAGCCCGCCGGGCAGAAGCTGGCGGTGCTGCTGCGCGGGGTGGCGGAGCAGTTCGACGTGTAGTGCCGGTGTCCGGGCCCCGGGGAGTCCGCCTCAGGGCGGCCCGGGGCCCGGACACGGTCCGGAGGGCTCACGGGGGAGCTCCGGAAGGTCCTGGGGCCGGTCCGGCCCCGCCGGGCCCTAGAAGTCCAGCGCACCCGGGCCGAGCGGGGGCACCAGCCCTTCGGCGGCGGCCCGGGTGAGCAGTGCGCGGACGGCGGCGTGGCCCTCCTCGCCGAGCTCCGCGGTGAACTCGTTCACGTACAGGGCGATGTGCTGGTCGGCGACGGCCGGGTCCATCTCCTGGGCGTGCGCCAGCACGTACTCCCGGCTGGCGGCCGGGTCGTCCCAGGCCTGCCGGACGGAGGCGCGGACCGCCTCGGTGAGCGCCCTCAGCCGCTCGCCGCCCAGGGAGCGCTTGGCGATGATCGCACCGAGCGGGATCGGCAGCCCGGTCTCCCGCTCCCAGGCCTCGCCCATGTCGGCGAGGCGGCGCAGGCCGTAGTCCCGGTAGGTGAACCGGGCCTCGTGGATGACCAGGCCGGCGTCCACCCGGCCGTCCCGGACGGCGGGCATGATCTCGTGGAACGGCAGGACGACGACCTCGCCCAGGCCCCCCGGTACCGCCGTGGCGGCCCAGAGCCGGAACAGCAGGTAGGCGGTGGACCGCTCGGAGGGGACGGCGACCGTCCTGCCGCTCAGGTCGTCGCCGGCGTCGGGGCGGGTCAGCACCAGCGGGCCGCAGCCGCGTCCGAGCGCGCCGCCGCAGGGCAGCAGCGTGTACTCGTCCAGCACCCAGGGCAGGGCCGCGTAGCTGACCTTGAGGACGTCCAGCTCGCCGCGCTCGGCCAGCCCGTTGGTGACGTCGATGTCCGCGAAGGTGACCTCGGGGGCGTCCGCACCGGGGACGAGCCCGTGCGCCCAGGCGTGGAAGACGAAGGTGTCGTTCGGGCAGGGCGAGTAGGCGATGCTCAGCCGTTCAGCCACGGCCGGCCTCCTTCGACGCGTTCCGGCAGGATGTCAGCAGCTCGGGGTAGGGGAGGGCGGCGAAGGCGCGCTCCAGCGCGGCCAGTGCGTCGCCGATCCGCCAGGCGGCCCGGTCGCGCGGGCCCACCGGGTTGGAGACGGTCCGCAGCTCGAACACCGGCACCCCGTGCCGGGCGGCCGCCTCGGCGACCCCGAAGCCCTCCATCGCCTCGGCCGCCACCCGCGGGTGGCGGGCGGCCAGGGCGGCGGCGCGTCCGGCACTGCCGGTCACTGTGGAGACGGTGAGCACGGTGCCGGTGAGCACGGTGGCGGGCGCGGCGGCACCGGGTGCGGTGGGGCCCGTCGTGCCCGGCGCCCCGGTGGAGCCCAGGGCCTCCGCGACGAGTGCCACGGCGGCCGGCGCGGGGGTGTGGCGGACGGTCCCGAAGCCCAGCTCGGTGACGTCGGCGAAGCCCTCGGGGGTCTCCGCGCCCAGGTCGGCGGCGACGATGTGCTCGGCGATCACGGTCGCACCGACCGGCGCCTGCGGGGCGAACCCGCCGGCGATCCCGGCGGAGATCACCAGGTCGTAGCGGGTGGCGGTGAGGGCGGTGGCCGCGGCGGCCGCGGCGGCGGCCGGGCCGACCCCGCCGGCCAGCACGTCGACCGTCACCCCCGACGGGTGCTCGACCCGGTCCGGTGCGCCGCCGGGCCACGGCACTCCGCCGGCCGCCGGGGCGGGACCGGCGGCGGTGTCCGGGGCCGTGGCGGTCAGGCCGCGCAGCACCGCCGCGGCCTCGGCGGGCACCGCGACGACGACGAGCAGCCGGGCCCGCGCGGGGCCCGACTGCTCGTCGGGAGGTCGTACCGTCCGTACCGTCACCGGAGGACCGTCAGTTGTCCTGGGTGTTCAGCTGGAAGTACCAGACGCCGTAGATCGCGTCGGGCTGCTGCGGGTCGGTCTCCACCACGGTGACCAGGGTCTTGCCCGAGGCGTTGAGCGCCTTGCTGGCCGGGACCGAGCCCGAGTAGGTGGTGTCCTTGGCGGCCGAGGCCAGGATGAAGCGGCCGCCGGAGCCCTGCTGGCCGCCGTTGGTGTTGGCCCACCAGCCGCGGTCCGCCACCTCCGGGCTCACGCCGACGCCGATCCGGTCGCTGACGGTCACGTCGGACTTGGGGAGCGAGCCGTCCTCCAGGGCCTTGCCGGCCTTCTCCTGGCACTCCTCCTGCTGCTGGTCGGTCAGCGGGCTGCCGTCGTTGAAGCAGAACGGGTCCGCCGCGAACGAGGAGTTGCCGACCGTCAGGGTCACACGGTGGTCGCTGATCTCGTGCTGGTTGGACGCGAACGCGATGGACCCGCCGACCGTGCCGGCGCCGATCACGACGACGGCGCCGAGGGCGGCGATGACACGGGTGCTGAGGCTCATGCGTCAGAGGCTACCGGGCTTTCCCGATCACGCTACGCGGGGGTCGGCAACCGCGTGTTGTGCCCCGGCGCCGGCCGGTCCGGCCGGTGACCGGCGGCGCGCGCCGCCCGGGGCCGCCCGGCAGGGTTCCGGGAGACGCTGCCTACGCCACCCGGGGCGCGGCCGAGCGGTGCCGCAACCCCACCCGGAAGAGCGAGCGGACCGTCCAGAGCAGCACCGCGCCGATCACCGCGGCCGCCACCGAGAGGCCCAGCGCGCCGTTCAGCGGCAGCAGGATGCCGACCGCGCCGCCGGCCACCCAGGACATCTGCAGCAGCGTCTCCGACCGCGCGAAGGCGGAGGTCCGCACCGACTCGGGGACGTCCCGCTGGATCAGCGCGTCCAGCGACAGCTTGCCCAGCGAGGCCGCCACCCCGGACGTCCCGGCGACCAGCACCACCGTCACCGCGCCGTACCAGAGCGCGGCCGCCGCCGTGGCGCAGCCGGCCAGCAGCAGCATCGCGGTGACCGTCACCTCGGGGCCGCGGGTGCGGAGCATCGCGCCCAGCACCGAGCCGAGCGCGTTGCCCGTGCCGGCGGCCAGCGCCACCAGGCCGAGCGCCAGGGTCGGCTGGAGGTCGCCGATCGGCTCCTCGCGGAGCAGGAACGCCAGGAACATCACCAGGAAGCCGACCAGCCAGCGCAGCGCCGACATCGCCCGCAGCGCGAGGATCACCGACGGGCCGACGGTGCGCAGCGACGCCTTGGGCCGCTGCTCGGCGGGCGCCTGCCCGGCCGCCTGCCCGGGTGCCTGTCCGGGCGTCCTGCCGTGCAGGACGCCCTGGTGCCCCGTCCCGTGCTCCTCGGCGTGCAGGACGGCCCGCTGCTCGCCCTTGGCCGAGTCCACCTTGTGCGGCAGGTGGAAGGCCATCAGGGTGCCGGCCACGAAGACCAGGAACGCCCCGCGCAGCGGCCAGCCCGGCCCGATGAGGTGCAGCAGCCCTCCCACCCCCGCCGCCACCATGGTGGCGAGCAGCCCGGCCAGGGTGACCCGGGAGTTCGCCTTCACCAGCGACAGCCGGCTCGGCAGCAGCCGGGGCACCACGACGCTGCGCACCACCCCGTACGCCTTGGACGCGACCAGCACGCCCAGGGCCTCCGGGTAGAGCGCCAGCCCGCCGCCGGAGACCACGCCGGCCATGGTCCAGGCGAGTACCGCGCGGGCCAGCATCGACATCGCCATGGCGGCCCGGCGGCCGTGCGGCAGGCGGTCCAGCAGCGGGCCGATCACCGGGGCGAGCAGGGCGAACGGCGCCATCGTGATCAGCAGGTAGAGGCCCACCCGGCCGCGGGCCTCGCCGGTCGGGACGGAGAAGAAGATGGTCGAGGCCAGCGCGACGGTGATCAGCATGTCGCCGAAGGAGTTCAGCGCGTGCAGTTCGATCAGTTTGGCCAGGCCCGACTCGCCGGCGCCCTCCGCGGAGGTGGCCCGGCGGATCCGGCGTCCGGTGCCGTGCACCACCTTGCCGGTGCGGGAGCCGGCGGCGGAGGCGGTGCGGACCAGGAAGTGGCGCCGGGGCTCCTCGCCCTCCTCGTCCTCCCCGCCGTCCCCCGCCTGATCCGTCGGCGCTCCGTCCCGCTCCGTCGGCGCTCCGTCCCGCTCCGTCGGCGCGGTCTCCGGGTGGCCACCCGACGGGGGCCCGTCGGACCCGGTGGGCTCCCCGGGCGCCGGATCTCCCGGGGCGGGGGTGGGGGCGGGCGCTGGGCCGGAAGGGTCGGCGGGCGTCGCGGAGGCGTCCACGGTCTGCGGTTCGCCCGCACCGTGGACCGGAGGTTGCTGTCGCGGCACGGCGTTCGCCTCGTCGGGGCTGCCGGCCTGCGAGGGGCGCAGTACGTGCTGCGACGGGTTCTCGTCCGCCACAAGCCCATCCTGCCCCAGAATCGGGACGGCAACGCGGGATTCCGCTCCGCGCGGCGCGGCCGGGCACGGTCCGTGAGCACGGCGGGTACCGCCCGTCCGGCGCTTTCGCGCACCGCCGTCCCGACCCGGTACGGCCCCGGACTGTGCCGGGTGGCCGACCGACGGGTAGCCTGCCCAGGGTCCGCCCGAGCGATCGGCCGGCGCCCGCCGGACCCGGCGAGCGGCGCGGCCGGTATCCGAGGCGGGCCGCGGTCGCGCAGAATGGACGAGGGACACCGAGCCGCGACGGACAGGCAACACGCCGTGGGTGACAGAAGAACTGGGAGAGAATCGACGCCGTGAGTGCTGCGATGCGAAGCCGTACCCCTGATCGGCTCTGTGCCGAGGCCGTCGAACTCGCCCGCCAGGCCGCGGAAGAGGCCGTCGGCGCGGAAACCGTGGGAGCGCACCTCGGCGCCCAGGCGGAGGCCGACCGTGTCGTCACCCACACCTTCGAGTGCCTCGACGCCGCGTACCGCGGCTGGCACTGGGCCGTCACCGTGGCCCGCGCCCCGCGCGCCAAGAACGTGACGCTGGACGAGGTCGTGCTGCTGCCGGGATCCGACGCGATCCTCGCCCCGCAGTGGGTGCCGTGGAGCCAGCGGCTGCGCCCGGGCGACATGGGCCCCGGCGACCTGCTCCCCACCGACGCCGACGACCTGCGCCTCGAACCCGGCTGGACCGGCGAGGACGAGCCCGCGCCGAACTCCGCGGTGGCCCAGGTCGCCCAGGAGGACGTGGTGGTCAGCGACCCGCACGTCCAGCCCGCCCCGGCCCGCGCCCAGATCGGTGCCGTCGCCGACGAGCTCGGCCTGGGCCGCAGCCGGGTGCTGTCCCGCCTCGGCCTGCACCTGGCCGCCGACCGCTGGGAGAAGGCGCACGGCTCGCAGACCCCGATGGCGCAGTCCGCCCCGGCCTCGTGCGTCAGCTGCGGCTTCCTGATCCCGATCGGCGGCACGCTCGGACAGGCCTTCGGCGTCTGCGGCAACGAGTTCGGCCCGGCCGACGGCCAGATCGTCTCCTTCGAGTACGGCTGCGGCGGCCACTCCGAGGCGGCGGTCATCCCGGCCCCGCCGGCGCCGTCCGAGCTGATCCTGGACGAGCTGGTGGTCGAGCCGCTGCAGCTGCACCCCGACCGCACCTCCGGCTCCGTCGAGCCCGACGCCCCGGCCGAGGAGCTCGGCCACTCCTGAGCCCGTCGCCGGCCCTGCCCCACGGGGCGGGGCCGCAGGTCGGCGGCGGCCGGAACGCCGCCCGCGGCCGCGCTCCCGCCGTCACCCGCGACCGCGCTCCCGTCGTCGGCCGCGGCCGTGCTCCCGCCGCCCCGCCACCGGACACCGGCACACCGTCGGACACCGTCGGATCCCCCCTCGTCGGACCGGTACGGCGCCACGGCCCGGGCCCGCGCCCACCCCGGTCGGCCGGGGGTCCCCGGGCGGGGGAGAATGCCCCGTACGAAGTACAGGGCGGCGGAAGGCGGCAGGTCCAGTGGAACCTCGGATCATCGGCAGCGGAACGGACGAGCACCTCGCGGACCACTTCGACAGCGCCGGGCTGCGCCGTCGGGTGCTGGACGCCTGGGCCGCCTCCCCGGCCCGGTTCCGGGAGGACGCCAACGCCGAGGAGGAACTCGCCCTCGGCGGCTACCGCGACCGGCTGGTGGTCGAGTTGGCGCAGAACGCCGCCGACGCCGCCGCCCGCGCGGGCGGTGCCCCCGGCCGACTGCGGCTCACCCTGGCGGACGGCGTGCTGGCCGCCGCCAACACCGGTGCGCCGCTGGACGCCGCCGCCGTCGAGTCGCTCTCCACCCTGCGCGCCTCCTCCAAGCGCGACTCCGCGGCCGCGGGCCGGACCACCGTCGGCCGGTTCGGCGTCGGCTTCGCCGCCGTCCTCGCGGTCACCGACGAGCCCGCCGTGCTCGGCGCCGCCGGCGGCGTGCGCTGGTCGCTCGGCGAAGCCCGCTCGCTGGCCGAGGCGCAGCCCGCGCTGGCCGAGGAGCTCCGCCGCCGGGACGGCCACGTGCCCCTGCTGCGGCTGCCGTTCGCGGCCGAGGGACCGGCGCCCCAGGGGTACGACACGGTGGTCGTCCTGCCGCTGCGCGACGCGGCCGCCGAGGACCTGACCCGCCGTCTGCTGGCCGCCGTCGACGACGCCCTGCTGCTGACCCTCGCGGGCCTCGCCGAGATCGTGGTGGAGACCCCGGACGGCACCCGCGTCCTCACCCGCAGCGCCGCCGAGCCGCGCCCGGACGGCGTCACCGAGGTCACCGTCACCGACGACGCGGGCGGCCGGCTGCGGCGGACCGTCTGGCAGACCGCCGGCGCCTCCGGCGAACTGGACGCCGCCCTGCTCGCCGACCGCCCCACCGAGGAGCGCACCCGCCCGTACTGGACGGTCACCTGGGCCGTCCCGGTCGACGCCGAGGGTGCCCCGCAGGCACCCGGGATCGACCCGGTGCTGCACGCGCCGACGCCCAGCGACGAGCCGCTCGGACTGCCCGCGCTGCTGATCGCCTCCTACCCGCTGGACTCCACCCGCCGGCACGTCGCCCCCGGCCCGCTCGCCGACTTCCTCACCGAGCGCGCCGCGGACTGCTACGCCGACCTGCTGCGCGCCCGGGGCGGCGACCTCGGATCGCTCGGGCTCGTCCCCGGGCCGCTCGGCCAGGGCGCGCTGGACAACGCGCTGCGCGCCGCGATCCTCTCCCGGCTGCCCGGCACGCCGTTCCTGCCGCACCCCGCGCCGGTCGAGCAGGGCACCCCCGCGCTGCGCCCCCGGGACGCGACGCTGCTGGAGGGCGCGGACGGCTCGGTGGTCGAGGCGCTGGCGCCGATCTTCCCCGGCCTGCTGCCGGCCGGCCTGGAGCGGCGGACCGAGCTGCGGGTGCTGAACGTGCGCCGGGTGCCGCTCGCCGACGTGGTCGACCAGCTCGGCGGCCTGGACCGTGAGCCGGCCTGGTGGCGGAACCTGTACGCGGCGCTCGGCGGCGCCGACCCCGAGGCGCTCGGCGCGCTGCCCGTCCCGCTCGCGGACGGACGGACCGTCACCGGTCCGCGCCGCGTCCTGCTGCCCTCCGACGACGCCGACTGGGCGACGTTCCCCGGCTACCCCGAGTCGCTGGCCGGCGCGCTGGCCGTCCTCGACCTGCGGCTCGCCCACGCCGACGCCGCGCACCCGCTGCTGGCCAAGCTCGGCGCAGGCGCCGCCACCCCCGCCGGAGTGCTGGACACCCCCGAGGTGCGGGCCGCCGTCGCCCGTTCCCACGACGTGGCCGAGGACGACCCGGACGCCGCCGCCGACCTCGCCGATGCCGTCCTGGCCCTGGTCAAGGCGGCCGCCCCGGCCGCCGGCGAGCACCCCTGGCTGGCCCGCCTCGCGCTGCTCGACGACGAGGGCGAGCCGGCCCGCGCAGGTGAACTCGTGCTGCCGGACAGCGCGTTCGCCGCACTGGTTCGGGAGGACGACGCGGGCTGGGTGGACGACGAGCTGCTGGAGCGGTGGGGCCCCGAGGTGCTCACCGCCGTCGGCGTGCTGGCCGACTTCGTGCTGGCCCGCGCCGAGGACGTCGTGCTCGACCCGGACGACCTGGAGCGGCTCGACCCCACCGCACCCGCCGACCGCGCCGCCGGCGGCCACGCCACCGGCCTGATCGACGAGGCGCCGGACGGGCTCGCCGACTGGGCCGAGGAGGTGCTGGAGACGCTGAACGCCGACTCCGGCGACCCGGTCGGGGTCCCGCCGGTCGCCGCCGAGCTGCTGGTCGTCCGCGACCTCGACCTGGTGGAGGACGACGCCTGGCCGCAGGCGCTGGCCGCCCTCGCCCGCCCGCCGTACCGGGACGCCGTGGTCAACCCCGTCCGCACGCTGCTGCCCGACGGCTCGTACGCCGACCTGCCGCCGTACACCGCCTGGTGGCTGCGCGACCACCCGGTGCTGGACGGCCGGGAGCCGGCCGGGCTGCGCGCGGCCGGGGCCGACCCGCTGCTCCGCGGCCTCTACGACGAGGCGCGCACCACGCTCGACGAGCAGTTCCTGCACGCGCTGGGCGTGCGCACCACGCTGGCCGCGCTGCTCGCCGAGGTGCACGGCCCGGACGAGGTGCTGGACCGGCTCACCGACCCGGAGGCCGAGGTCGGCCACCGCCAACTGCACGGGATCCACAGCGCGTTGGCGCGCGTCCCGGTCGAGCGGATCGAACCGCTGGACGTGGTACGGGCGTTGCCGCCGCTCGACCGGTCCACCGGTCGCCGCCCGGCGCACACGGTGATCGTGGACGCCGCCGACGCGGTGGTCGCCGACGCTCCCGACCTCGTCCAACTCCTGCACGACCACGCACTGTTGCCGGTCGCCCCGGCGCTCGCCGCCGACCTCGCCGAGCGGCTGCACGTCTCGCTGGCCAGCGAGGTGGCCGGCGGCCGGGTGCTCTCGGAGGGCGTTCTGCACCGGGTCCCTGCGGTGGTGCGGGAGTTGCTGCCCGGCTGTCCGGTCGCCTACGAGGAGCACGAGGAGCTGCTGGTGGTCGGCCCGGACGGCGACGAGGCCGCGGTCGACTGGCGCTGGGACACCGGCGCGCCGGCCCCGGAGGCGCCGTACGACCCGGAGGCGGCCGAAGAGGCGGACGAGGACGACGAGTTCGAGGTGCCGCCGGTGCCCGGGCTGCTGCACGCGGCCACTCCGGAGGGGCTGGCCGCGGGGCTGGCCTGGTCGGTCGGGCAGTGGCACCGGCGGTTCGAGGTGCTGGCCGCGCTCAGCGAGCCGGACCGGGCGTACGAGCTGTCCGCGGCCCGGGACTTCGAGGGCTGATCGGACGGTGCGGTCCGGTGCGGTCGAGTCGGCTCCGGCGCCGACCCGACCGCACCGCGGCGCCCCGCGCCGGCGTGCCGTCCCGCCGGTCGGCCCGGTGCTCAACTCCTGCGTTCAGCGCCTGCGTTCGGCTCCGGTGGCTCAGGAGCGGGAACCGGGGCGGGTGCGGCCCCGTGCGATCAGCCGCAGGTAGATCCCGAGCGTCACGACCACCCAGACCGCGCCCAGCACGGCCGTCGCCACCTTCACCAGCAGCGGTCCGGCGTGGATCCCGGCCAGCACGCCGAACCCGGCCATGACCAGACCCAGCAGTCCGGTCGCCAGCAGGCCGCCGAGGAAGGCGGTGAACGCCTCCAGTTCCCCACCCCTGCGCGCCATCCGGCACCCCCCGTTCGGGCTCGATCCGTCCAGTGGGGTCAATCATCCGCCGTGCGCCGCATGATCCGCCAGGTCACTTCCAGCAGGATTCCGGCGACCAGCGCGATGCCGACGCCGATCCACGGGTCCCGGGTGCCGGACAGCGAGAGCTGGAAGAAGTCGGAGAGCCACGGCACGGTCAGCACCAGCGTGAACGCCCCGCACATCGTCCCGATCAGCAGCAGCCGCCACCAGTTGTACGGCCGGGCCACGATCGCCAGCACCCAGATCGCGACCAGGAAGAGCGTCAGGGTGGCCACGCTGGTGTCCGACTCCAGGTCGGTCGCGTGGTCCGCGCGGGCCAGCGCGTACGCGGTGAAGGTGGCCGTGCCGGCGATGACGCCGCCGGGGATCGCCAGCCGCAGCACCCGCCGGACGAAGCCCGTCCGGGCCCGTTCGTTGTTGGGCGCCAGTGCCAGGAAGAAGGCCGGGACGCCGATGGTGAGGGTGGAGAGCACGGTCGAGTGCCGCGGCAGGAACGGGTACGGCGAGTGGGTGAAGATCACCAGGAGCGCCAGCAGCACCGAGTAGACCGTCTTCACTAGGAAGAGCCCGGCCACCCGCTCGATGTTGCCGATCACCCGGCGGCCCTCGGCGACCACCGAGGGCATCGTCGCGAAGGAGTCGTTCAGCAGGACGATCTGCGCGACCGCCTTGGTGGCGTCGCTGCCGGTGCCCATCGCCACGCCGATGTCCGCGTCCTTGAGCGCCAGCACGTCGTTGACGCCGTCGCCGGTCATCGCCACGGTGTGCCCGCGCGACTGCAGCGCGCCGACCAGCTCGCGCTTCTGCTGCGGGGTGACCCGGCCGAAGACGGTGGTCCGCTCGGCGGTGTCGGCGAAGGCCTGCGGATCGGCGGGCAGGGTGCGCGCGTCCAGGGGGTGGTCGGCGCCGGGCAGGCCGAGGTGGGCGGCGACCGCACCGACCGAGACGGCGGCGTCACCCGAGATCACCTTGGCCTGGACGCGCTGGCTCTCGAAGTAGCGCAGGGTGTCGGCGGCGTCGTCGCGCAGCCGCTGCTGGAGCACCACCAGCGCGAGCGGCCGGAGGCCGGCGGCCGGGTCCGGGGCGTCCAGCGGCACGGCCGTGCGGCCGAGCAGCAGCACCCGCAGGCCCTGGGCGCCCAGCTCGTCGACCTCGGCCAGCGCCGGGTGGCCGGCCGGCAGCAGGACGTCCGGCGCGCCGAGCAGCCAGGTGGCCTCGCCGCCCTGCGGCTCCAGCAGCTGCACGCCGCTCCACTTGCGGGCGGAGGAGAAGGGCATCGCCTCGATCACCCGCCAGCCGCCGGTGCGCTCACCGCTGCCGTCGCCGTAGGCGTCGATCACGGCCCGCATGGACGGGTTGGGGCGGGCGTCGGCCCCGGCCATCATGCCCAGGGCCTGCTTGACGGTCTCCTTGACGGTGCCGCGGTCGTCCGGTCCGCCCCGGCCGCGGGGGGAGTCCCCGGGGCCGGCGGGGCGCCGTCCGTCCGGGGCGGGGGCGTCGGGGGCGGGGCCGTCCGGGAGGGGGTGGTCCGGGTCCTCGCCGGTGTCGATCAGGCGCAGGTCGACGACGTCCATGCCGCCCTCGGTCAGGGTGCCGGTCTTGTCCAGGCAGACGGTGTCCACCCGGGCCAGCCCCTCGATCGCGGGCAGCTCCTGCACCAGGCACTGCTTGCGGCCCAGCCGGACCACCCCGATCGCGAAGGCCACCGAGGTCAGCAGCACCAGCCCCTCGGGCACCATCGGCACGATCCCGGCGATCATCCGGCGGACCGCCTCCCGCCAGTCCCTGCCCTCCACCGCCAGCTGGCTGATGATCAGGCCGATCGCGGTGGGCACCAGCAGCCAGGTGATGAACCGCAGGATGCTGTCGATGCCGCTGCGCAGCTCCGACTTCACCAGGGTGAACCGGCTCGCCTCCTCGGCCAGCTGCGCCGCGTAGGCCTCGCGGCCGACCTTGGTGGCGGTGAACGCGCCCGCGCCGGCCACCACGAAGCTGCCGGACATCACCTGGTCGCCGGGCTGCTTGAGGACCGGGTCCGGTTCGCCGGTGAGCAGCGACTCGTCGATCTCCAGGCCGTCGGCCTCGGTGACCTCGCCGTCGACGATCACCTTGTCGCCGATGCCGAGCAGCACGGTGTCGTCCAGCACGATCCCGCCGACCGCGACCTGCTGGACGGTGCCGTCCCGGCGCACCTGGGGCTTGGCCTCGCCGATCAGCGCGAGGCTGTCCAGCGTCTTCTTCGCGCGCAGTTCCTGGATGATGCCGATCGCGGTGTTGGCGACGATGACCAGGCCGAAGAGTCCGTCCTGGAGCGGTCCGACGACCAGGATGATCCCGAACATCACGCCGATGATCGCGTTGAAGCGGGTGAAGACGTTGGCCCGGACGATCTCCCTGGTCGAGCGGCTGGAGCGGACCGGGACGTCGTTGACCTCGCCGCGGGCGACCCGTTCGGCCACCTCGGCGGAGGTCAGCCCGCCGCGCCGGCCGGGCAACAGCCCGAGCGGGTGGGCGCCCTCGGACTTCTCCTCGGTGGGCTGGTCCCCGGCAGGCTGGGCGGGCTGCGTCATGGCACCGACTCTACGGGTGCCTTATGTCCGATGCGTGCTACTAAAGGACTATTCAGTCCGACTGGGTGGCCGGGTCGGCGTCGTTCCCGTTCGGGCCCCGCTTCGGCGCCGCGGCGGCCCCGGCGAGGTCGGCCGTCCCGGCGGCCCGGCTGCGGGCGATGGCGTCCCGGCGGGCGCGGCAGTACCAGAGGCCGATCAGGCCGAGGCCGCTGCCGGCCAGGCAGATCCACGGCCAGTTGCCGTGGCCGTGGTCGGAGAGGGTGCCCCAGAAGGGGAGCATCACCAGGAAGGCGACGAACCACAGCACCGTGCCGCCGCCGACGATGGCGACATCGTTGGCCTCCAGCGGCGGGGGCGAGGGGTGCAGCGGCGTCTTCGGCATGGGCCCTAGGGTACGGTGCGGCGGGCGCTTGTCCGATTCCGTGCGGTCGCTGTTCCCCTGCTTTCCGGGAACCCCTTCGTTCTACGCGCGAAGATAGCGAACGGGCGATCGAGGAACCCATACTTGTGACTCCGGTCGGCCGCGGCATGCTCAGGACACCTTGCTTCGTGCCCGTCCCACCGGGTCGCCCGGCCACCGTCGCTCCGGGCGGGACCCCCCCTCCTCAGCCCCCACCAGAGGACGCAGCATGCCCGTGGCCCAGCCGACCGACGAGTCGCCCGAGCCCATTGCCGACGCGCCGAAGCCCCCGACCGGCGCACTGGACCGCTACTTCCGGATCAGCGAGCGCGGCTCCACCCTGCCGCGCGAGATCCGCGGCGGAATCGCCACCTTCTTCACCATGGCGTACATCCTGGTGCTGAACCCGATCATCCTGGCCAGCGCCACGGACATGACCGGCGCCCACCTCGACAGCGCCCAGCTGGTCACCGCCACCGCGCTCACCGCAGGCCTCACCACCCTGCTGATGGGCGTCATCGGCAACGTCCCGATCGGCCTGGCCGCCGGCCTCGGCGTCAACACCATCGTCGCCCTCCAGCTCGCGCCCAAGATGACCTGGCCCGACGCCATGGGCATGGTGGTGCTGGCCGGCTTCGCGATCATGCTCCTGGTCGCCACCGGGCTGCGCGAGCGCGTCATGAACGCCGTCCCGCTCGGCCTGCGCAAGGCCATCGCGATCGGCATCGGCCTCTTCATCTGCCTCGTCGGCCTGGTCGACTCCGGCTTCGTCAGCCGCATCCCGGACGCCGCCCACACCACCGTCCCGCTCCAGCTCGGCACCGGCGGCCACCTGCTCGGCTGGCCCGTCCTGGTCTTCGTGCTCGGCCTGCTGCTGACCCTGGTGCTGATCGTCCGCAAGGTGCCCGGAGCGATCCTGGTCTCCATCGCGGTGATGACCGTCCTCGCCGTCGTCATCGACAAGATAGCCGACATCCCGGCCCTCAACTGGGGCCTCGCCGTCCCCGCCTGGCCCGGCAACCCGGTCGCCGCCCCCGACTTCGGCCTCGTCGGCCAGGTCAGCCTGTTCGGCGGCTTCGAGAAGGTCGGCGTCCTCACCGGCGTGCTCTTCGTCTTCACCGTGCTGATGTCCTGCTTCTTCGACGCGATGGGCACCATCCTCGGCGTCGCCGACGAGGCCCACCTGCTGGACGAGAAGGGCGACCTGCCGGGCATCAACAAGGTCCTGATGATCGACGGCATCGCCACCGCCGCGGGCGGCGCCACCTCCTCCTCGGCCAACACCTGCTTCGTCGAGTCGACCGCGGGCGTCGGCGAGGGCGCCCGCACCGGCTTCGCCTCGATCGTCACCGGCGGCCTCTTCGTGGTGGCCCTCTTCCTCACCCCGCTCGCCACCATGGTCCCCGCCCAGGCCGCCACCCCCGCCCTGGTCGCCGTCGGCTTCCTGATCCTGGCCAACTCGGTCAAGGACATCGACTGGGCCGACTACACCATCGCGATCCCGGCCTTCCTGACCATCGTGATGATGCCGTTCACCTACTCCATCACCAACGGCATCGGGTTCGGCTTCATCACCTTCTGCATCCTCCGCGCGGCCGCCGGCCGCGGCCGCGAGGTCCCGGTGGCGCTGTACGCGGTCTCGGCCGTCTTCGCCTTCTACTACCTGATGCCGGCCCTGGGTCTGCTCTGACCCCGCCGAGCTCCCGACGGCCCCGCACCTCCACCGGTGCGGGGCCGTCGTCGTCGGAGCGTGCGAGGGCCACCAGTATTCGTCAGTCTGACGCGAATTTGCCGGAGTGGGCCGTTGAGGTCGCTCTGCTCTGCGATGCTGAAGGTCCGTCGAGAGGGGCCGCGGCCATGCAGTGGAAGATCCACGGGGAACGTCCGATCTACGAGAACCCATGGGTGGACCTGTGGCTGGCCGACGTCGAGCAGCCCGACGGTCACCGGTGGGAGCATCACGTGGTCAAGCTGCGGCACCTGGCTGTGGCTGCCATCGTGAACAGCGAGAAGCAGGTCCTCATGATGTGGCGGCACCGCTTCATCACCGACACCTGGGCCTGGGAACTCCCCATGGGCCTGATCGAGTCGGACGAGACGCCGGCGGACGCGGCGGCCCGCGAGGCGTTGGAAGAGACGGGCTGGACGGTCGGCGAGGTCAAGCCGCTGATCTACGCCCAGCCGGCGAACGGGATCACCGACTCCGAGCACTTCGTCTTCCGGGCCGACGCCGTCGAGTACGTCGGGCCGCCGACCGAACGCAACGAGTCCGACCGGATCGAGTGGGTCGCCCTGTCCGAGCTGCGCGGCATGATCGACCGCCGCGAGATCGTCAGCAGCGGCTCGCTGGTGGGCGTGCTCTACCTGCTGCTGGATGAGGCCGGACTCTGATCAGCTGCCCAACTCGGTGATACGACTGACCAGTTCCATCGCTGCCGGAGTGTGGCGGTACGGCTTGAGTGACCGGCGGAACTCTCGAAGGTGTGCGACCACCCTGGGAGACTCCACGATGGCCGCGAGGTCGAGTGCCTGTCCGGCCGTGGTGCAGGCCAACTCGACTTTGAGGCCCTGGAGTTGCGTCCGAGCAAGCCAGAACGTGTGGAACGCTCGGCCTCGCAGGTTCGCCGTCGGCTCGGCTCGCAGAGCCTCGGCGATGAGAGGTTCGGCCGCGGTCGCGTCTCCGAGTTGACCGAGTGCGATCCCGGTGTCCACGGTGAGCTTGGTGTGATCGAAGTACTGCAACCAGGCCGGATCGTCGTCGGACGGGGCAATGCGTCCGAAGTGGTGCTGTGCCTCGCCGATCGCCTCGTAGGTGGCGGCTTGGTCGTGGGCGCTGGCGTGGCCGAAGGCTTCACGCATGTAGAGCATGGCCAGCAGCCTGGGCGTGCCGCCGTCGAGGCGCGCGCTGTCCTGCGCGGCCCGCGCAAGCGTGACGGCGTCTTCGGCCTTGTCCTGGTAGGTGGCCTGAAGGCTGAGGCAGGCGAGCACGTTGGCGATGAACGGGCGGTCATCGATCTCCCGCGCCAGTCGCAGCGACTCGGTGAAGTAGCCCCGGGCCGCGCTGTGTTGGCGGGCATCGAAGTATGTCCATCCGGTGAGGCGTGCAAGTTCTGCCGCGATGCCGTGGAGGCTGTGCCGGAAGGCTGGGTCCGCGGTGTCCCGCAGTATGCCCTTGACGTACTTGAGCTGCCCGATCACCGCTGGACGGAGAGCTTCCCCGCCGTGCTCGTCATCGTGCCTCCAGTAGTCCTCGATGGACGCCTGGAGAGATCGCAGCATGGTGGGCGTGACCCTGGTACCGGCCGCGACGGCAAGGATTTCGTCCAGATCGCCGCTCGCCCCCGCCGCCACCGGCCGATCTTCTTGAACCGGCCGGGCCACCGCGGTCGGCTGACGCTGCTCGGGGACTGCCGGACGCTCCCAGCTTCGATCGGCGAGGCCGAGCATGTGTCCCGGGATCCTGAGGCCGTCGGCGATCCGCTCGATGACGTCCATGGTGGTGATCTTCGGCTTGCCACGCATGACCTCCCCGACCCTGCTGGGCGTCAGTTCGCAGGCCCGTGCGATGCGGGACGGATGAAATCCGCCTCTGCGCTTGGCAAGTTGGAAGATCTGGGCGAAGTCCCTGGCTGCGCAGGCGGAGACCATCTCGGGGTCTGCCAGCAGTCGGCTCGGCAACCCCGGAGAGGCTGTGGCCTCGCTCACGTTCGGCACCCCCGGACTCGGGAAGGTCATCGCTGAGTGTCACGTGGGATGACTGACCGCGAGTTTATCCACCGTGGGTACACGCGCTGGCCTTATCTCGAAAGGGGCCGTCTCGCGATTCTGGGATTCCTCCGGGAGAAGCCCGGAGCACCCGACCGAGACGGAGGCGGTCCGTGCTGATCAGTCCGCTGAACACCGCCCGGTTCCCGGTGCCGTACGAGTGGGGTGTGGAGCCCGATCCGGCCGCTGTCCCGCCGGCACGTCGCCTGGTCGTGGAGACCGCCCGGGACTGGAGCGTCCCGTTCTCGGACGACGCTTTGCGAGACGTGGACCTGTGCGCGGGCGAGTTGGTCGCCGACGCCGGCCTGCGGCCGGTCGCACCGTTCCCCCGGGGGCCGGTCGGCCTCCCCTGCACCACCGCGAATGACCGATGGAAGGAACACCACTGTGAGCACTGAGCCGAAGAAGCCGAAGCCGAAGCCCGAGGAGCGTCCGCCCGGCCCGTCGGCCCCGAACCACGGCGGTTCGGCGGCCTGAGCAAGCACACTCACCAGAAGCGAGAGAGGGGACGACCCATGGCATGGGGAACCGGCAAGGGTGGAAGCTCCGGCGGCGGTAAGCACGGTGGGGACAAGGACTTCAGCAAGGACAAGCCGTCGAAGGACGGCGCGCGACCGGAGCCGGAGCCGAAGCACAAGGGTGGCGACAAGAAGTGACGCTCGCCCGGCACGAGGAGCAGGCCGCTCTGCGCGGCCTGCTCCGCTCCGTCACTGACGATCTCGGCGGCGAGATCCGAGACGAGTGGGTCAAGGCGCTCACGGCCGTCCCCCGGCACCTGTTCATCCCGAACCGGATCTGGGTCGGCGAGAACAACGAGCCGCTGGACCGCGCCAATGACCCCACCGGATGGCTGAGCGCCGCGTACGCGAACGCCCCGGTGGTCACGCAGGTGAACGACGGGACCGACTCGGAGGACGGTGAGGTGTGGCCGTCGTCGTCGGCGTCGATGCCGTCGGTCGTGGTCCGCATGCTCGAAGACCTCGCTGTCCGTGAGGGCATGAAGGTGCTGGAGGTGGGGAGCGGCACCGGCTGGAACGCGGGCCTCCTCGCGTACCGCCTCGGCGATGCCAACGTGACCACGGTCGAAGTGGACGCCCGGGTGACCGCCGCCGCCCGGACCGCGCTCGGTCGGGCCGGGCTCCGTCCCGAGGTGGTCTGCGCCGACGGCGGCGCCGGATGGCCGGCCGGTCAGCCCTTCGACCGGATCATCTGTACCTGTGCCGTGAACCGTGTCCCGGGGGCGTGGCTCGATCAGGTGCGGCCCGGCGGGGTCATCCTCACGCCGTGGGAGAACCCGTGGATCGGCTGGGGCATGCTCCGCCTGACGGTGCGCGACGGGCTCGCCGAGGGCCGGTTCATGCCGTACGGCTCGTTCATGCTGATGCGCGGTCACCGGTCCGACCTGCGGATCTTCCGGGACGTGGTGCGCGATGACCACGTCCCGGACGAGTCGGCGACCGATCTGGACCCGTGGGCGGTCGCCGGCCAGGACCTCGATGCCCAGTTCGCCGTCGGCTCCCGGCTCGGGGATGTCTGGCACGCCCGCCAGCATGACCCGGACGTCGACGGGGTGGCGGTTCGGCTGTGGCTCGCCACCACCGACGCGTCGTCCTGGGCGGCCGTGGACTGGGACGGCGCCGAGGACGTCGAGCGCTTCACCGTGTGGCAGTACGGTCCGCGGCGATTGTGGGACGAGACCGAGGCCGCCTACCGCTGGTGGCTCGACCAGGGGCGTCCCGGTCCAGATCGGTTCAGCCTCACGGCGACCCGGGACGGACAGAGCGTCTGGCTCGACACGCCTGCCAACCTCGTCCGGGACGGGGATGGTTCTCCCGCAGCGCCGCAGAGCAGAGTTCGGGGGCCTCGATAGCTGCGGCCACGCATACCCTCCCGCGACCGGGGAGGAGGGGCGGCGAGCCGCTTCGTCGACCGGCCCCGGCCCCGGCCCCGGCCCCGGCGCCGCGGGGCGCCGGGGCCGGTGGCTTGCGGGGCGCCCCTCCGGTCGGGCCCCGCACCTCCACCGGTGCGGGGCCGTCGTCGTCCCGGAGGGGCGGGTGGTGGTTGTGACCGGGGAATCCGCGGTGGTCGGGTCGTCACCGGTACTGTGGGCGGGCGGTGGTGGGTGAAGGGGAGCGATGGGCATGGACGAGCGGGACGAGTTCGGCGAGGAGGAGGGGCAGCCGACCGATCCCGAGGCGGAGCGGCTCGGCAAGCGGGTCGAGTTCCTGTTCGCGTACGTGCAGCCGCTCGGGCGGCGCTACACCCTCCAGGAAGTGGTGGACGGGATCCGCGAGGCGGCCCGGCACGGTGACCCGAAGATCTCGGTCGGGCGGCTGTGGACGCTGGTCAAGGGGCGGGCCGGCAACCCCACCGTGGGCACCCTCCGTGCGCTGGGCGACTTCTTCGGCGTGCCGCAGGCGTACTTCATCGACGACGAGGTGGCGGACCGGGTGGCGGCGCAGCTGGAGCTGATCGCGGCGATGCGGGCCAACGACGTCCGCTCGGTGGCGCTCCGGGCGGCCGCGGTGGCCACCATGTCGACCCACGGGGTCGACGCCGTACGGTCGTTGGTGGAGCGCAGCGGGCTGCTGGAGGCGGAGGCGGCGGCTGGTGGATCGCATGCGGAAAAGCCGGACACCGGGCCGGGTCCGCTCGTCTAGACTCCGCTCGGGGACGTCGCCCGCGGGTGCTGCGGGCGGGTGTGCGGGGGGACGCGGGGGCGCGGATGGAGCAACGGGAGTGGCGCGGGTTCAAGGCGCGCTGTGACGCCCTGATCGGGCAGTTGGACGTCCCGGCGCGGTACACGGTCGAGAGCCTGGCCGACGCCGTGGCCCGGTGGCGTGGCCGGCCGCTGCGGCTGATCCCGCTGCCGAGGGCGGACGCGCGCGGGTCGGGGATCTGCGGGGCGTGGATCGCCCTCGGCGAATCCGACCACGTCTACTACTCGGCGGTCACCAGCCCGGTGCACCAGGCCCACATCGTGCTGCACGAGCTGGCGCACATCCTGCTGGACCACCGGCAGGGCGGTGAGCCGGACCACGAGGGACTGCGGCGGCTCTTCCCCGACCTGGACCCGGCGATGGCGGCCCGGCTGCTGGCCCGGGACCGCACCCGGACGACCACCGGCCAGGAGCGGGAGGCCGAGCTGCTGGCCTCCCTGATGTGGCAGCACTTCGACAGCGTCCCGGCGGCCCGCCCGGGCGCCTCGCGCGAGTCGGCCGACACGCTGTCCCTGGTGATCTGCACGTTCGCCGACGCCTACGAGTGGAGGGGGCCGGTTGAGGCCGTTTGACCTGGTGGCTCTGCCGTTGTGGCTGCTGGCCCTGTACGGCCTCCGCAACTGGAGTTCCCGGCCCCGGCGCAACCGGGTGCTGTCGGCGATGTGGGCCTGTTGGGCGCTGTCGGCGACGCTGGGGGCACCGGTGGTGCGGCGGGCGGTCGACGCCGTGCTCGGCATCGACAGCGGCACCAACCTGCTGGTGCACGTGATGGGGCTGGGCGGGACGGCGGCCATGCTGGAGTTCGTGCGGGAGATGACGGGGAGGGCGCCGGAGCGGGTGTCCCGGTTGAACCTGGCCGGGCTGGCGACCGCCTCGGTCGCCCTGGCGGCCTCGTTCGCGGTGATGCCGAGGCCGGACGGCGAGGTCGATCTGCTGACGTACAGTCGGCACTCGACGGCCGGCTTCCTGTACTGGATGGTGCTGACCGGTGGCATGGCGATCGGCCTGGCGGCGGCCGCGCGGCTCTGCTGGGTGCCCGGGGAGCACATCGGGCCCGGTTCGGCGCGGACCTCGCTCTGGCTGCTGCGCGTCTCCACGGTGCTCGCCACGGCCTACCTGGTGCACCGGTTGGCCTGTGTGACGGCGAGCCGGTTCGACCGGCCGTGGCTGGCCCCGGCGGCCGTGGCGGGCACGACACAGATCCTGCTGGCGCTCACCGTGGTGCTGTTCGGGCTCGCGGTGGTCTGGCCGTCCCTGGCCGAGTACCAGCAGAAGCGCGCCACCGCGCGGCAGGCCGACCGGATCGCGCCGCTCTGGCGGCTGTTGCAGACGGCGACGCCCGAGGTGGCCCTGCCGCTGCCGGAGGAGCTGCGGCGCAACAACCCCCGCCTGCGGCTGTACCGCTACGTGATCGAGATCCGGGACAGCGCGCTCGCGCTGGAGGGGCACGTCGGAGCGGCGCATCCGGCGGCCGCGTCGGCGGGGCTGGAGGCGGCCGGGCTCACCGGTGACCGGCTGGCCGCGGCGATCGAGGCCGTCCTGCTGCGCCATGCGGTGTCGTGCGAACTCGCCGGGAGGCACGGGCGGTTCGGAAGCCGCCCGGAGGGCCGGGAGGACTTGGACCTGGATGCCGAGATCCGCTGGTTCGAGCGGGTGGCGGCGGTGGTGGAGCTCCCCGCGGTGGTGGCCGTCGCCCGGAGCCTGGACGCCGTGCCCGGCGCGCCGGTGAGCGGCGCGCCGGGCGACGGCGGTGTGCGGGGCGGTGGTGTGCAGGGGCGGGGTGACGGCGTCAGCGGGGCTGGCCCCAGTCGAGCTTGACGAGGGAGCCGTCGTCGTTGCGGAGGTGGAACTGTGCGGTGGAGGGGCGCCAGATGCCGACGTTGGTGGCGGGGGCGCCGTTTCCGCCGTCGAAGTTGGCGGCGACGGGGAGGTCTCCTGCCTGGCCCCAGTCGAGCTTGACGAGGCTGCCGTCGTCGTTGCGGAGGTGGAACTGTCCGGTGGAGGGGCGGAAGACGCCGATGTTGTCGGGGCCGGAGCCGTCGAAGTTGCCGCTGATGGGGAGGTCTCCTGCCTGGCCCCAGTCGAGCTTGACGAGGGAGCCGTCGTCGTTGCGGAGGTGGAACTGTCCGGTGGAGGGGCGGAAGATGCCGACGTTGCCGGCGGGGCCGCCGTCCCAGTTCCCGGCGATGGGGAGGTCTCCTGCCTGGCCCCAGTCGAGCTTGACGAGGCTGCCGTCGTCGTTGCGGAGGTGGAACTGTCCGGTGGAGGGTCGGAAGATGCCGATGTTGTCGGGGCCGGAGCCGTCGAAGTTGGCGGAGACGGGGAGGTCTCCTGCCTGGCCCCAGTCGAGCTTGACGAGGGAGCCGTCGTCGTTGCGGAGGTGGAACTGTCCGGTGGAGGGTCGGAAGACACCGACGTTGCCGGCCGGGCCGCCGTCCCAGTTCCCCGCCACCGGCTGGTCGCCGGCGCCGGATGCGCTGCCGAGCAGGGCCCTGACGATGCGCTCGCCGTCGGCGGCCTGCGGCTGGTACTTGGCGGGGAAGGCGGATATCTGGACGGCCTGGCAGACCTCGCCGATCGGCCGCGTCTGCCAGTTGCTCACCCGGAGCATCGAGTTGAGGAAGGCGGTGGTCGCCCAGGTCGGGTTCATCCGGTTCTCGAACGAGCCCCAGCTGGCCCGCTGCTGGAACAGGCCGACGCTGTCGTGGTCCTCCGTGTTGGGGTTGTTGCGCAGGGTCGTCTCGACGATGGAGGTGGTCACGGCGATGACGGCGGCGCGCTCGGGGAGGCCGCGGCTCTGGACGGTGTTGACGATCGCGCGGGCGCAGGAGAGCCGGTAGGGCGTCATCCAGTTGTGGAGCGTGCCGGTGAGGGTGGGGTTGAGCGCGTCGACGACGGCCTGGTCGGTGCTCTTGACCGGGCCGCAGGAGTAGTCCGCGGCGGCGGTGACGGCGGCCGGGTTGGAGAGGTCCACCCCGGCGGCCTGGGCGGCCGGGGCGGTCGCGAGGAGGCCGGCGGCGAGGGCGGCGGTGACGGTGGCCGCGGCGAGGTGGTGGCGCAGGGTGCGGTTCACGGTGAAGTACTCGTCCTTCGTGGGGAGTTCGGTCGGGGGGCGCCGGATGCGCTCCCCCGTGCGCGCGGCAGGCGGCCGCGCGCACGGGGGAGGTGGTCAGCGGGGCTGGCCCCAGTCGAGCTTGACGAGGGAGCCGTCGTCGTTGCGGAGGTGGAACTGTGCGGTGGAGGGGCGCCAGATGCCGACGTTGGTGGCGGGGGCGCCGTTTCCGCCGTCGAAGTTGGCGGCGACGGGGAGGTCTCCTGCCTGGCCCCAGTCGAGCTTGACGAGGCTGCCGTCGTCGTTGCGGAGGTGGAACTGTCCGGTGGAGGGGCGGAAGACGCCGATGTTGTCGGGGCCGGAGCCGTCGAAGTTGCCGCTGATGGGGAGGTCTCCTGCCTGGCCCCAGTCGAGCTTGACGAGGGAGCCGTCGTCGTTGCGGAGGTGGAACTGTCCGGTGGAGGGGCGGAAGATGCCGACGTTGCCGGCGGGGCCGCCGTCCCAGTTCCCGGCGATGGGGAGGTCTCCTGCCTGGCCCCAGTCGAGCTTGACGAGGCTGCCGTCGTCGTTGCGGAGGTGGAACTGTCCGGTGGAGGGTCGGAAGATGCCGATGTTGTCGGGGCCGGAGCCGTCGAAGTTGGCGGAGACGGGGAGGTCTCCTGCCTGGCCCCAGTCGAGCTTGACGAGGGAGCCGTCGTCGTTGCGGAGGTGGAACTGTCCGGTGGAGGGTCGGAAGACACCGACGTTGCCGGCCGGGCCGCCGTCCCAGTTCCCCGCCACCGGCTGGTCGCCGGTGGTCTGCGGCGGCTGCCCGTCGTCGACGATGCTGTTGTTGCGCGCCGGCTTGAAGGTGCCGTGGCCGGAGAAGTAGGGGTACGGGATCGTGCGGTGCTGCACCCCGCTGCCGGTGAACTCGTAGCCGTAGTACGAGCCCTTCGAGGAGTCCACCCAGCCCTCGAAGAGGACGATGTGGCCGTCGTAGCCGGCCGCGTCGTTGAGCAGGGCGTCGCCCGGCTTCAGGTCGCCCTTGCTGATCCAGGAGGCGACCCCGCTCGGGACGAAGCTGGTGGTGTCGAGCCCCGGGGTGCCCAGGCGCCACGCCATCGAGGCGTAGCCGGAGCAGTCCTTGCGGTACCCCTGGTAGGTCTCACCGGTCTTGGTGTACTTGAGTCCGATGCCGTACCAGGAGGCGGCGCGGCTGATCACCTCGCTCCGGCCGATCCTCGGCCCGGCGGCCTGGGCGAGCGCCACGGACGGGCCCTGGCCGGCACCGCCCTTGTCGAGGTCCTGGACGGCGGTCGCGGACGGGGGCGCGTCGTGCTGGGCGGCGAAGGCCGGGGTGGCGGCGACGACGCCGGCGATCAGGGCGGCGGCGGCCGCGACGGCCAGCCCCCGGTTCAGGGCGTGCGTGGTGGACATGAAGGGTTCTCCCCTGGAGCGACGGATGTGGGAATGCGGTGGGCCTGCCCTTCGGGCGGGCCGTTCGTGACCTGCGCCCCGTGGTGTCCGCGGGGCCCCCGATGCCGATGTGACGGCGGGTCACTTACGAGCATCATTCATGCGTCGCTCAGGAGGGGTCAATCTTTAGTGAAAATGATCAACGAGCTCGCTGGCGCGATTTACGCGCGTTGACTCGGCGCTTTATGAGGCCTTGTCCGCACAAAATATCGAGAGCCGCAGGCGGCTGACGATGCGCCTGCGGCTCTCTTCTGGCTTGAATTTTTTCACTATGAGTTCACTGTGGAGGGCTGGGGGCGCCCTCGGCGGGACTAGTGGACGCAGAACTCGTTGCCCTCGGGGTCCTGCATGACGACCCAGGAGCCGGCGGGCTGGTCCACGCGGTCGAGGACGGTGGCGCCGAGGGTCTGGAGGCGCTCGACGGTGGCCTCGCGGGTGCCGGGTTCGCTGTGGACGTCGAGGTGGAGGCGGTTCTTGCCCTGCTTCGCTTCGGGGACCTGCTGGAAGAGGATCCGGCGGCCGAGACCGGTGTCGGTGGCGGGGTCGTGCGGGTCGCCGGGGTGGCGGACGGCGGCCAGGGTGCGCCAGGCGTGGCGGCCGTCGACCTCGGTCACGAGGTCCGGGCCGGCGGCCCCGGCGGCGAGCAGGCGCTCGATCAGGGAGCTGTGGTCCTCGACGGTGTAGTCGAGTGCGGCGGCCCAGAAGGCGGCCTGGCGGTGCGGTTCGGCGCAGTCGATGACGAGCTTCCAGTGCAGGGGCATGTAACCGGTTATACCGGTAGTCGTGGCCGACGGGCAATCACCCGCCGCCGGGCGGTGTCAAAAAGGTGCCCGTGTAGGGCAGTTGGTGGAGGGAATACTCGCTGGACGGATAGCGTCGAGGGGGAACGACTGATGGTGCGAGAGGATCCGCCGGCGGGGGTCGAGGCACAGCTGCTGCCGGAGCTGTTCCGGACGGCCGACGAGGCGTCCCTGGAGGGGCAGCAGCAGACGCTGCGCTGGTACCGGGGTCTGATCGGGATGCTGGTGATCGCGGCGGCGATCGGGTCGCTGCCGGGCCCGGACGACCGCGGGGAGCCGGACGTCATCCCCCTCTTCTCGGTGGCCGCCTTCCTGATCGCCGGCTACTTCTGGTCACGGCTGCGCCGCAGCAACCCGCAGGGCCGGTGGTACGAGGCGCGGGCGGCGGCCGAGTCGGTGAAGACGCTGGCCTGGAAGTACTCGGTGCGGGCCAGGCCGTTCGAGGGTGACGCGGACTCGGCCGACGTCGACCGCGGCTACCTGCTCCAGGTGGAGGACGTGCTGAGGGCGTTCGAGGACCCGGAGATCGTGCCGGCGGGCACCGTCCCCGAGATCACGCCGGAGATGCGCCGGGTGCGGGCGGAGTCGCTGACCGCCCGGCGGACGCTCTACCTCCGCACCCGGGTGGAGGGGCAGCGGACCTGGTACCGCTCGCGGGCCGAGTCCTGCGAGTCCCAGGCGGTCTCCTGGGGGCTGGGCATAGCGACGCTGATCATCATCGGTGCCGCGGCGGCGATCGCGCAGGCGACCGGCGCGCTGGAGGTGCACGTCTTCGGGGCGAGCTCGGCGGCGGCCGCGGCGATCATCGCCTGGACCCAGCTGAAGCAGCTCCGCCCGCTGGCGGCGGCGTACCAGCTGGCGGCGCGCGAGCTGGAGAACGTCGGCAACCAGCTCTCGGACCTCGACGTGCGGGCGCCCGACGCCGAGCAGCGGTGGGCCCGGCTGGCGGCCGAGGCGGAGGACGCGGTGTCGCGCGAGCACACCACCTGGCGGGCTCGCCGCGCCTTCCCGCGCTGAGCGGACGGGGCGGGGCGGCCGGGGCGGGGCCAGGACGGGGGCGCGGGAGGAGGGGTCGCCCGGGCGTGGACGCGGCCGGGGCCGGAGGCGCTCCGGCCGGGAGGCCCGACCGGGTCAGGACTCCAGGGGCGCTAGACCGAACGGGTGGCCGGCCGGGTCGATCAGGACCTTGAGGGTGCGGCCGTGCTGGTACGTGGGTTCGGTCGCGCCGAGGGCCAGCGCGCGGGCGGTGGTCTCCTCCAGGTCGTCGACGTAGAAGTCCAGGTGGAAGTGCTTGCCGCCGTCCGGTTCGGTCCAGGGCTCCGGACGGTAGCCGTTGACGCGCCCGAAGCCGAGCGGGCTGCCGCCCTCCGGGTTGTCCAGGATCGCGAACTGCTCGTCCACGTGCCGGGTCTCCCACCCGAGCAGCTCGCCGTAGAAGGCGGCCAGCGCGACCGGGTCGGCGCAGTCGATGGTGACCATGGCGAGGCGGGCGAAGCCGGTGTCGTTCTGCTCGGTGGCGAGGTCGGACATGGTCTGGTCGGCCCTTCTCCTGTGGGGCGGGCGGGTAACCCGTACGTCCAGCATCCCGCTCGGCGCGGCAGGCGGCACGGCGGACGGCCGGTGGGCGGCGGACGGCGGGCGGGCGGACGGCCGGTGGGCGGTGTGACTCCCGGGGCGGGTGGGAAACCGATTTTCTTTAGCGAGAGTAATGACATAGGCTAAAGAACATGCCCGAGATGTCCGAGCAGGACCTCGCAGCCGTCAGTCAGCTGCGGTCGTCCGCCATGCGCCTCTCCCGTCGCCTGCGTCACCAGCGGGTCGAGGAGTCGCTCAGCCCTACCGAGATCGGAGTGCTGGGCACCCTCGCACGGTGCGGGAAGGCCACGCCGGGTGAGCTCGCCCGGAAGGAGCACGTACAGCCGCCCTCGATGACCAGGATCGTCGCGATGCTGGAGGAGAAGGGCCTGGTGCGGCGCGAGCCGCACCCGGAGGACCGCCGCCAGGTGGTCGTCAGCAGTACCGAAGAGGCCGAGGCGATCCTCGCGGAGAGCCGCAGCCGCCGGAACGCCTGGCTCGCCGAGCTCGCCCAGGGGCTCGACGAGGAGGAGTGGGCCGTCCTCCGCGAGGCCGCGCCCGTGCTCTACAAGCTCGCACACCTCTAGGCACAGCCATTCCGGTCAGCCGCCGGGGGACGAAGGAGAACCGCATCACCGCAGGACCGATCACCGGAACCAGGAGCGCGACGGCCATGCCACGGGCCGTCGCGCCGCGAGGGGAGACCACCGTGACACCGCCGGCCGCAGCCAGCGCCGCCGCCATCCGTACCGACGAACCGACCACCGACCCCGCCGCGGCGAGCGCCGCGGCCGCCGACACCCGGGCACCCGCTCCGACGGGCCTGCCGGGCAGCGGCGACGACGACCCCGACGAACGCACCGCGGCGGACGACCCCGCCGCTCACGGCGGCGCCCGCCCGTCGCCCGCCGCCACCCCGGCGGCGTACCCCGCCCGGTCCCTCCCGGTGACCGCGGCCTCCGCGACCCCCGCCGTCCCGACGGCCGCGGAGCCGGACGCCGCGCCCTCGAAGGCCGCCCCGGCGGCGGGCACCGACTCGCCGACCGGCGCCCGCTTCACCCGGCCCGGGGGGATGTTCTCCTCCCTGCGCGTGCGCAACTACCGCTACTACTTCGCGGGCCAGGTGGTGTCCAACACCGGCACCTGGATGCAGCGGATCGCCCAGGACTGGCTCGTGCTCAGCCTCACCGGCAGCCCGCTCGCCGTCGGCATCACCACCGCCATGCAGTTCCTGCCGATGCTGCTGCTCGGCCTGTTCGGCGGCGTGCTCGCGGACCGGATGCCCAAGCGCCGGCTGCTGATCTACACCCAGGGCGCGATGGGCCTGCTGGCCGCCGGCCTCGCCGTGCTGACCGTCGGCGGCGTCGTGACGCCGTACTACGTGTACGTCTTCGCGCTGCTGCTCGGCCTGGTCACCGTGGTGGACAACCCGACCCGGCAGGCCTTCGTCTCCGAGATGGTCGGCCCGAAGGACCTCGCCAACGCGGTCAGCCTGAACGCCGCCAACTTCCAGACCGCCCGGCTGGTCGGCCCCGCCGTGGCGGGCCTGCTGATCGCCGCGGTCGGCAGCGGCTGGGCGTTCGCGGTGAACGCGCTCTCCTTCGCCGCCGTGATCGGCGGGCTGCTGGCCATGCGGCCGGCCGAACTGCGGCCGACCGCGCCGATCGCCCGCGAGAAGGGGCAGTTGCGCGAGGGCCTGCGGTACGTGAAGGAGCGGCCGGAGCTGCTCTTCCCGATGGTGCTGGCCGGGTTCATCGGCACCTTCGGCTTCAACTTCCCGACGCTGCTCTCCGGCTTCGCCTCCGACACCTTCCACGTCGGCGCCGGGCAGTACGGCCTGCTGAACACCGCGATGGCGGTCGGCTCGCTGACCGGCGCGCTGATCGCGGCCCGCCGGGGAGCGCCGAGGCTGCGCCGGCTCGTGGGCGCCGCGCTGGCCTTCGGGCTGCTGGAGGTGGTGGCCGCGTTCGCGCCCGGCTACTGGACCTTCGCCGCGCTGCTCACCCTGATCGGGGTGTTCGGGCTGAGCTTCAACACCTCGGTCAACGCCGCGCTGCAGCTGGCCACCGAGCCGGCGATGCGGGGCCGGGTGATGGGCCTGCTGGTGCTGGTCTTCACCGGCGGCACGCCGATCGGCGCGCCGATCGTGGGCTGGGTGACCGCCTCGTACGGGCCCCGGCTCGGCCTGCTGGCCTGCGGACTGGTCTCCGCGCTGGCGGCCGGTGTGGTCGGCCTGGTGCTGGCCCGCAGCGCCGACCTGCGGCTCCGCTTCGACCTGCACCCGGGGCACGGCGGACGCGTGGTGGCCTTCGTGCCGCGGACCGCGGCCCCGGCCAGGTCCGAGCTGGCGGCGGCCTGCTGATGCCGGGGCGGCCCGGAACCCGCGCGGGGTCCGGGCCGCCGGCGGGTCCGGACCGCCCGCGCGGGTCCGGGCCGGAGGCGGTGCCCGGTCAGACCCGGATCGCCAGGATCTGGCCCTGCCAGAGGCCGCCGTCCGGCTGCTCGACCTCGAAGTACTCCGTCTCGGTGAAGCCGAGCTCCCGGTACCGGCCGACCAGTCTGCGGTCGCCCCCGGCGTAGCAGTCCACCCGGAGCAGGCCGACGCCCCGGCGGCGGGTCTCCTCGACCGCGTCGGCGACCAGCGCGGCGCCGATCCCCGAGCCCTTCCGGGCCCGGTCGGTCACCAGGTTGCGGATGTACACCTCGGGCTCGTCCGCCGCGGTGGCGTAGCCGGGCCGGTCCCCGGAGAGGACGCAGGAGCCGACCGTCCGGCCGTCGTCGGCCACCGCGAGCCGGAGCAGGAACGGTTCGGCGGCGTACTTGGCGATGTGCTCGACCCTGGCCGGGGTGGCGCTGAACGGCTCGCTGCCCCACTGCCGGGTCCGGCCCAGGGCGGCCAGCCAGGCCACCGCGCCGTCGAGCAGGGCGAGGATGTCGGGGATGTCCTCGGGACCCCCGTTGCGGATCTCCATGGAAAACCGTTCTAGCCCAAACCGTCGCGCGCGGGAAGATGGCCCCATGAGGCTCTTCGTGGCGGTGCTGCCGCCGGTGGCGGCGTTGCAGGGGCTGGTCGACGCGGTGGCGCCGTTGCACGCGCTGCCCGGGGCGGACCGGCTGCGCTGGACGGCGGTCGAGGGCTGGCACCTCACGCTGGCCTTCCTCGGCGAGGTGCCGGTCGAGCGGCTGCCGGAGCTGGAGGAGGGACTGGCCGCGGTGGCCGGGGTGCACTCCGTGCACACGCTGCGGCTGGCCGGCGCCGGACGGTTCGGGGACCGGGTGCTCTGGGCCGGGGCGGAGGGGCAGACCTGGGCGCTGCGCCGGCTGGCCGAGGCGGTGAACGACGCCACCGCCGGGACGGTCGGCGAGGTGGACGCGTTCAGCTTCCACCCGCACCTGACCCTGGCCCGGGCCGGCTCGACGCGCGGGCACCGGCGCGCGGTGCAGCGGGTGGCGGCGGCGGAGCTGGAGGGGCTGGCGCTGGCGCTCGGGGAGTACCGGGGGCCGGAGTGGGAGGCCGCCGAGCTGCACCTGGTGAAGAGCGAGCACGACGGCGGGTTCGCGCACTACGAGACCGTCCGCTCCTGGCCGCTGGCCCGCTGGAGCTGAGGCCGGGCCGCCCCGCCCCGCCCCGCACGGCGCGGTGCCGGGCGGGGCCCGTACGGCCGGGCGGTGCCCGGTCCGTCAGGGCCACACCCGCATGGCGTCCGCGGCGACGCGTTCCAGTTCGGCCCGGGTCGCACCGTCGCGGGCCCGCTGCGACATGCCCTGGACGACGGTCGCGGTGAACCGGGCCAGCGCCGCGGGGTCGGTCCCGGCCGGCTCGTGCCCGGCGGCGACGTCGGCGCGGATCAGTGACTCCAGGGCGCGGACGTTGGCGTTGCGCAGGGCCCGGACGGTCTCGGCCACCTCGGGCGAGGTGCAGTTGACGGTGGAGCTGATCAGCAGGCAGCCCCACGGGTGGTCGGGGTCGGTGGCCTGGGCGGCGGCCTCGCGCAGCATCCGGGCCACCCCGGCCCGGGCGGTGGGCTCCTCGGCGAGCGCGCGCGCGGAGTAGGCGCCGTGGCTCTCGCGGTAGCGGGCGACCACCTCGTCGAAGAGCGCGCGCTTGTCGCCGAAGGCCGCGTAGAGGCTCGGCGGGCGGATGCCCATGGCGCCGGTGAGGTCGGCGACCGAGGTCGCCTCGTAGCCGCGTTCCCAGAACAGCCGGAGCGCCTGCTCCAGGGCGGCCTCGCGGTCGAAGGAGCGGGGCCGGCCGCGCTGCGCGGTGCCCGCGCCGCCCCTGCCGGCCGCGTCCTTCGCGCCCTTCGCGTCCTTCGTGCCGGTCCGCGGGCTGCTCGTCGTCGCCATGGGCAGATTCTATATCGACCACTACACAACGCGTGCTACGGTTCCTTTCATTAGCGACCGCTACAGAAATTGGGGGCGTATCCATGGGTTCGTCGACGGGCAGGCTGGCGGGGAAGACGGCGCTGGTCACGGGTGGCAGCCGGGGGATCGGGCGGGGCATCGCCGAGCGCCTGGGGCGGGACGGCGCACTGGTCGCCGTCCACTACGGACGGAACGCGGCGGCGGCCGAGGAGGTCGTCGAGACGATCGAGCACGCCGGCGGCCGGGCCTTCGCGATCGGTGCCGAGCTGGGCGTCCCGGGGGGCGCCGAGGCGCTCTGGGCCGCCTTCGACGCGGGGCTGGTCCGGCACTGGCAGGCCGGGCCGGAGCCGGCCGCGGGGGAGGAGCCGGGGGAGCTGGACATCCTGGTCAACAACGCCGGGACCGGCGCGTACGGGCGGATCCACGAGGTGACCGGGGCCGACTTCGACAAGGTCTTCGCGGTCAACGCGCGGGCGCCGTTCTTCGTCGTCCAGCAGGGCCTCGGCCGGCTCCGCGACGGCGGCCGGATCGTCAACGTCTCCTCCGGCGTCACCCGGGTGGCGTTCCCGACGGCGGTCGCCTACGCGATGACCAAGGGGGCGCTGAACACCCTGACGCTCACCCTCGCCGAGGAGCTGGGCCCGCGCGGGATCACCGTCAACGCGGTGCTGCCGGGCGTGGTGGACACCGACATCAACCCCTGGCTGGACGATCCGCGGGCGCGCGCCGGGGCCGCCGCCTACTCGGTCTTCGACCGGATCGGCGAGGCGGCCGACGTCGCGGACATCGTCTCGTTCCTGGCCTCCGACGACGCCCGCTGGGTCACCGGCCAGAACCTGGACGCGAGCGGCGGGTCCAACCTCGGCGTCTGACCGGTGGCGGGCCGGGGGTACGCTCGTTGACCGTGGATCCCAAGACTCGTATGCGTATCGTGACCGGAGCCCTGGTGCTGCTGCTGGTCGTCGTGCTGGTCAGCTCACTGGTCGGCCGGTAGCGTCCCCGGCGAACGAAGAGGGCCACCGCCCGGAGGCGGTGGCCCTTCGTCCGTCGTGCCGGTCGGTCAGAGCTGTCCGACCACGTAGTCGATGCAGGCGGTGAGCGCCTCGACGTCGGCCGGGTCGACGGCCGGGAACATCGCGACGCGCAGCTGGTTGCGGCCGAGCTTGCGGTACGGCTCGGTGTCGACGATGCCGTTGGCACGCAGTGCCTTGGCGACGGCGGCGGCGTCCACCGCGTCGTCGAAGTCGATCGTGCCGACGACCTGCGAACGCTCGTCCGGGTTCGCCACGAACGGGTTGGCGAACGCGGACTTCTCGGCCCAGCCGTACAGGCGGGACGCGGAATCAGCCGTACGGGCGACGGCCCAGTCGAGCCCGCCGTTGCCGTTCAGCCATTCCAGCTGGTCGGCCAGCAGGAACAGGGTGGCGATCGACGGGGTGTTGTACGTCTGGTCCTTCGACGAGTTGTCGATGGCCGTCGGCAGGTCGAAGAACGGCGGGATGTAGCGGCCGGAGGCGGCGATCGCGGCGGCGCGCTCCAGGGCGGCCGGGGAGAAGGTCGCCAGCCAGAGGCCGCCCTCGGCGGCGAAGGACTTCTGCGGGGCGAAGTAGTAGACGTCGGTCTCGGTGATGTCCACCGGCAGGCCGCCGGCGCCCGAGGTGGCGTCCACCAGGACCAGCGAGCCCTCGTCGCCGCCGGCCGGGCGCGCGATCGGCATCGCGACACCGGTGGAGGTCTCGTTGTGGGTGAGCGCGTAGACGTCCACGCCGGCCTCGGCGACCGGCAGCGGGTGGGTCCCGGGGGCGGTCTTGATCACGCTCGGCTCGGCGAGCCAGGGCGCGGCCTTGACCGAGGAGGCGAACTTGGAGGAGAACTCTCCGAAGTCGAGGTGCTGGGACTTCTCCCGCACCAGGCCGAAGGCCGCGATGTCCCAGAAGGCGGTGGACCCGCCGTTGCCGAGAACCACCTCGTACCCCTCGGGGAGGGAGAAGAGGCTGCTCACGCCCTCGCGCACGCGCTTGACCAGGTTCTTGACCGGGGCCTGGCGGTGTGAGGTGCCGAGCAGGGAGGTCTCGGTGGCGGCGAGGGCACTCAGGGCCTCGGGGCGCACCTTGGACGGGCCGCAGCCGAAACGGCCGTCTGCGGGCTTGATGTCAGCGGGGATCTGGATCTGAGCCACGGGGCGCAGCCTACCGGCCGGGGCGCCCGGGATTCGACGGCAGTCCGCCCGCTGAGATGCCGTCCTCCCGGCTGCGAGCTGCGGAAACAGCGGGTCCGGTCGGTACCGGACCCGCCGTTCGTCAGGCGGCTCGGCCCGCTGTGCGCAGGGCCTGCGGGGGTGCCGTGCGTCAGTGCACGATGGCGTCGTAGCCCTCGATGTCGCGGGGGCTGCGCGAGCCGGGGCCGATGTAGCGCGCGGCGGGGCGCACGAGCCGGCCCGTGCGCTTCTGCTCCAGGATGTGCGCCGACCAGCCGGCCGTCCGGGCGCAGGTGAACATCGAGGTGAACATGTGCGCGGGGACCTCGGCGAAGTCCAGCATGATGGCGGCCCAGAACTCGACGTTGGTGGCCAGCACGCGGTCCGGACGCCGGTTGTGCAGCTCCTCCAGCGCGGCCTTCTCCAGCGCCTCGGCGACCTCGAAGCGCGGCGCGTCGAGCTCCTTGGCGGTGCGGCGCAGCACGCGGGCGCGCGGGTCCTCGGCGCGGTAGACGCGGTGGCCGAAGCCCATCAGGCGCTCGCCCTTGTCCAGCGCGTTCTTGACCCAGGCGGTGGCGTCGCCGGTGCGCTCGATCTCCTCGATCATGCCGAGCACCCGGGACGGCGCGCCGCCGTGCAGCGGGCCGGACATCGCGCCGACCGCGCCGGAGAGGGCGGCCGCGACGTCGGCGCCGGTGGAGGCGATGACGCGGGCGGTGAAGGTCGAGGCGTTCATGCCGTGCTCGGCGGCGGACGTCCAGTAGGCGTCGATGGCCTTGACGTGCTTCGGGTCGGGCTCGCCCCGCCAGCGGATCATGAACCGCTCGACGACGGTCTCGGCCTTGTCGATCTCGCTCTGCGGGACCATCGGCAGGCCCTGGCCGCGGGCGGACTGGGCCACGTACGAGAGGGCCATGACGGCGGCGCGCGCGAGGTCGTCGCGGGCCTGCTCGGCGTCGATGTCCAGCAGCGGCTTGAGGCCCCAGACCGGGGCGAGCATGGCGAGGGCGGACTGCACGTCGACCCGGATGTCACCGGAGTGGACCGGGATCGGGAACGGTTCGGCGGCCGGCAGGCCGGGGTTGAACTTGCCGTCGACCAGCAGGCCCCAGACGTGGCCGAAGGAGACGTGGCCCACCAGGTCGTCGATGTCGACGCCTCGGTACCGCAGGGCGCCGCCTTCACGGTCGGGTTCGGCGATCTCGCTCTCGAAAGCGACGACACCTTCGAGCCCGGGTACGAAGTCGGACATGGCACGGCTCCTTCAGTTCTGCGATCGGCGGGCCTCCGTGGTGGGGAGGCACACCAGTGACCGAATGGTGGTTGGCACTCGGTGCCAGGGTGACAGGCACGGGGTGCATTGCGCCATACACCACCGTGGTGATGTTTCCCGTGGGCCCGCTTGACTTTTCGCCCGGGGGCCGGTCGTGCCCGGCGAATCTCCGGAACCAAGCCCCAGGTTCCGGACAAATCACCGTACGACGGGCGGCCAGGCGGTGGCGAGTCACCTTATCTCCCACCGGGGTTTGTCCGGAGGTAGCGGTGCCGGTTGCTTGTCGTACGGGATGATGTTGACGTGCAGACCCCGGACCGCGCCCAGTCGACGCCCCTGACCCCCGTCACCCGGATCCTGGCCGACGAGGCCCGCCCCGGACCGGACCTCACCGTGATGCGCAAGCACTACGCGCACGAGGGACTGGTCGAGGACGGACTCGCCGCCGAACCGGTCGCCCAGTTCACCCGGTGGTTCCACGACGCGGACGGGGCCGGGGTGGTGGAACCCAACGCGATGGTGCTCTCCACCGCCGACGCCGCGGGGCGGCCCAGCTCGCGGACCGTCCTGCTCAAGGGGTTCGACGCCCGCGGCTTCGTCTTCTTCACCAACTACGGCTCGCGCAAGGGCACCGAGCTGGCCGCCAACCCGCACGCGGCGCTGCTCTTCCCGTGGATCGCGCTGGCCCGCCAGGTGATCGTCCAGGGCCGGGTGGAGAAGGTCGGCCGGGACGAGACCGCCGCCTACTTCCGGACCCGCCCGCACGGTTCCCAGCTCGGCGCCTGGGCCAGCGAGCAGTCCAGCCCGGTCGCCTCCCGCGAGGTGCTGGAGCAGCGCTACGCCGAGCTGGAGCGGCGCTACCCGGAGGGCGAGGGGGTGCCGGTGCCGCCGTTCTGGGGCGGGTACCGGGTGGTGCCGGAGAGCGTCGAGTTCTGGCAGGGCCGGGAGAACCGGCTGCACGACCGGCTGCGCTACCTGGCAGACCCGGCCGCGCCGACCGGCTGGCGGGTGGAGCGGCTCTGCCCGTGAACGGCCGGGCGCGGCGCCGCCGCGGAGCTGATGGGGCGTCAAGATCAGGTGTAGGATGCGCGTCGCAGGCCGGGGCCCCGGCCCCGGCCGTCGGCCCCTGGGCCGAGACGATCGAGTGAGGGACTGATGGGCGTCAGCGGCGCGGAAACCGCCTCCGGGCTCGGCTCCGACCTGGTGGACGTCACCGCCCTGCCGCTCGGCGAGCTCGACGCGCTGCCCGACACCGTGCTCGGCGAACTCCTGCGCCGGGTCGTCGCGGACGCCCTCGCCCCCGGGGCCGAACCGTTCGCGGCCTTCCAGTCCGCGCTCTAGGACCCCTCCTCCGGAGCCTGCCGCCACCGCCGTCCCGGTGCGGTCGCCCCTGGTCCGTCCCTGGTCCGTCCCTGGTTCGGTGCTGCTCCGGCACTGCTCCGCCGGAGTCGTGCCCGCCGTTCTGCACCACGGCCCGCCCCGCGCGGTAGCCTCCCCGCATGCGGCCGGGTTCGCCAACTCCCCGGCGCGACCGGTGGAGTTCGGGACAAGCTTGGGTATGACAGCAGCGCAGGCGCGGCACAGTCAGGCCCGGGGGGTGCAATGCGGCCGTACTTCTTCTTCAGCTACGCGCGTCGCGACTACGAGGCGGAGGACGCCTTCGTCGACCAGTTCTTCAACGACCTGAGGGACGAACTCGGCCTGATCGAACCCTCCGCCGGCGCCGACGAGATCGCCTACCGGGACACCGAACGGCTCCGCCTCGGCGACAACTGGGAGCAGCAGCTGGCCCGGATGCTGGCCCGCTGCCGCACCATGGTGGCGCTCTACTCCCCGGCCTACTTCGCCAGCCTCTATTGCGGCAAGGAGTGGACGGCCTTCCGCGGCCGGGTCCGCCGGCACGAGGAGCTGGCCGGCGACGTCGTCCCGGCGCTCATCCCGGTGCTCTGGGAGTCCCTGCCCGACGCGCTGCCCGACGAGGTCCTGAAGATCCAGTACGTCCAGCAGGGCATGGGCGAGACCTACGTCCGCTCCGGCCTGCGCGACCTGCTGCGCACCGACCCGCTCGGCGCCGAGTACCGGCAGGTCGTCCGGGTGGTCGCCGAACGGGTCCGGGACGCCGCCGGCCGCCGGCTCACCGAACTGCCCGACTTCGACCTCGGCGCCGTCCGCGGCTACTTCCCGGTGGCGCCCCCGGTGCGCTCCGCCCCCACGGCCGGGATGGTCCGGCTCTTCGTCGCGGCCGGGCGGGCCTCCGACCCGCCGCCCGCCCGGAGCGCGGACCGGGAGCCCGGCGACGCCGCCGCCGACCGGGACGGGCCCGTCCGCCGGGGCGGCTGGTACGGCGCCAAGCCCTGGCACTGGGCCCCGTACCACCCGCCGACCCACCCGTCCCTGGTGGTCCGCGCGCAGCAGGTGATCACCGCGGCCGGGCACACCACCACGCTGGAGGAGGTCGCCCCGGGCCTCGGCGACCGCCTCGACCAGGCCCGCGAGGACAACCAGGTGAGCGTGCTGCTGGTGGACCCGTGGGTGGCCGGCAGCGACGCCTACCGGACGGCGCTGCGCGAGTACGACGAGCAGAACCACCCGGTCACCGGAGTGGTGGTGCCGGTCGGCAGCGGCGACCCGGCCGCCGGGCCGGAGCGCGACGCGCTCTGGTCCGGCGTGCGCGGCGTGTTCCGCCGGAGCTGGCTGCGCCGGAGCGATCCGGAGCAGTTGTTCCGCGTCGCGGTGCCCCGGGAGAGCTTCGACAACCAGCTCACCATCATGGTGACGGTCGCTCAGAACAAGCTCATGGACGACAACTTCGATTGGGGGGACGATGGCGAGGGTGCCGTCTTCGGCCTCGGTCCGGGCGGCGCGGAGGCCGGTCCGGCGATGCCCGGGCTGGCCGTTCCGGCGTGGCCACCGGGCCCTCGCCGCAGCCCGGACGGCGCGGCAGTGCCGCTGAAGGGGGAGCACGACGATGTTCGCTGAGCCCGGCCTGGCGCCGGAGCGGACCGGACCGGGAACGGTCGTCACCTTCTACTCCTTCAAGGGCGGCACCGGCAGAACCATGGCGCTGGCCAACGTCGGCTGGATCCTCGCCAGCCGCGGCCTGCGCGTCCTCGTGGTGGACTGGGACCTGGAGGCGCCCGGCCTGCACCGCTACTACCACCCGCTGCTGGTCGACCCCGAGCTGCACGCCACCGACGGGCTGATCGACCTGCTGCGCGCCTACGTCAAGCAGGCGCTGCCCTCCGCCGCCGGGCCGACCGGCCTCGCCCCCGGCGCCTGGCTGGACGAACCGGGCCGGCTCGACGCCTACATCTGCGGCCTCGCGCTCGACCTGCCGGACGGCGGACGCCTCGACTTCCTGCCCGCCGGGCGGCAGAACGCCGCTTACCCCGCCGCCGTGACCAGCTTCAACTGGCGCAGCTTCTACCACGGCAGGGACATCAGGGGCGGCGAGTTCCTGCGCGAACTGCGCGAACGCTGGGCCCTGGCCTACGACTACGTGCTGATCGACAGCCGTACCGGGGTCAGCGACACCTCCGGCATCTGCACCGTGCTGATGCCCGACACCGTCGTCGACTGCTTCACCTTCAGCGCCCAGAACATCCGCGGCGGCGTCGACGCGGCCCGCACCATCGCCGAGTCCGAGGAGCGCGCGATCCGGGTCCTGCCCGTCCCGATGCGGGTCGAGGACGCCGAGCAGGAGCGGCTGGAGGCCGGCCGGGACTACGCCCGCGAGGCCTTCGCCCCCTACCTGGGCCGCTGGCTCGCCGCCGACCGCCGGGCCGCCTACTGGAGCGACATCGAGGTCCCGTACAAGCCGTTCTACGCGTACGAGGAGGTGCCCGCCACCGTCGCGGACCGGCCGCAGGAGGCCCGCAGCCTGCTCAACGCCTTCGAGCGGCTGGCCGGCTGGATCACCGACGGCCGGGTCCGCACCCTGCGCCCGCTCACCGGTGAGGCCCGCCGCCGGCTGTACGGCGCCTACCTGCGCTCCACCCGCACCACGCCCCGCCAGGTGTACGTCAGCTACGCCCCCGAGGACCGGATGTGGGCCGAGTGGGCCGCGGCCACCCTCACCGGCTTCGGCTACCAGACCTCGCTGCACAACGCCGCGGAGACGCACCCCGGCACACCCCCGGAGGCCGCCGGGCCGCTGGAGGGGCAGGGCCGGATGCTCGCCCTGCTCTCACCCGAGTACACCGCGCTGGCCCGCGCCGCCGAGGCCTGGCAGCTGCTCGGCGGGCGCGACCCGGCCAGCGGCTCGCCGCTGCTGGTCGCGCTGCGGCTCCAGGGCTCGGACGAGCCGGTGCCCCGCCCGTTCGTCGGCCCGGCGGTGCCCGACCTGGTCCGCTCCTCCGCCCTGCTCGCGGAGTCCCAGCTCTACAACGAGCTCGGGCCGCCGCCCGGCTCCAACCGGCAACCGGGCAACGACAGCGGCGAGTTCGCCGCGCCCGCGCGCTTCCCCGGCGCCGCGCCGCAGATCCAGGAGGTGCCCTCGCGCAACGCCTCCTTCACCGGCCGCGGCCGGCTCCTCGAACTGCTCCGCAACCGCTTCACCGCCGGGTCCGCGGCCGTCCTCAGCCAGGTCCTGTACGGCTTCGGCGGCGCGGGCAAGTCGCAGATCGCGGCCGAGTACGCGCACCGCTTCAAGGCCGGTTACGACGTGGTCTGGTGGGTGCCCGCCGAGGAGCCCGCCAACATCCCGCAGAAGCTCGCCGAACTGGCCCCCCGGCTCGGGGTGGAGAGCAGCGACGACGTCGCGCACACCGCCGCCGCCGTGCTGGACGCGCTGCGCCGCGGCCAGCCCTACCGGCGCTGGCTGCTGGTCTACGACAACGCCGGCACCCCCGACGAGCTCGCGCCCTGGCTGCCCGCCGGCCCCTCCGGCGGCCACGTGCTGATCACCTCCCGCAACCAGGGCTGGTCCAAGCACGCCGGGCTCGCGGAGGTCGACGTGTTCCTGCGGGAGGAGAGCATCCGGCTGCTGCGCCGCTTCAACACCGGCCTCGCGCCCACCGACGCCGACCAGGTCGCCGACCGGCTCGGCGACCTCCCGCTCGCCATCGGGCAGGCCGCCGTCTGGCTGCAGGAGACCTCGATGCCGTTCTCCACCTACCTCGAACTGCTCGACGACGCCCTCACCGAGATGCTGGAGCGCACCCGGCTGCGCCCCGCCGAGTACCCGCACTCCGCCGCCGCGACCTGGCGGATCTCGGTCGAGGAACTGCGCGGCGTCAACGCGCCGGCCGCCCAGATCCTGGAGATCTGCGCCTTCTTCGGCCCGGACGCCATCCCGATGCGGCTGCTCTACAGCCGGCCGGTGACCCACGCGCTGCGGCTGCCGCCCCGGGCGCCCCGCGACAAGCTGGCGATCGGCGAGTTCCTGCGCGCCATCAACCGGTTCGGCCTGGCCCGCACCGACCAGGGCAGCGGGACCATCACCGTGCACCGGCTGGTCCAGGCGGTGCTCCGCGACCAGGTGGGCGGCGGCGAACGGGCCGAGATCCGCGCCGTGGTGCACGCCGCGCTCGCCGCCGCCAACCCCGGCGAGCCGGACATCCCCGCCAACTGGCCGCAGTACGCCGCCCTGCTGCCCCACCTCTGGCCGTCCGGCGCGACCGGCAGCGCCGACGAGGACGTCCGGCAGTGGATCATCGACTCGGTGCGCTACCAGTGGAAGCGCAGCCTGCACGAGTCCGGCCGGGACCTCGCCGAGCGCACCCTGGAGCACTGGCGCCGGCCGGGCTTCGGCGGCCCCGGCTTCGACGCCGACAACGACGCGCAGACCCTGATGCTGCGCACCCAGCTCAGCAACATCCGACGCTCCCAGGGCGCCCTGCACGAGGCGTACGCGATGGACGAGGACATCCTGGAGCGGTTCACCGCCACCCTCGGCCCGGAGCACTCGCACACCCTCGCCGTCGCCAACAGCCTCGGCGCCGACCTGCGTTCGCTCGGCCGCTACCAGGAGGCCCGCGCGCTCGACCGCCGGACGCTGGAGGCCGCCCGGCGCACGCTCGGGCCCGACCACCCGCGCACCCTGATGATCACCAACAACCTGGCCGTCTCCGACTACCTCGCCGGGGACCGCCGGGCCGCCCTGGAGCTCCACCGCACCAACTACCTGCAGCAGCGCGACGCGCTCGGCGCGCACAGCCTCTACGCACTCTCCTCCGCCTCCAACTACGCCCGCGACCTGCGCGAGACCGGCCGGCTCCGGGAGGCGCTGGACCTGCTGGAGGAGACCGTCCGGATCTACCAGCAGACCATCGGCGACGGCCACACCGACACCCTGCGCGCCCGCAAGAACCTGGCGGTCGCACTGCGCCGGGCGGGCCGCTACAACGAGGCGCTGGAGATCGACGAGGACATCTACCAGCGCTACCTGGACATCAACGGCCCCGAGCACCCCGACACCCTGGCCGCCGCGACCAACCTGGCCAGCGACCTCAACGCGCTCGGCGACACCGACCGGGCCATCCAGCTGGCCGAACGGGCCCTCGCCCGGTACCGGGACTACCTCGGCGAGGAGCACCCGGTCACCCTGGCCGGGGCCAACAACCTCTCCGTCTACCTCCGGCTCGCGGGGCGCGGCCAGGAGGCCCGCGAGCTCTCCGGGCGGACGCTGGAGCAGTTCCGGGCCGTCCTCGGCGACGACCACCTCTACATCCCGATCGCGATGATGAACCACGCCAACGACCTGGTGCTGATGGGGGAGCCGGCGGCCGCCCGCGCACTGGAGGAGGAGGCCCGGCCGCTCATGGTCGAGACCCTCGGCCCGGACCACTACGACGCCATCGGCATCGGCTCCAACCTCGCGCTCTCGCTCGCCGCCGCGGGCGAACGGGAGCGCGCGGCCCAGCTGCGCGCCGACTGCGTCCGCCGGGCGCGGCGCACCCTGGGGGAGGAGCACCCGACGACGGTGGCGGTCATGGCGGGGATGCGGCTGGACTCGGACATCGAACCGCCGTCCGTGTGACGGCCCGCCGGAGCACCTTGGGGAGGCTGTCGCGGCACGGCTAGGCTCGCCGCCATGGTGCCGTTCCGGCAGTATCTGCTGAAGATCCACAGTCGGTGCAACCTGGCCTGCGACTACTGCTACATGTACGAGGCGGCGGACCAGAGCTGGCGCGACCGGCCGCGGCGGATGGCGGTCGGGACGGCCCGCCGGACGGCCCGGCGGATCGCCGAGCACGCGGACCGCTGCGGGCTCGACGAGGTCGGGGTGATCCTGCACGGCGGTGAGCCCCTGCTCGTCGGCGCGGGCCACCTGGACGAGCTGCTGGGCGAGTTGGCGTCCAGCGCACCGCGGGTGCGGTTCAGCCTGCAGACCAACGGGCTGCGGCTGCTCACCGAGCCCGCGCTCTGGGAGGTGCTGCACCGCTACCGGGTCGGCGTCGGGGTGTCGCTGGACGGCGCGGCCGCCGACCACGACCGGCACCGGCGGTTCCGCTCCGGCGCGGGCAGCTGGGCGCGGACGGCGGAGGCGGTCCGGCTGCTGGGCTCCGCCGAGCACCGGGAGCTGTTCGCCGGGCTGCTCTGCGTGGTCGACCTCGCCGCCGACCCGGTCGCCACCTACGAGGCGCTGCTGGAGTTCGCGCCGCCCCGGGTCGACCTGCTGCTGCCGCACGGCACCTGGGAGGCCCAGCCGCCCGGACTGCGGCGGGCCGTGCCCACCGCCCCGCCGCCGGCCGGGGCCGCCACCGGGGCCGCCGCCGGGGAGCCCGCGCCGTACGCCCGGTGGCTGATTGCGGCCTTCGACCGCTGGTACGGCGCACCGCGCCGGGAGACCGGCGTGCGGCTCTTCGAGGAGCTGGCGGTGCTGCTGCTCGGCGGGCGGGCGGCCAGCGAGGCCGTCGGCCTCGCCCCGGTGGACCTCGTGGTGGTCGAGGCGGACGGCTCGATCGAGCAGGCGGACAGCCTCAAGGCGGCGTACGACGGTGCGCCCGGCACGGGCCTGGACGTCTGGCGCCACGACTTCGCGGACGCCGCCGCCCACCCGGCCTTCCGGGCCCGCCAGCGCGGCCTCGCCGGGCTCGGGCCGGTCTGCGCCGCCTGCCCGCTGGCCCGGGTCTGCGGCGGCGGCCTCTACGCCCACCGCTACGGGGACGGGCACTTCGGGTGGCCCTCGGTGTACTGCGCGGACCTCGCCCGGCTGATCCGCCACATCGGGGGGCGGCTGCGGGAGGACGTGGCGCGGCTGGGCGGCGCGCCGGTGACGGGAGCGGCGGGTTGAGGAGGCGGGCGATGGGTGCGGGTACGGGTTCCGGCACGGACGTGGACGTGGACGTGGACGGCGACGTGGACGTGGACAGCGGCAGGGACGCGGGAGCGGGCGGCGGCGGGTCGGCGCCGGGGGTGCCGGCGGCCCGGGGAGGCGCCGGGCTGCCCCGGCACGGGGTGGACGGGGCCACCTTCCGGGAGCTCGCCGCCGCGCGCGGCGGCGCGGAGGCCGTCCGGCTGCTGCGGGCCGGGCAGCTGAGCAAGCGGGCCCTGCTGCTGCTCGCCCTGCGGAGGGGGCTGCCGGCGGCCGACGGCGGCTTCGCGGCGGCCTACCGGGAGCTCGGGGCGCTCCGGGAGACCGACCCGGAGCGCTGGGAGCAGGTGCTGCTGCGGCCGGAGCTGGACGCGTGGGCGGCCGACCGCCTGCGCGCCCTGGCGGCCGGGGCCGGGGCCGGGGTCGGGGCCGGTGCCGGTGGTACCGGTGTTCCGCTCGGCGGGCTGGGGGAGTTCGTCCGGGGCGGGCCGGTCGGTGAGCCCGTCCGGCTGGAGTGCGACGGGCTGCGCTGGACGCCGCTGCTGGACCACGCCGGTCCGCGCCGCGCCGACTACGGCCGCCCCGTAACCGGACCGCTCGGCGCCGCCGGACTCGACTCCTGGCGCGGGGCACTGGCCGGTGCCTGGGAGGTCCTGGTGCGCCGTCACCGCCCGCACGCGGAGGCGGTGGCGGCCTGCGTCTCCGTCCTGGTGCCGCTGCGCCCGGCTCCGGACGGGTCGGCGGTCAGCGCCGCCGCCCGGCGGGCCTACGGCGCGGTGGCGGCCTCCCTCCCGGCCGAGCCGGTGCTGCTGGCGCTGGCCCTGGTGCACGAGTTCCTGCACGTCCAACTCGGCGCGCTGCTGGACCTGGTGCCGCTCCACCACCCCAACGGGGCCGCCGTCCACCACGCGCCCTGGCGGCCCGACCCGCGTCCGGTGGGCGCCCTGCTCCAGGGGGCCTACGCGCACCTGGGCGTCACCGGATTCTGGCGGGCCGAGCTCGCGGCCGGAGCGCCGGGCCGGGAGCGGGCCGAGCGCGAGTACCTCCGCTGGCGGGTGCACACCGGGGCCGCCCTGGCCACCCTGGCGGCGAGCGGCGAACTCACCACCGCCGGAAGCGCGTTCGTGGCGGAAATGGCACGGGCGGTGCGCGCGTTCGAGTGATCGGGCCGCTCCCGCCCCGGGGTGCGGTCCACCGGGGGCCGGGCCGGGTCCCCGGGTGCGGCGGGAGGCCCCAGGGCGTAGGAACCGGCGGATGCGCGACCGCTGGACGAGTGAATTTCCGGGGTCGAGGGGCCCGGTACCTGGGCCGACGCCGATTCGCCCGATGCGGGGTACCGCGTCGGGCCCTTCCAGCCACTACATTTGTCGAGCGAGTGGGGTACCCACTGTCGGCAGGTTCTAACCGCGCCAGAAGGAACGAATATGACACCGGTAACCAGCACCATGCCACGCACCGACCTGACGGACACTCAGAAGCCGGTGGAGCGACTCTCGCTCGCCGACCTGACCGCGCTCGGCACGGAGGAGCTCGCCGCCCGACTGCATCGAGCCCTGCCCGGGGCGGACTCCGGACTGGTGCCGGTCGCCGCCTTCAATTCCTCGATCTGACAGACCCGACCCCTCTCCGGGCCGGTTCCCCTCCGAGCGAATCCGATCGAATCCGATGCCGCGATGACGCCAATTCCGGTGCCACTGACGCAATTCGTCGTCAAGGTGCACAGTCGCTGCGACCTGGCCTGCGACCACTGCTATGTCTACGAGCATGCGGACACCAGCTGGCGCGGGCGCCCCAGGGCCGTCGGCGACCGGGTCCTGGCCAAGGCCGCCGAACGCGTCGGCGAGCACGCGGCCGCGCATCGGCTGCCGTCCGTCCGGGTCGTCCTGCACGGGGGAGAGCCCCTGCTGGCCGGCCCGGAACGGATCCGCCGCGCCGCCGAGGGGTTCCGCGCCGCCCTGCCGCCCGGCTGCGCCCTCGACCTGCGGATCCACACCAACGGCGTGCTGCTCGACACCGCCTTCTGCGACCTCTTCGACGAGCTGGACATCAGGGTCGGCGTCTCGCTGGACGGCGACCGCGCCGCCAACGACCGCCACCGCCGCTACGCCGACGGCCGCTCCAGCCACCCGCAGGTGCTCCGCGCGGTGGCGCTGCTCCGCCGGCCCGGGTACCGGCACCTCTACGCGGGCCTGCTCTGCACCGTCGACGTCGAGAACGACCCGGTCGCGGTCTACCGCGCGCTCGCCGAACTCGACCCCCCGGCCGTCGACTTCCTGCTCCCGCACGCCACCTGGGAACAGCCGCCGAAACGTCCCTCCACGCACGGCCCGACCCCGTACGCGGACTGGCTGCTCACCGTCCACGACCTCTGGGAGGCGGACGGCCGCCCGTTCGCCGTCCGCACCTTCGACTCCGTCCACCGCACCCGGCACGGGCTCTCCAGCCTCACCGAGTCGCTCGGCCTGGAGCCGTCCTCGCTGGTGGTGCTGGAGACCGACGGCAGCTTCGAGCAGGCCGACAGCCTGAAGACCGCGTACGACGGGGCCCCCGCCACCGGGATGGACGTCTTCGCCCACAGCCTCGACGAGGTCGCCCTCCACCCCGGCATGGCCGCCCGGCAGACCGGCCTGGCCGGGCTCAGCGCCACCTGCCGCGCCTGCCCGGTGGTCCGTTCCTGCGGGGGCGGGCTGTACGCGCACCGTTACCGGGACGGCGGCTTCGACCACCCGTCCGTCTACTGCGGGGACCTCATGACCCTGATCAACGGCATCGCCGACCGCTCCGGCGAGCCCGTGCGGCCGGCCGCCGTCGCCGCCGTGTCCCCGGCCGCCGCCGTGTCCCCGGCCTCCGCCGTCGAGCCGGCCGCAGCCGCGGCCGTGCCGGTCCAGGGCGGCGAGCCGGTCGTGCCGGCCGGACTCACCGGCGCGCAACTCGACGAACTGGCCCGCGGCCACGGCGGCGCCGACACCGTCCGCGCCCTCAACCGCGCCCAACTCGCCCTGGGGCGCGCCATGCTGGCCGCCGTCCGGAGCACCGCCGGGCTGGCCCGCTCGGCCGCCTGGGAGCTGCTCGCCGAGCTCGACACCGCCGCGCCCGCCGCCGTCGACGCGGTGCTCGCACACCCGTACGCCCGCGCCTGGGCCGCCCGCCGGCTGGGCGGCGACCCGGCGGCGGGCCTCGCGCCGCTGGCCGGGCTGGCCGCCGTCGCGGCGGTCCGGGCCGGACGCGGGGACGCCGTCGCCGTCCCGCTCCGGGACGGCGTGCTGCACCTGCCCACGCTCGGCCGGATCGACCTCGGCGCCGGAGTCCGCGAGGCGGTCGTCACCGGGGAGCGGAAGGGGTTCACCGTCCGCGCCGACGACGGTGCGCTCGTCCGCCCTGGCGACGGCGACCCGCGCTGGCAGCCGGTCCGGCGGGTCGCCCTGGCCGGTGGCTGGACGCTCGCCCTGGAGGACGTCGACCCCCAGCGGGACAGCCACCAGTGGCCGGTGGCCGACCGGCTCGGCGAACCCGAACTCGCCGCCTGGAGCTGGGCCCTGCGGGAGGCGGCCGAACTGCTGGACCGCGACCTCCCGGAGTACGCCCACGGGCTGCGGGCCGGTCTGACCACCGTCACCCCGCTGCGCCCGGGCCCGCCCGGCCGGGACGTCAGCGCCGCCGCCCGGCAGGCCTACGGCGCGGTCGGGATCGCCCGCCCGGCGACCGCGCCCACCCTGGCGCTGCTGCTCGCCCATGAGTTCCAGCACGTCAAGCTGGGCGCGGTGCTCGACCAGGCCGACCTCTACGACCCGGCCGACACGTCGCTGTACGACGCGCCCTGGCGGCCCGACCCGCGCCCCCTGGAAGGACTGCTCCAGGGCACCTACGCCCACCTCGCGGTGACGGCGTACTGGGGCACGAGGGTCCGGGCCCACGACGGCCTGCCCGGCGGGAGCGCCGACCACGCCCGGGCCCAGTTCGCGCTCTGGCGCCGCTACACCGCCGACGCCGTGGAGCGGCTGGCCGGCTCCGGATCGCTGACCGCCCTCGGCCTGCGCTTCGCGGAGGGGATGCGGGAGACCGCCGACCCCTGGCTTGCGGTCCCGCTGCCGAAGTCCGCCGAGGACGCCGCCGAGCGGGCGCGCCGCGACCGCCTCCCGGCGGCGGCCGGCTGACCGCCGCGGGCCGGGCCCCCGTCGGCCCCCGCCCGGCGGGGGCCGATCCGCGGCCCGGCCCTCCGCCGGGCGCACGCCGGTGCCCGGCGGCCGGGAGCCGACGCCCCGTTCCCCGCCGCGCCCCCGCCGTCTACCCTGGCCGCGGATCCCCCGTCCGTGGCCGTCACCCCCGGGACATGCCATGACCACCGAGACCCGTGCCGCCGTCACCCCCGTGACCACGGCAGCCCCGCCCGTGCACGCCGCCGCCGGCCGCGCGTCGCCGACCGGTGCGCCACCACGGTCCGCGCCGCCGCCGCCGACCGGTGCGCCACCGCTGACCCGGGAACGGCTCGCCGACCGGTTCGCCGGGCTCGGCGTCCGGCCGGGCGGCGTCCTGCTCGTCCAGGCCTCGCTGCGCGCCCTCGGCCCGGTCGACGGCGGCGCCGCCACCGTCGCCGACGCCCTGCTGGACGCGCTCGGCGGCCAGTCCGACGGCACCCTGGTCGCCTACACCGCCACTCCGGAGAACTCCTCGACCTCCCGTCTCCACCTCGCCGCCGTCGCCGGCCTCAGCGAGGCGGAGGCCGCCGCGCACCGGGCCCGGATGCCGCGCTTCGACCCGGCCCGCACGCCCTGCTCGCCGACCATGGGCGCGCTCTCCGAGGAGATCCGCACCCGGCCCGGCGCCCTGCGCAGCGCCCACCCGCAGACCTCCTTCGCCGCGCTGGGCGCCCGGGCCGGGCAGGTCGTCCGCGACCACCGGCTCACCTCGCACCTCGGACCGGACTCCCCGCTCGGCCGGCTGTACGAGCTGGACGCCCGGGTGCTGATGGTCGGCGTCCCGATGTCCCGCTTCACCCCCTTCCACCTGGCCGACCTGCGGATGCCGGACGTCCGGCTGCGCGAGTACCGGTGCTCCGGCCCCGGGGGCTGGGTCTCCTTCACCGCCCCGGACCTGGACGACCTGCACTTCGCCGAGCTGGGGGCGGAGGTGCTGTCCCGCGCAGGGGGAGCGGCGGACCGGCGGATCGGCGGCGCCGGGTGCCGGCTGGTCCCCGTGCGCGAGGCCGTCGACCTCGCCGTCGAGGTGCTCCGGGAGCGGCGCGGGCGGTAGACCGCGGACGCCCGCCGGGGTGCGGCGGGCGTCCACGGGCGGCGGTCAGGGCGACAGGCGGTGCAGGTCGCGCGGGAACAGGGTGCTGCGGCGGACGTTGTCGGCGCGGGTGAGCCGGGTGGTCCAGCGCTCCAGGCCGAGGGCGAAGCCCCCGTGCGGCGGCATCCCGTGGGCGAAGGCCGCGAGGTAGCTCGCGTACGGCTCCGGCGACTCGCCCCGGGCGGCGAGGGCGGCCAGGTAGTCCTCGTGCCGGTGCAGGCGCTGCCCGCCGGTCACCAGTTCCAGACCCCGGAACAGCAGGTCGAAGCTGTTGGAGTACTCGGGCCGCCCGGGCTCCGGGTGGGTGTAGAACGGGCGCTTGCGCATCGGGTAGCCGACCACGAACAGGAACTCGCTGCCGTGCTCGCGCAGCGCCCACTCGCCGAGGGCGCGCTCGTGGGCCGGGGCGAGGTCCGGCTCGTCGGCGCCCAGCAGCCGCATGGCCTCGGAGAAGTGGATCCACGGGATCTCCTCCGGCACCCGCGGGAGCTCCACCGACAGCAGTCCGACGGCCCGGAAGGCGCGTTCGGCGACCGCGGCGACCATCCCGGCGACGGCCTCGCGGACGACGGCCATCACCTCGCGGTGGTCGGTGATGAAGCCCAGCTCGGCGTCCAGGCTGGTGTACTGCGCCAAGTGCCGGGCGGTGTCGTGCGGTTCGGCCCGGAAGACCGGTCCGGTCTCGTAGACCCGCTCGAAGACGCCGACCATGGTCTGCTTGAAGAACTGCGGCGACTGCGCGAGGTACGCCCGCTCGCCGAACCAGTCGAGGGCGAAGACGTTCGCCCCGGACTCGGTGGCCGAGGAGACGACCTTCGGGGTCTGGATCTCGGTGAAGCCGAGGCCGTCCAGGGTGGACCGGAAGCCGGCCACCGAGGCGGCCGAGACGCGGTGGACGGCGCTGAGGTGCGGGTGCCGCAGCGCCACCGGCGCGTGGTCCAGGACGACCGGCAGCGCGGCCGGCACGGTCGGCCGGAACAGGCTGAACGGCGGCGGCTCGGCGAGGCTGGACAGCACCTCGACCTCCGGCCCGGTGAGCTCGACCCCGTCAGGCGCCTGGGGGTTGGCGGTGACGGTGCCGCGGACGCGCAGCACGGTCTCCTCCGGGAGGTCGGGGCCGCCCCCGGCGGTCACCACCTGGGCGAGGCCGGAGCGGTCCCGGAGGATCAGGAAGGTGACGGACTTCAGTCCGCGGCGGCGGTGCAGCCAGCCGCTGATCTCGACGGATTCGCCGACGCGGCCGGGTAGTTCGGCGGCCAGGACACGGGTGGTCGGGTGGATCATCGCAGCCCTCCGGGGGCGTTCGCCGTGATCCCTTGGGAGTGCGGGCGAGAAGGGACTCGCGGTGCCACCGCACTTTCGCCGGCGCCACGGAGGGCACCGGCCTCGTTCGGGCCCGGTGACGGGGGCCGGCCGGCGGGGCATTGCCTCCCCGCACTCAGGAGTGTCTTCCCCCCGGGGCGCGGGGCCGCGTTCCCAGCTGCCGGCGGCTCTCTCCGCCCGCGGTGACCCGGAGGTACTCGTCTCCCTCGACGTGTTCCGACGAGCGTAGGTGCGGGCCGGGCGCCGGGCAACGCGATTTCACCGGTGCGGGGCGGTCGCCGTGCTCGGCGCGCCCGTCGCCGGAGGGGACGCCCGCCGCCCCGCGTCCGATGCGCCGGGGTCCACCCGTCCGGACGGGGCCCAGGACCCGCGCGCGCGTGCGACCGTGCGCCCCCGGTCGTTTCGGTCATGTCAATCCGGCGGCCCCCATGTGCTATTCCCATGCCCCCCGGGTCGTTCCTACACTGAAGCCCCGCGAACGGGGACGCGCGGGAAAGAGGTTGCCGGGGGGCCAGGGGGAGGCGCGTGTGAACGACCACGGCTGGGACGAGGACGCGGCCCGGCCCTACTTCTTCCTCAGTTACGCGCACACCCCGAAGGCGGGCGCGCGCGGAGCCGGTGACCCCAACCACTGGGTGCGCCAGCTCTACCGGGACCTCTGCGAGGCGGTCCTCCAGCTCACCACCGTGCCGGCGGGCGTGCCGGTCGGCTTCATGGACGAGTCCATGCACCAGGGCGAACTCTGGGCCGAGCGGCTCTCCGAGGAGCTGGCCAGCTGCCGGGTGTTCGTGCCGCTGTACTCGCCGCGCTACTTCAACAGCATCCCGTGCGGCCAGGAGTGGCACGCCTTCACCCGCCGCCCGGTCTACCCGGCGACCATCGACTCCGAGCGGACCAGCGGCATCGTCCCGGTGCTCTGGGCACCGATGAGCCGCTACAAGCTGCCCAAGGTGGCGAGCGAACTCCAGTTCAACCACGCCAGTTTCGGCCCCGACTACGCCGCCGAGGGACTGTACGCGCTGATGAAGCTCAGCTACTTCCGCTCCGCGTACGAGCTGGCCGTGCACCGGCTGGCCGCGCGGATCGTCGAGGTGGCCGAGGAGACGGTGATCCCGGTCGGGCGGCGGCTCGACTTCAACGCCCAGCCGAGCGCCTTCGACGTCGCCGCACCGACCAAGCGGCTGCGGATCTCGGTCCTCTCGTACCACCAGGGCGAGGTGCCGGTCGACCGCAACCCGGACTACTACGGCACCCGCCGCACCGACTGGCACCCCTACCGGCCGGCCGCCAACCGCCCGCTCGCCGAGCACGCCGTCCGGCTGGCCCGGCAGTTGGGGTTCCAGCCGACCGTGCACGAGTTCGACGACGAGGCCGAGGCACTGCTCGGCGGCGGCGAGCCCACCGCCCCCGGCCTGCTGCTGCTCGACCGCTGGGCGCTCTGCGACGAGCGGCGCCGCGAGCTGGTGCGGCGGTTCGACCGCTCCGACTCGGCCTGGGTCAGCGTGCTGGAGCCGTGGAACGCGGACGACCCGGACTGCGTCGAACGCCACCGCGAGATGGCCGAACTCGCCGACCAGGTCCTGCGGCTGACCCACCGTGCGGCCCGTCCCAGCTTCCTCGGCGTGATCGGCGGCACCCCCGGGCTGGCCAGCCTGGAGGAGTTCGACGACGCGCTGCCGAGGGCCGCGATGAAGGCCAAGTACGCCTTCGAGGGCCGCACCAGGACCGAACCGGAGGCGCCGCCGGCCCCCCGCCCGAGCCTGCGCGGCGCCTTCCGGCCGCAGGGCGGACGAGCCGGCCCCGACCGCTACGGCGGGGACCCGTCCGAACCGGACGACCCCTTCGGCCAGGACGACCCGTTCGGTCACGACGACCACCCTGCACGCCAGAGAGGCGACCGCCCGGACGACGGGACGCCCGGGGGAGGAACCACATGAGCGAGAACCGCACCAGGAACCTCCGCATCGGCGGACTCACCGCCGAGGAACTCGCCGCCCAGCGCGAGGCGGAGCGGGACCGGCACGGACGGATCATCACCTTCTACTCCTACAAGGGCGGCACCGGCCGCACCATGGCGCTCGCCAACACCGCCTGGATCCTGGCCGCCAACGGCTTCCGGGTGCTCACCGTGGACTGGGACCTGGAGGCGCCGGGCCTGGCCAAGTTCTTCCACCCCTTCCTCGACCAGGCCGCCCTCGCCGGGACCACGGGGATGATGGACCTGATCGCCGAGTACCGGGAGGAGGCGCTCCGCCCGGTCGAGCACGCCGAGGGCTGGCACCTGGACTTCGCCCGGGTGCACCCGCACGCGCTCTCGCTCTCCTGGCCGCTGTTCCCGCTCGGCGGCAGCCTGGACTTCCTCTCCGCCGGCCAGTTCAACCGGGACTACTCCGAGGCCGTCACCCACCTCGACTGGGACATCTTCTACGACCGCTTCGACGGCGGGCAGTTCTTCGACGCCCTGCGCGCCGACATGAGCAAGCACTACGACTACGTGCTGATCGACTCCCGCACCGGCCTCTCGGACATCGCCGAGATCTGCACCGTCCAGATGCCCGACGACCTGGTCGTCTGCTTCACCCTCAGCGACCAGTCCATCGACGGCGCCTCCCGGATCGCCCAGCACATCCACGACCGCTACCGCGAGCGCGGCATCCGCATCCTGCCGGTGCCGATGCGGATCGACGAGGGCGAGAAGGAGAAGGCCGACGCCGGCCGGGCACTCGCCCGGATCCGCTTCGACGGCCTGCCGGCCGGCCTCGACGGCGAGGCGCTCGCCCACTACTGGGGGTCGGTGGAGATCCCCTACCGGCCGTTCTACGCCTACGAGGAGATCCTCGCCACCTTCGGCGACCAGGGCGGCACCCAGACCTCGATGCTGGCCGCCTGCGAGCGGCTCACCGCGGCGATCACCGAGGAGCGGGTCGTCTCGCTGCCGCCGATCGACGAGGAGATGCGGCTGCGCTACGTGGACGCGTTCACCCGGCGCCGTCCGTCCGTCCCGGCCGACCTCTACCTCTCCTACGTCCCCGAGGACCGGATGTGGGCGGACTGGATCGAGTCGGTGCTCACCCGGGCCGGCTTCCGGGTGCTGCCCCGCGACCTCAGCGCCGGCACCGACCCGCGCCAGGACACCGAGCGCGGCATCGACGCCGCCTACCGGACCGTCGCGGTCCTGTCGCCCGCCTACCAGCGCTCGCCGCAGGCCCGCGCCCTCTGGGAGTCGGTGGTCAGCTCCGACCCGTCCGGCACCCGCCGCCAGCTCGTCCCGGTCCGGGTCGGCGATGTCCGGCTGACCGCGCCGTTCTCCAACCGCAACCCGGTCGACCTGGTCGGCCGCGACGAGGCCCAGTCGGTGCAAACCCTGCTGCGCGCGCTCGGCCGCGGCGACGTCGCACTCGCCGAGAGCCCGGCCGGCGGACCCCGGTTCCCCGGCAGCAAGCCGCAGGTCTGGGACGTCCCGCCGCGCAACCCCTCCTTCACCGGGCGCTCCGCCGTCCTGGAGCAGCTGCGCAACCAGCTGCGCGGCGGAATGGCCGCGGTGCTGCCCACCCCGCAGACCCTGTACGGGCTCGGCGGCGTCGGCAAGACCCAGGTCGCGCTGGAGTACGCGCACCGCTTCATGTCCGACTACGACCTGGTCTGGTGGATCGACGCCGAGCAGACCGAGCTGGTCGCGCCCGCGCTCGCCGACCTGGCCCGCCGGCTCGGCCTGCGGGTCGGCGACTCGGTGACCGAGGCCGCCGAGGCCGCCCGGGAGGCGCTGCGGCGCGGCGTGCCCACCTCGCGCTGGCTGCTGATCTTCGACAACGCGGACGAGCCGGCCGAGATCCGCCGGTTCTTCCCCGGCGGGTCCGGCCACATCCTGGTCACCTCCCGCAACCAGGCCTGGTCCGGGCACGCCGAGGCCCTGGAGGTGGACGTCTTCACCCGCGGCGAGAGCGTCGAGCACCTCTGCCGGCGCGCCCGCGGCCTCTCCCGGCCGGACGCCGACCGGGTCGCCGAGGCGGTCGGCGACCTGCCGCTGGCCGTCGAGGTCGCCGCCGCCTGGCTGGACACCACCGGCACCCCGGTCGACACCTACGTCGCCCAGCTGCAGGCCGAGGCGGCCCGCGCGCTGGCCGGCACCCGCCCGGCCGACTACCCGACGCCGGTCGGCGCCACCTGGAACGTCTCGATCGCCCGGCTCCGCGAGCAGTCCCCGGCCGCCGTCCGACTGCTCCAGCTCTGCGCGTTCTTCGCCCCCGAGCCGATCTCGATGAACCTGTTCTACAGCGACCAGATGATCCGCGCCCTCGTCCAGTACGACGCGGACCTGAGCGACAAGTTCATGCTCGGCAAGGTGATCCAGGCGATCGGCCGGTACGCGCTGGCCAAGGTCGACGCCGGCACCAACAGCTTCCAGGTGCACCGGCTGGTCCAGGCCGTCATCCGGGCCGAGATGACCGAGGACGAGCAGGAGGTCGCCGTGCACGAGGTGCACCGCATCCTCACCGGCGCCCGGCCCTCCCTCGGCGACACCGACGACCCGGCCAACTGGCCCGCCTTCGACGAGATCTGGCCCCACCTGTCGCCCTCCAAGGCCCACAACTGCGACGAGGCCGACACCCGCCAGCTGCTCATCGACCGGGTCCGCTACCTGTGGAAGCGCGGCGAACTCGACCGGGCCCGCGACCTCGGCCACGCACTGGACGAGGAGTGGACCAGGAAGCTCGGCGAGGACGACCGCCAGACCCTGCTGCTCCGCTTCCAGCTCGCCAACGTGCTGCGCTCGCAGGGCAACTACGCCGAGGCGCTGGCCCTCGACGAGTCCACCCTGGAACGCCAGCGGGCGCTGCTCGGCGAGCACCACCCCTACACCCTGATGACCGCGGGCTCGCTCGGCGCCGACCGGCGGGCCCTGGGCCGGTTCCAGGCCGCCCTCGACCTGGACCGCGAGATCCTCGACCAGTTCCGGGAGCTGTTCGGCGACGACAACCCCCGCACGCTCTCCATGGCGAACAACCTGGCCATCGACTACCGGCTGGTCGGCGACAGCGAGGCCGCCCGCGAACTCGACCAGGAGACCCTGGACCGCCGCACCGCCGTGCTCGGGCCGCGCCACCCGTACACCCTCTCCACCAAGTCCAACCTCGCCCGCGACCTGCGCGAACTCGGCGACTACCGGGGCTCGGTGGAACTCCTCCAGGAGGTCACCGACGACCTCGGCGACGTCCTCGACCCGGACCTCCCGGAGAACCTGCGCAACGCCAAGTCGCTGGCCGTCTCACTGCGCCGGATCGGCCGGCTCGCCGAGGCCCGCCGGATCACCAAGGAGACCTACGAGCGCTACCTGGAGCGCTACGGCGCCGACGCGCCCGACGCGCTGGCCTGCGCGCTCAACCTGGCCGCCGACCACAGCGCGTCCGGCGACAAGGAGGCCGCCCGCGACCTGTGCGCCACCGTCTACGAGGGCCACCGGCGGCTGTTCGGCGACGAGCACCCGTTCTCCCTCGCCTGCGCCAACAACCTCGGCATCTACCTGCGCGGCAGCGGGGACGTCCCCGGCGCGATCGCCCGCGGCACGGCCACCGTGGAGGGCCTCACCCGCTCGGTCGGACCGGACCACCCCTACACCCTCATCGCCATGATCAACCTGGCCAACGCCCACGGCGACGACGGCCGGACCGACCTCGCCGAGGAGCTCGGCCGCACCGCGCACGCGGGCCTCTGCAACCGCTACTCGGCCCGCCACCCCGACGCGGTCGCCTGCGAGGCGAACCTGGCGGTCACCCTGCGGGTGGCCGGCCGGCACACCCCCGCCGCCGAACTCCGGGCCCGGGCGATCGCCGAACTGATCCGCCAGTTCGGCGAGGAGCACCCCAACACCGTGGCCGTCCGGGGCTGGAAGCGGATCAACCGCGACCTCGAACCGCAGCCGGTCTGACGGGAGCGGCGGGGCCGGGCGGCACGGCTGCCCGTCCCCGCCCGGCCCCGAGCCCGCGCCGCCTCGGCGGCACCCCGCGTATGCTTCGGGCCTGATGAACGAGCTGCCCCCGGTCCTGGTCACCCGCCGCCTCGCACCCGGCGTCGTCGAACGGCTCACCGCGCACCACGCGGCCACCGTGCACGACTCCGAACTGCCACTGCCGCGCGCCGAACTGCTGGCCGCCGTCCGCGGCCGGGCCGCCCTGATCACCACCCTCGACGACGCGGTCGACGCCGAACTCCTCGACGCGGCCGGGCCCGGCCTGAAGGTCGTGGCCAACCACGCGGTCGGGCACCACAACGTCGACCTCGCCGCCTGCGCCGCGCGCGGCGTCCTGGTGACCAACACCCCCGGCGTGCTCACCGCCGCCACCGCCGACATGGCGTGGGCGCTGCTGCTGGCCGCCACCCGCCGGCTCGGCGAGGGGGAGCGGCTGCTGCGCTCCGGCCGGCCGTGGGCCTGGGCACCCACCTTCATGCTCGGCATGGAGCTGGCCGGCACCCCGCTGGGCGTCCTCGGCATGGGCCGGATCGGGCAGGCGGTGGCCCGCCGGGCCCACGCGTTCGACATGCCGGTCGGCTACCACAACCGCCGCCCGCTGCCGCCCGGACAGGCCGGCGGCGCCGAGTGGCTGCCGCTGGACGACCTGCTCGCCGCCTCCCCCGTGCTGGTCGTCACCTGCCCGCTCAGCGACGCCACCCGGCACCTGCTGGACGCCCGCCGGCTGGCCCTGCTGCCGCCCGGCGCGGTGGTGGTGTCGATGACCGCCGGCGTCGTCGACGAGGAGGCGCTCGCCGCCGCCCTGGAGTCCGGGGCGCTGTCCGCCGCCGCCGTCGACAACTTCGAGCACGAGCCGGCCGTCCCGGCCGCGCTGCTGGCCCAGGAGCGCGCCGTGCTCGCCCCGCACCTCGGCAGCGCCACCGTCCGCACCCGGCAGGCCATGGGCGGCCTCGCGGTCGACAACGTCCTCGCGGTCCTGGCCGGCGGAGCGCCGGTCACGCCGGTCGCCCCGGTCGGTCCGATCGGCTAACCCGCCGCCCAGTTGAGGGCGGTGGTCATCACCCGGAACGCGCCGAAGTGGGCGGCGCCGGGCTCCAGGAACAGCTCCGCACCGGGGATGTGGTCGGCCAGCCAGCGGGAGTGGTCGACCGGGGAGAACTGGTCGTCGGCGCCGTGCCAGAGCCAGGTCGGCACCGCGATGTCCCCGACCTCGAAGCCCCAGCCGGCGGTGAACGCCAGCACGTCGTCGATCCAGCCGTCGGCGCCGTGCCGGAACGCCTCCCGGTAGTTGCTCTGCAGCATCCGCCGCAGCCCGGTGTCGGCCACCACCTCCCGGTCGGTGGGCGGGAGTTCGGGCCGCAGGCCCTTGAGCAGGCTGATCGGGTCGGCCCTGATCTGCTGCGAGCGGAACAGCATGCCGGCCGCGATCCGGTCGTGCCCCCGCTCCGCCTCCCGGTAGGCCCGGACGTTGGACGGCGTCATCCCGCCGTACCAGTCGAGGCCGGCGGCGTCCCGGGGCGCCAGGCCGACCAGGACGGCCGCCCGGGTGACCCGGCCGGGCAGCAGCGCCGCGCAGGCCAGTGCGTGCGGTCCGCCGCCGGAGCGTCCGAGCACCGCGAAGGAGTCGATGCCGAGGTCGTCCGCGATGGTCCGGACGTCCGCGGCCGCCGCGGCCACCCGCCGGCCGGGCAGCCGGGTGGAGTCGCCGTAGCCGGGCCGGTCGAAGGAGACCAGCCGGACGCCGAGCCGGTACAGGACGGTGCTGCGCGGGTGCGGGCCGACCCGGCTGCCGGGCATGCCGTGCAGCAGGAACACCGGGCGGCCGCGCGGGTCGCCGTGGGTCTCGACCGCGATCGCGCGGCCGTCCGCCGCCTTGACCATCCGTAGCGCCACGTGCGACCTCCTCGGCTCTCGGGGCCCGGCCGTTCGGCCGGTGCGCCCGATCGGTGGATCCGCCCGGCGGGCCCGGTCGGGGCCCGGCCGGCGGTCCGGTCAGTGGTCCTGATCCCGGCGCCGGTCCCGGTCCCGGTCAGTGGTCCCGGTCGGTCGTGCCGCGGACCTCGCGGCGCGCCTGCCAGGTCGTGTGCTCCCGCGAGACGGCGTCCTCGGCGTCCCGGGCCAGCCGGGCCCAGAGCTCTTCGGCATCGGCCGAACCGACGTCCAGACGGGCGAGCTGACTGCTGATCAGCTCCAGCTCGTGGGCGGCCAGGCCGTACGCCGAGGCCAGCGGGCGGTACTGGCGCAGCTGGGCCCAGGCCGCGACCGAGGCGGCGACGGCCGAGACGCTGCCGAGCGCGTCGTAGGAGAACTCGCCCATCGCCCGCAGCGCCGCCAGCACCAGGCCGAGCAGCGGCAGCACCACGCCCAGCACCCCGGTCCAGAACCCGGCCCGGGCGCAGTAGCGGGCCTTGGACCGGTACCAGTCGTGCTGCACCCGGATCCGCTCGCGCAGGTAGACGTCCCGGCGGACCGCCAGCGGCTGGGCCCGCAGCCCGCGCATCGCCTCGGTGATCTGGGTGTCGGCGGGCCGGGCGCCGAGGCCCTGCCCGACCGCGCGGCTGCCCCGGAAGGCGTTCAGCACCCGGCCCAGCTGGAAGCCGTAGAGGCCCTCGGCGTCCGGCAGGCTGCGCGGCGGCGGCTGGAAGGCGTCGGCGCGGACGGCGAACTTCCAGGCGAGGGTCTTGACCGACTCGGCGGCGGCCCGGCCCTCGTACCAGAGGCCCTGGGGGTTCTGCCGGCTCACCACCACGGCCAGGCAGATCGCGCCGAGGTAGGCGGCGGCCGCCAGCCAGGCCCAGAGGCCGCCGTCGGCGGAGCCGGCCGCGGCGGCGGACACCAGCAGCACCAGCTCCCAGGCGGAGAGCCGTACGGCCCGCCGCTGCCCCTGCTGGGAGGCCGAGTCGGCGGCCCAGAACAGTTCGGGCAGCAGCTCGCGCTCCTGCACCCAGCCCATCGGACCCGCACCCGACGCCATCCTCGGCCCCCACCAGTCGCTCCGGTCGCACGCTCTCTGCCCCGGCGGGCGGGCCGGTACGCCTCGGCCGGCCCCGGTCCGTCCGCTTTGGCCGGGAAACCGCCGGAGTTTGTCCCGTATATCGGTGCCCGGGCCGCCGCAGCCCGTGGCCGCCCGGGCCCCCGCCCCGCCCCCGGCCGCCGGACCGGGTGCCCTCCCTGCGCGCCACAGCCCCGGGGGCGCGACGCGCAGGGCCCGACTCAGTAGGTGTAGAAGATCCGGTCGGTGTTGTCGGCCATCTGCTTGGCGTTCCACTCGGTTCCGCCGGGCACGTTGCCGGAGCGGAACAGCGGCGGCGCCGCACCGTCCCCGGCCGCCGCCGCCTCGGCCAGCCGGCCGACCGCCGAGGCGACCACCGCCTGCATCAGGGCACTGGTGACGATCGTGGAGACCGGGCCGAAGGTGGTCTCGGCCCCCGGGTGGGTCAGCTCGCCGTCGCCCACCGCGATCTTGTTGTCGAGGACGACGTCGCAGTGGTCCTTCAGGTAGGTGCCGGACGGGTGCGCCGACGAGACCTCCCCGGGGTAGGCGAGCGAGGTGACCCCGATCACCCGCAGGCCCCGGCCGCGGGCGTGCTGCGCCAGCTCGACCGGCATCACCTGGCGGCCGGAGAGCGAGATCACGAAGAGCAGGTCGCCGGCGGTGGCGGGGGTCAGGTCCAGGGTGGTGGTGGCCAGGCCGGAGACCCGCTCCAGCGCGCTGGAGAGCGGCGCGGGCATCACCGTCACCCCGGCCATGCCGGGGACCTCCAGGAGGTTGACGGGGACCAGCCCGCCGGCCCGGTAGACCACGTCCTGGGCCGCCAGCGAGGAGTGGCCCGCGCCGAAGGTGAAGATTCTGCGCCCCTCGGTGACGGCCTCGGCCAGCAGGGCGGCGGCCGCCTCGATGCCGTCCGCCTCCTCGGTCCGGACCCGCTGGAGGTGGGCGATCGCGGCGTCGAAGTACCGGCCGACCAGCTCGCTCATCTGCTGCCTTCGCTCTCTGCCGGTGGGGGAGCCGGCCGGGTGGGGCGGTCCGGGTGGTCCAGACCGCCGGTGGAGAAAGCTACGGCGAGCACCGTGCTGCCTCACCGGTGCCGCTGTCAACAGCGACGAAAACCCGCGACCGGCGCCCTCCGGCGGACCCGGTAGTCGGTGCGGTGCGTCAGAATTGGCGTGAGGACACCGAGGAACGGAGCCAGCGGCGATGTCTGGGCTGATCGACACCACTGAGATGTACCTTCGCACCATCCTGGAACTGGAGGAGGAGGGCATCACCCCGATGCGCGCCCGGATCGCCGAGCGCCTGGAGCAGAGCGGCCCCACCGTGAGTCAGACGGTCGGCCGGATGGAGCGTGACGGACTGCTCCAGGTCGCGGGCGACCGCCACCTCGAACTCACCGAGGAGGGGCGCCGGCTCGCGGTGCGGGTGATGCGGAAGCACCGCATCGCCGAGTGCCTGCTGGTCGACGTGATCGGCCTGGAGTGGGAGCAGGTGCACGAGGAGGCCTGCCGCTGGGAGCACGTGATGAGCGAGACGGTCGAGCGCAAGGTGCTCGCCATGCTCGGCCACCCGACCCAGTCCCCGTACGGCAACCCGATCCCGGGTCTGGACGAGCTGGGCGACGCCAAGGCCGAGGGCGAGGGCTACGACGCCGGGCTCGTCCCGCTGGACGCGGTGAAGCCCGGGGAGGACGGCGCCAGCGTGGTCGTCCGCCGGATCGGCGAGCCGATCCAGATGGACGGCGACCTCATGCGCACGCTGCGCCGGGCCGGTGTCCGGCCGGGCTCGACGGTGCGGGTCACCGCCGGGGTCGGCGGGGTGCTGGTGGGCAGCGGCGAGAACGCCGCGGAGCTGGGCAAGGAGATCGCGGCGCACGTGTTCGTCGCGCAGACCTGACCGTGCGGACCTGACCGCGGAGACCTGACCGTGCTGACCCGACCGCGTGGCCCCGGTCGTGCGGTCCGGTCGTGCGGACCTGACGAGGCCCCGGCCTCCCGGGACGGCCGACAGGGCCCGGTGCCCCGTGCACCGGGCCCTGCTCGCCCCTCCCCGTCCCTCCCTGCCTTCCGTGCCACCGGCCTCCCCGAACCCGGCCGGTGACACGGCCCCCGCCACCCCTCCCGTTCCCTCCCGTCCCCTCCGTCCCGCCTCGCCCGGCTTCCCCGTCCGAGCGCCCCGTCCGGCGGCCCCTCACGGTGGAATTCCTCCCCTCGGTCGATCATGGCAATCCTTGAGCGTCGTCACTCGTACGAGCGGCTTCGCCCGTTGACCAGCGGGTACACGGAAGCCTTATCCGGACATGCGTATGACGGACCCCGTCTCCGGTGGGAGACAAGGCCCGTCACTCGCGCGCGGGGTCTCGCGCACTGCACGCCCTCACCCGATAGGCGTAGGGCGGCCGTTCAGGGGCGGCCGGCCGGGGGTTCGGCCGACCGGCTCAGCGGCCCGGTTCGGCGGCCGGTTTCAGCGGACCGCCGCCGGCTGGGCCGGGCGGTCGGGCAGCGAAGGGGCCTCGCGTCCGCACGCGTACGCCAGCGGGCTGATCAGCTCGGCGGCGTCCGGCAGCCAGCGGTTGAGCGCGGAGGGTGAGCGGGCCCACTGGGCGAACCCGGTCGGGCCGACCCGGGACGGCGGGGCCACCGTCCAGTCGCCCTCGCCCCGGGCCACCAGGTCCAGCCGCCCGGAGGGCCAGCCGAGCTTGCGGAGCATCTCCGGCAGCTTGGCCGCCACGCCCGGCAGGACCAGGAAGTGCAGCCGGCGGCCGGACCGGCCCGACGCCGCCGGGGCGACGACCACCGGGCCGAGTTGGAGGCCCATCCGCTCCATCCGGGCCAGCGCCAGGCAGCCCGCCATCTCCGGCACGTCCAGCACGTCGAAGGACCGCCCGGTGGGCAGCAGGATCGACGCCTCCGGGCGCTCCGTCCACCAGCGCCGCACCGCCCCCGGCCCGGCGCTGGCCTTGCGCGCCCAGTCCGAGTCGATCGGATGGGCGCCGGGCAGCGGGCAGCGCGGGTCCGCGCAGGAGCAGTGGGCCGGGCCGTCGCCGTCGATCAGCCAGGCGCCCGGGGCGACCTCCCAGTGACGGTTCTCGGCGTAGCCGACGGCTTCGATGAGCAGCGGGGGCAGTTCGGCGCTGCCGCCCTGGTCGGGGGAGTCGGGGATGTCTTCCACGGGCTGCTCAACTACCGTGCGTGAGGCGGGTTACGGTCCGGTGCCGGACGGTCCGCCGCTCGGCGGCAAATCACCCGAATCGGTGAGGTGGACCGGGTCGGAGAGCGCCGGGGGTGGCGGGGTGGGCGCAGTGGGGGCGCACGGGAGCATTTTCCCGGGCGCGTGGGGGGTGGGGATCGTCACCGTGGGTATCCCGCTGGCGTTGCTGATCGCTAACCTGGTGTCAGATTCCTTGGATGGTCGGACAGTCGGCAACAGAGATCAGCAGAAAGCGTCGCCCGCCGGCCGGACCGGAGGGTGTGGGGAGGCGAAGCCAATGGCCGCGAGACCACTTGTCGCACGACAGCCCAACGAGCGCCTGCAGCAGCTGATCCAGGAGGCCAGCTGCTCCAACGCCGGTCTGGCACGGAGGGTCAACCTCTGCGGTGCCGAGCACGGTCTGGACCTGCGCTACGACAAGACCTCCGTCGCGCGCTGGCTCCGCGGCCAGCAGCCGCGCGGGCAGGCGCCGGCGGTGATCGCCGAGGCGCTCGGCCGCAAGCTGGGGCGGAGCGTGTCGGTCGAGGAGATCGGCATGGCCGACGGCAAGAACCTCAGCTCCGGGATCGGGCTGCAGTTCGCGCCGACACTGGGCGCCGCACTGGAGCAGGTCTGCGAGCTGTGGCGCAGCGACGTCGGGCGCCGGGACTTCCTGACCGGCGCGACGGTGGCGGCCTCCGCCCTGGTCGAGCCGAGCCGGGACTGGCTGATCACGCCGCCCGACCCGGTGGTGGCGCGGACCGGCGGCACGCGGGTCGGCCCGACCGACGTCGCGGCCATCAAGGCGACCACCGCGATGCTGGTCGACCTGGACCACCGGTTCGGCAGCGGGCACGTCCGCCCGGTGGTGGTGCACTACCTCAACAGCGTGGTCTCCGGCCTGCTCGGCGGCGCCTACCGCGAGGAGACCGGGCGTCAGCTCTTCGCGGCCGTGGCCCGGCTGACGGAGCTGGCCGGCTACATGGCGGTGGACACCGGTCAGCCGGGCCTGGCCCAGCGCTACTACATCCAGGCGCTGCGGCTGGCCCAGGCCGCCGACGACCGCGGCTACGGCGGGTACGTGCTGGCGGCGTCGATGAGCCACCTGGCGGCGACCCTCGGCAACCCGCGGGAGATCGCCCAGCTCGCCCGCGCCGCGCAGGAGGGCGCCCGTTCGGTGGCCACCCCGACGGCGATGGCGATGTTCTACGCGGCGGAGGCGCGCGGGCACGCCCTGCTCGGCGACGCCCGGGCCTGCGAGGCGGTGGCCGCCAAGGCGCTGGAGATGATGGAGAAGCGCCGCCCGGAGGACGACCCGGACTGGATCGTCCACTTCGACGACGCCTACCTCGCGGACGAACTCGCCCACTGCCACCGGGACCTGGAACAGGCCGGCCAGGCCGAGCACTACGCCCGCCGGGCGCTCGACCTGCACCCGCCGACCCGGGTCCGGCGCCGCGCCGTGGACCTCGTCCTGCTGGCGACGGCGCAGCTCCAGCAGCGGGACGTCGAGCGGGCCTGCGAGACCGGGGCCCAGGCGGTCCGGCTGCTGAGCGGGCTGCGGTCCAACCGGGGCGTGGAGTACCTGGACGAGTTCCGGCGCAGGCTGGAGCCGTTCCGGGAGCAGCGGGTGGTCCGCGAGTTCCAGGCCCGCGCCGAGGCGGAGGCCGCCTGAGCGGGGGGTCGGCGGGGTGCGTGCAGGGTCGGTGAGGGATGGACCGCCCACGTGGTCGGCCGGTTCGTCGAACCGGTAGCGTGGGCGCGACGTCCAAGGAACTGTGATGCCCCCAAGAACCGACGAGATGTGGTCCGCCGTCAGCGCGCGGTCCTGCACAGGTGAGGAATCGCGTTGAGCCAGCGCCGCTCGTACCCCAACTCGGGTGACTTCAACCTGGACGACCTGTTCCGACCGGAGCCCGGTCAGCAGCAGGGGCCGCCGCAGGGACAGCCCCCGGTGCAGCCGGGTCCGCAGCCGGGGCACCCGCAACAGGGGCACCCCCAGGCGGGGCACCCCCAGGCGGCGCCGTCCCCCGGGCAGCCGGAGTACCTCGGCGACAGCGCGTTGCCGACCCAGGCCATCCCGGCCCAGCCGGGCGCCTGGGGCGGCGCACCGCAGCCCGGCTACCCCGGGGCGCCGCAGTCCGACCCGGCGCCGGCGACGCAGTACCTGCCGCCGTACCCGGCCGGCGGCCCGCCGCAGGGCGGCGGCTACCCGGCCGCCCAGCCGGGCTTCGCGACCCAGCCGACGCAGGCCTTCCCGCAGGTCGAGCAGGGCTACCAGGGCTACCCGCCGGCCGTCCAGGAGTACCCGGGGCAGGAGCGCCAGGACTACCCGGCCCAGGCCGCCCCCGGCGGACGCGGCGGGCGCTCGTCCACCAAGCTGGTCGTCGGCGGGGTGGTGGCCGGCTGCCTGGCGGCGGCCGTGCTGGTCGCCGTGCTGATGGACAAGGACGAGCCGAAGAGCCAGGAGCCGAAGGCCGCCCCCGCGGTGACCGGCAGCGGCACGCCCGCCGCCACCCCGACCGCCGGCGCGTCGACGGCCACCGTCAGCCCCGAGGTCAAGGCCCAGGCGCAGGCGCTCTCCGACCTGCTGGGCACCGCCAACGACAGCCGCCAGGCCGTGATCGGCGCGGTCGGCTCGGTGCAGAAGTGCGAGAAGCTGCCCGAGTCGCAGCAGGCGCTGACCGCCGCCGCCGGCCAGCGCCGGGAACTGCAGACCAAGCTGGCCGCGCTGAAGACGGACAAGCTGCCCTCCGGGCAGCAGCTGGTCGAGCAGCTCAACGCCGCCTGGACGGCCTCGGCGACCGCCGACGACGAGTACGCGGCCTGGGCCGGGGACGCGCAGGGCGGCTGCGAGCCGAAGAAGACCGACAACCAGCACTACAAGAACGCCGTGCAGTCCAGCGGGACCGCCACCAACGCCAAGAAGCAGGCGGCCGGGCTCTGGAACACCGTCGCGGGCCAGACCGGCCTGCCGACCCGCACCGACGGCGACCTCTGAGCCGTCCGCCCTCTCCGCTCTCCCCGCCCGGACGCGGGGCGGCGCCGGTGTGCCGGACGGCCGGGACCGGCGGCCCCGGAAACGGCGAAGGGCCCGGACCTGGTCCTTGGGTTCAAGGGGTCGTCGCAACACCACTTGGTTTTAGGTGGTGAGTAGATCACGTAGACGCTCGGCTGGGGTATCCCAGCCGAGCGTCTTGCGTGGGCGGCCGTTGAGTTCTTGGGCGACGTGTTCGAGGTCTTCGGGGCTGTGCGGGCTGAGGTCGGTTCCCTTCGGGAAGTACTGCCGCAGGAGCCCGTTCGTGTTCTCGTTCGAACCGCGTTGCCAGGGTGAGGCGGGGTCGCAGAAGTAGACGGGCATGCCGGTGGCCATGGTGAACTGCCTGTGGCGTGCCATCTCGCTGCCCTGGTCCCAGGTGAGGGAGCCGCGCAGGTGGGCGGGCAGGGTCTGGATGGTGCGGACGAGGCCGTCGCGGACGGTCTCGGCGTCGTGGGCACCGCCCGGCAGGTGGACCAGCATGGTGTAACGGGTGCTGCGCTCGACCAGGGTGGCGATCGCGGAGCGGCCGCCCGCGCCGATGATCAGGTCCCCTTCCCAGTGACCGGGCACGGCCCGGTCCTCGACGTCGGCGGGTCGGTCGCTGATCATCACCATCGGGTCGATGAACCGCGGGGTGCGCCGCTCGGGGTCGCGGCGGGGTTTGCGGCGGGTCCGGCCGGAGCGGACGGCTGCCTGTACTTCCCGTTTCAGGCCGCCACGGGCCTGGAAGTACAGCGCCTGGTAGATCGTTTCCACGCTCACCCGCATGCTCTCGTCGTCGGGATGCTCCGTCGGTAGAGCGTGGCAGATCTGTTCCGGTGACCACCGGACGCGCAGTCTGTCCTGCACGAAGCCGCGCAGTCGTCCCTCGCGCAGCAGCTTGCGCTCCTTGGGCCGGGGCCTGCGTGCGGCGGCCGCCCGGTGGGCCGCGTAGGGCTGGTATCCCTTGCTGCCCGAGTTCGCGTCGATCTCCCGCTTGACCGTGCTCGCCGGCCGCCCCAGGGCACGTCCGATCGCCCGCAACGACTGACCGAGTGCCTGGAGATCCCGTATCCGTTCGCGCTCGGCCAGTGTCAGGAACCTCGGGTGCAGTTGCTGTTCCAGGGCCGTCAGGCCCACTGGTGCCGTGGTCACACCGCACATCGTGACGGTCCCGGTGGCGTAGTCGACACGGCGGCCGTCGGGATAGGTCCGCGTCATGGCACTCTTCTTGACGCCCTGGTCCCAGTCCCTGGCCGTGCGCTCGCTCACACCGACCCGCCGGGCCGCCTCCTGACGCGCGACACCCCCGGCCCGGAGCCGCTCGTACTCGTCGCGCCCGGGGTGCCGCCGTGGCAGGCGCACCGAGCTCTGTCCGGCCTTCCGGGCCCAGCCGAAGGCGGTGTTCCGGTTCATCCCCAGCTCACGCGCCACCACGGTCACGTTCCCCACGGCATCCAGCCGCGCAAGGAAACGCTCCCTCAACCCCGAAAGATCATCGCGTCCAACGCCCACGGTCCCCGCAACTCCCATCGATCACGGGTGTTGCGAGGACCGTTAGAACCCAAGGTCGGTCGGGGCCCCTCCGTGCGGGCTGGGTCAGGCCGGCGGCTTGCCCCCGGTGAGGACCCAGCGCACGTCGACGAAGCCGGGCCGCTGGAGGGTCATCTGCCCGCCCTTGACCACCTGGTAGGTGACCCAGGTGTTCACCAGCCGGGGCGACTCCGTGCTCGGCAGCATGTTGGTGGTGCCCCAGTTCAGCGGCGGGGTGAGCCCGACGTCGATCTGCTCGCCGCTGTCCAGCAGCGAGGAGACGGCCTTGCTGCCGATCGGGCGGCCGGCCCCGTTCAGCCGCTCGGCGACCTGCTGGAACACCTGGTACGCGACCCAGGTGGTCTGCACCCCGGGGTCGGCGGCGTCGATGGTCTTGCCGGCGGCGCTGTCGGCGCGGATCACCGCACGCAGCCCGTCCCAGATCTTGGCCGACTCGGGCGGGAACCACCCGGTCACGAAGGCACCCGCCAGCGGGCCGGTGTCGCCGCCGGTGGAGTCCACCACCGACTGCTGCACGCTCCCGATCACCGAGGCGATCCGGGTGTTCTTCGAACCGGTCCGGCGGAAGGCGTCGAGCAGGTTGCCGGTCGGCTCGGCGCCCAGCGCGCTGGTGACGCAGTTGCCCGGCTGGTCGGTGCCGACCGCCTTGCGGACGGCCGGGGAGTAGTCGTTGGACTTCTCCGGGGCCTTGACGTCCAGCAGCTTGATGCCGGCCGGCCGGAGCGCGTTGCCCAGGTAGCCGAGCAGGTTGTCGCCGGCCGGGGTGTCCGGCCGGATCAGGGCGACCGACTTGCAGCCGGCCTCCACCAGCTGGCGCCCGCTGCCGCCGATCAGGGCGGGCATGCCGCCGCCCACGGGGTAGGAGAGCGGGCTGCTGAACTCCGGCTGGGAGAGTCCGTAGCCGCCGATCAGCGGGATGCCGGCGCGCTCCAGCGTGGGCATGAAGTCGTCGCCGTACTGGCTGTAGGAGCCGATCACGGCGACCGCCTTGGCGTCCACCGCCTGCTGCGCGCAGGCCTTGGCGCCGTCGGAGGTGTTGTGCTCGTTGCAGGTGATCACGCGCAGCGGGCGTCCGGTGAGGCCGCCCTTGACGTTGATGTCCCGGCCGATCGCCTCGGCCAGCGCGGTCATCCCGGGCCGGTCGGCGGAGCCGGTGCCGGACGGGGCCCACGTCATCACGGTGAGCTCGCCGCTGCCGGTCGCGGCGTCGGCCGGTCCGCCGCACGCGGAGGCCGAGAAGAGGGTCGGGAGCAGCACCGCGGCGGTGGCCGCGGCGGCGATCGGGCGCCGGCGGCGCCGTCCCGCGTTGGGGCGCATGTCCTGGGACGAGCCCTTTCGGCTGGTCATCGGTCTTCCCTCCCTGGGCGCTGTCCTGCGCACGGACACCAGCCAAGCCCCGGCGCCGCAAGCCGAGAGGGCCTAAAAGCGAACGGCCGGGAAACGGCGACAGAACTCCGGGCACGGACGCGTGTAGACCGGGAGTGGAGTACGAACGGTGGGGGAACGTACGATCGTTGACCATGTCCGCCAGCACAGAATCTTCGTATCGGTCTGCCCGAAACCCTTCTCGTCCGGGCCACCGCTCCAGCACGATGGGCGGCATGTCGCTCAACGACCTGCCCTGGTGGCGCTGGCGGGCCCGCCTGCGCTCGGCGCTGCACATGCTCTCCGACCCCGCGTTCCAGCAGGACACCTGGCTGGCCGGCCGCGAGGGGTACGGCGACGTGACCGACGCCGTCTACCGGCTGGTCGAGGACACCTGGCTGGACCGCTGGTCGGCGGAGAAGTACGTCGGCACGATCTTCCGGGACTCCGCGGAGGCCGCGCTGGTCGACGTCGCGGTGCTGAGGGCGGTGGGGATACTGCACCAGGTCGGCGCGGACGCCCCGGCCTCCGCGTACCTGGCGCACCACGGCTGGCCGGAGGCGGTCCGGGCGGCCCGCGAGGCGCACGCCAAGCTGGCGGTCAACGACGGTGAGGACCCGGACGTCCCGCCGCGCTCGCTGGACGTGCTGCGGATCCTGACCCAGGTCTGAGGCCGCGGGCCGGCGCCCGGTCGGGCCCGGGCCCGACCGGTCCCGGGGTCCGTTGCGGGGCCGCTCCGAGGTCCGTCCCGGGGTCCGTCCCGGAGTACGGGCAGCGGGGCCGGGCCCGTCCCCGAGTGTGAAACGCTGGGCCATTCACTCCAGCACGAGCTCAGGACGGGATACCACCACCGTGGAACAGCAGCCGGCGGCCAGCGCCCAGTACGTCCTCACGCTGTCCTGCCCCGACAAGCAGGGCATCGTCCACGCGGTCTCCAGTTACCTCTTCATGACCGGGTGCAACATCATCGACAGCCAGCAGTTCGGCGACGGGGACAGCGGGCTGTTCTTCATGCGGGTGCACTTCTCCGCCGTCGAGCCGGTGACGGTCGACAAGCTCCGGGCGAGCTTCGCCGCGATCGGCGCCTCGTTCGGGATGGACTGGCAGATCCACCCGAGCGACGAGAAGCTGCGGATCGTGCTGATGGTCAGCAAGTTCGGCCACTGCCTCAACGACCTGCTGTTCCGCACCCGGATCGGCGCGCTGCCGGTGGAGATCGTCGCGGTGGTCTCCAACCACACCGACTTCCGGGACCTGACCGAGGGCTACGGCATCCCGTTCCACCACATCCCGGTCACCCGGGACACCAAGGACGAGGCCGAGCAGCAGCTGCTGGACCTGGTCGCCAAGGAGAACGTCGAGCTGGTCGTGCTCGCCCGCTACATGCAGGTGCTCTCGGACCGCCTCTGCACCGAGCTCTCCGGCAAGGTGATCAACATCCACCACTCCGTGCTGCCGAGCTTCAAGGGCGCCAAGCCGTACCACCAGGCGCACACCCGGGGCGTGAAGCTGATCGGCGCCACCGCGCACTACGTCACCGCCGACCTCGACGAGGGCCCGATCATCGAGCAGGAGGTGGCCCGGGTGACCCACGACGTGACCCCGGACCAGCTGGTCGCGCTCGGCCGGGACGTCGAGTGCCAGGCGCTGGCCCGCGCGGTGAAGTGGCACAGCGAGCACCGGGTGCTGCTGAACGGGACGCGCACCGTCGTCTTCGCCTGAGGCCGGTCCGGCCCGCGGGGTCCACGGCCGGTCCGGCTCCGGGTCCACGGCCGGTCCGGCTCCGGGTTCAGGGCCGGGAGAGCAGCGGCGTCGCGCGCAGCACCTCGCGGATCGCGGCCCGGTCGCCGTGCTCGCCGACCGGCACCCGGTCCGGGTCGCGGTGCGCGGCGGCCAGCTGGCAGAACTCCAGCCCGTCCAGCACCAGCGACGCCACCGGCTCGCCCCCGGGCGGGCCGGACTCCGGGCCGTCCAGCGGTATCAGCCACTCGCCGGCGGCCGGTCCGTCGATCACCAGCCGGACCAGGCGGCCGGTCCGCCCGCCGCCGTCGGCCCGCCCCTCCGTCCGCCCGTCGGGCGTGCCGGCCGTGGCCCCGGCGTGCTCGGGCCGGGCCGCGCGCTGTCCGGCCAACACCAACGGCAGCATCCGGACGGCCAGGTCGATCATCTGCCGCAGGTGCTGCGGGGCCGGCGGGGCGTACGGGTAGGCGACCGCCCGGGCCACGTCCTCGCCGTGCACGTAGCACTCGAAGGCCCGGTCGACGAAGGCGTCCCGCAGCGGGACGGTCGCGAAGCCGAAGTCGACCGGGGTGTTGCCCTGCGGGGTGAGCGCGGCGGAGCGGACCAGTTCGTGGCAGTGCCGGCGCCACCGGGCGCGCACCCGCTGCGGCGGCTGGCCCGCCTGCTCGGCGGTCAGCCGGGCGGTCCGCTCGGTGATCCCGGCCCAGCGCGGGCCGCCCTGCGCCGGCACCCGGGGGAGCGGCGGGACGGCCTCCTGCGGCGGCACCCGTCGGGTGACGGCCTGCGCGGCGCCGCCCGGAACGGGGTCGGGCAGGCCGAGGGCGACGGCCAGGTAGCCGTCCACGGCGGCGAGGTGGCAGAGCACCTCGGCGGGCCGCAGGTAGTCGGTGCCGCCGTGCCAGGGGAGTTCGGCCACCTCCTGCCACTCCTCCGGGCCGAGGTCGCGGAGCAGCGCGTCGAGCTTGGCGGTCTCGGCGGTGTACGGCGCGCCCCAGGCCGGGACGGGCAGGTCGGCCGGGCGCCGTCCGAGGCACCAGTCGAGCACCTGCTGGCGCAGCGGGCCGGGCTGGTCGAGGGGTTCGTCCACGCCGAGCCAGCCGGCCGCCTCGCGCAGCCGGGCGGCCTCCGCGGCGCACTCCGGGCAGGACCGCAGGTGCTGTTCCAGCTCGGCGGCCTCGCGGTGCGGGACGGCGCCGAGGGCCCAGGCACCGAGCAGGGAGCGCAGGGCCTCGTGCTGATCGTCGGTGATCGTCACGTTCCCCCGCCCTCCGTCCGCCGGCCGTTGCCGCATCCCAGGTCGTCCGTCCCGCCGGTCGTCCCGCCAGTCGTCCCGTCGTCCTGCTCGCCGTGCTTCCCGCTCCGCTTCCCGTCGTGCGCTGCGCCGGGTCGCCCGGGCGCCGGGGTGCCCCGGTGCCGGGCGCGTTCCTCTTCGAGTTCGGTGGCCAGCAGATCCAGGCCGAGCCGCATCCGCTGCTTGGCGGTCTGTTCGCTGATGCCGAGCCGGCGGGCGGTCTCCTGGTAGGTGCGGCCGTCGTAGTACGACTCCGCGATCGTCTCACGCAGCGGCTGCGGCAGGGAGGCGACCACGTACTGGACCCGCGCGGCGGTGGCGACCGTCCGGATCTCCTCCTCGGCGGCGCCGTCCTCGCCGGGGCCGACCGGTCCGGCCTCCGCCAGGCGGCGGGCCCGCAGCCGGTCCACCGCCCGGCGGTGGGTCAGCGCGCCGAGCCAGGAGCGGAGCGATCCCCCGGCCGGGTCGAAGGACTCGGGGTGCTCCCAGACGTGGGCGAATATCTCCCGGGTGAGCTGGGCCGCGGCGGTCTGATCGGCGAGGATCCGCCCGGCCAACCCGTGGACCATCGGGGCGAGTTGGTCGTAGAGCTCGCCCAGGGCGGTCTCCTCGCCGCGGGCCAGGCGCCGCTGGAGCTGTTCGTCCCAGCGCGGGGCGCCGTCGGTGGTGGCCATCGGTCACCACCCCTCCTGCCGTACCGACCGCTGACCCGACCCACGGTATCCCGCGCCGTTCGGGCGGTGGAGGGAATCCGTGAAGAACGGAGGAGCCTGCCCCGGATCGTCGGACCGCGGGATGGGCGGCCGATCCGGCCGCCCGGGCCGGGCCCCGTTCGAAGGCGGTCGGACATATGTCGTACGGGTGGTTCGCGAGTGGCGGGTGCGGCGGCGGGGGCGGACGGCGGTAGGTTCACCTCTGCGTCTTCGGCCGGTCGGCCGGGGCCGGGCGGTCGCCGGTCCGAGGCTCGCCAGGGTGAGCGGGACAGTATGCCCTGCCCTGTCCCCCGATCGCTGGAATATGCCTGAAGCGCTTGCTGCGGCCGGTCCGCCGAATCATCCTGAGGCGTATTCGTGTCGCGGCCGGTGCGCGACGGACGAGGAGACACGGGTGCGCCGTACCCGAAGCGACGTGCGGCGGCCCGGTGGGCGGCGGCCCGACGGACGGCGGCCCGGTGAGTGCCCGGGCAGGCCGGGCGATCAGGCGAGGCCGGACGATGGCCGAACTGCGAGTGCAGGTGGTGGAGCAGTGCAGGTTCTACAGGTACAGCTGGCGGTGCAGGCGGACCCCGCCGAGGTCGGCCGGGCCCGTCGGTGGGTGCGCTCGCGGCTGCTCAACCACGGCGTCGACCCGGACGCGCCGATCGCCGAGACGGTCGTGCTGGTGGTCTCCGAACTGGTGACCAACGCGGTGGTGCACACCGGCTGTCCGGCCGTGCTGCGGCTCTGCTTCCCGATCGGCGAAGGCCCGGGCGGTGACGGCCCGGGCGGGTCGGCACCGCCCGTCGGCGTGCGCGAGTCGGCGACGGTCGGCCCGCTGCGGGTCGAGGTCGCCGACGCCAGCCAGGCCGCCCCCGCCCCCCGGCACGCCGGGCCGGACGTGGACGCCACCAACGGGCGCGGTCTGGAGCTGGTCGAGCTGCTCTGCGACCGCTGGGGCTGGTACCCGGACGGCGCCGGCAAGCGGGTCTGGTGCGAGATCAGTCCGGACGTCCGGCCGGCGGATCCGCTGCTCACCGTGGACTGGGCCGCGCTGGCCCAGTGACGGGTGCTCACCCGGGCGCCGAGGGTCGGTACCGGGGCCGATACGGGGTCGGTACCGGGCCGGGGTGCGACCGGACGGTGGTCCCGGAGCCGGTCCGCGGCGGTCCGGTGATCGCCGGGCCGAAACCTGACGCAACCATTCCGAATTTCGGACAACCCATTGACGTGACGTATCCGACTGATCACTCTTGGGTGCAGCTCTTCGTTGCGAGGGGACGCCGAGGGAACACCCGAACGCCGCTGTGGTGCTGCTGTCCAGGGGGATCGTGTCAGCAGGGGGGCCGCAGTCTGCCGGTCGTGCGCTGGCTCCTTGGCGAGTGCGGAGGGTGCAGCGCGGGTTCAGGGCCCGCGCGTCGAGGTTGGATGGCGGTCGGCCGTGCCGTGCTCGGGGTGCGTGCGGCCCGCCGCCATCCGATCCGCCCTTCGTGAGCGGTCGTTTCCGGCCACCGGGTCCGCCAGCCGGACGCCCGGATCCGGTCGGCCGGTAACCGCCCCTCGTTGTCCCGATTCCGACGAAAGCTGGCAGTCGCGCCCCTCGCCGCCCACGGGGCGCGCCGGGAGACTCGGCCGGGTGAACGAACCGCCCGCCCCCGCCCGCCCCGCCCCCACCGGGCACGCTCCGGCCGGACCCGCCCCCGCCCGCCCCACACCCGCCGGACCCGCGCCGAGCCGTCCGCCCCGGCTGCACTACGCCTGGGTGGTGGCCGCGGTCGCCCTGCTGGTGCTGCTCGGCTCGGCCGGATTTCGCTCCACGCCCAGTCTGATGATCGGCGCGCTGCACCACGAGTTCGGCTGGTCGACGGGCACGATATCCAGCGCCACCTCGGTCAACCTCACCCTCTACGGCCTCACCGCCCCCTTCGCCGCCGCCCTGATGGACCGGTTCGGCGTCCGGCTGGTGGTGGTCTGCGCGCTGCTGACCATCTCGGTCGGCGCCGGTCTGACCATGCTGATGCGCGAGCCCTGGCAACTGGTGCTCTGCTGGGGCGTGCTGGTGGGCCTCGGCAGCGGCTCGATGGCCGGCGCGTTCGCCACCACGATCACCGGCCGCTGGTTCCAGGCCCGCCAGGGGCTGGTCACCGGGGTGCTGACGGCCGCCGGCGCGGCGGGCAACCTGGTCTTCCTGCCGGTCGGCGCCTGGCTGGTCGAGCAGCACGGCTGGCGCTCGGCCGTCGTGGTGGTCTCGCTGGCGGCGACCGCGGTCGCCGTCCCCGTGCTGGTGCTGATGCGCGAGCGGCCCGCCGACCTCGGCCTCCTCCCGTACGGGGCGACCGAGGAGCCCCCGGCCGCGGCGGCCGACGGGCGGGCGATGGCCCGTTCGCTGCGGGTGCTCCGCACCGCGTCCCGCAGCCGGGCGTTCTGGCTGCTGGCCACCTCGTTCGCGATCTGCGGCGCGACCACCGCCGGACTGGTCGGGACCCACTTCATCCCGGCCGCCCACGACCACGGCCTGCCGGTCACCACGGCGGCGAGCCTGCTGGCGCTGATCGGCGTCTTCGACGTGGTCGGCACCGTCGCCAGCGGCTGGTTCACCGACCGCTACGACTCCGGCGGGCTGCTGGTCGTCTACTACGCGCTGCGCGGACTCTCGCTGCTCCTGCTGCCGCAGCTGTTCGCCGGCTCGCTGGAGCCGCCGATCCTGGCCTTCGTGATCTTCTACGGGCTCGACTGGGTGGCCACCGTGCCGCCGACCGTCGCCCTCTGCCGCCGCCACTTCGGCGACGACGCGCCGATCGTCTTCGGCTGGGTGCTCGCCTGCCACCAGATCGGCGCGGCCGTGGTGGCCGGACTGGCCGGCCTCGCCCGGGACGCGCTCGGCGACTACGACCTCGCCTGGTACGCCGCCGGCGGGCTCTGCGCGGTCGCCGTCGTGCTCTGCCTGGCGCTGCGGAAGGCCGGACCGGAACGGCTCGCTCCGGCCCTGTCGTGAGGGACGGCTAGGCTCCGAGGCCATGGCGCCCACCTCCACCCTCGACTTCACCCTCGACCCCGGTCTCGACCCCGGCCTGCGCGCCGAGATCACCCGGCTGTGGACCGACGCCAGCAACGCCGGCGGTGCGGTGGGCTTCGTCGCACCGGTCACCGAGGACGAGGTCCGGGTCACCGCGGAGAAGCAGTTCGCCGGGATCGCGCCGGCCGGGCCGGACCGCCTGCTGGTCGCCCGGGAGGGCGGCACGGGCCGGCTGGCCGGCCTGCTGGTCTTCGAGTCGGTGCGCTTCGCGCCGATGGACCACTGGCGGGTGCTCTCCCGGGTGATGGTCCACCCCGAACTCCAGGGGCGCGGCTACGGCGCGGCACTGCTGGCCGAGGCCGAACGGACCGCCCGGGACTGGGGCCTGGCGGGCCTGCGGCTGTACGTGCGCGGCGGGCTCGGCCTGGAGGAGTTCTACGGGCGCAGCGGCTACGTCGAGGTCGGCCGGGTCCCCGGGACCATCCGGGTCGCGCCCGGGGACGACCGCGACGACGTCACCATGTGGCTCGACCTGCGCTGACCGGGACCCCCGCCGGAACGCCTCCGGGCGGGGGGACGGCGGACCCGTTCCCCGCCGGCCCGTCCGGGCATGCTTCACTGGGAGACCGGCCAGCCCCGCGCAGAGAAGGACGTGTCCCCGGTGAGCAGCAATGTGAGCAAGAAGTCGCACGCCACGCTCCGCTACACCTCCATGCGGGTCTCCATCTTCCTCGGCTGCCTGCTGGTCGCCCTGCTGCTGGGGCACTTCCAGGTGATCCCGGTCAAGGGCCAGTCGGGCATGGTCTTCCTGTTCCTGCTGGCCGCGGTCGTCTCGGCGCCGCTCAGCTACGTGCTGCTGCACCGGCAGCGCGACGAGATGTCCGCCGAGATCTCCGGCCGGGTGGACGGCATCCGCTCGCGGACGTCCCAGCGGATCGCCGCGCAGAACGCCGAGGAGGACGCCGCGGACGACGCCGCCCGCTCGGCCGCCCCCTCCGCCTCGGCCTCCCCCGCGCAGAGCTGACCCGCGCCGCCGCCGTGCCCCGTTCCAGCTCCGCCGAGCCCGGCGACGCCGACACCGGTGCCGCCGTGCCCGAGGATCGTGCTCCCGGTGCCGGTGCCGGTGCCGGCGCCGGTGCTGCCGGTGACGCGGTACCGCGGCGGCAGCCGGACGATCCGGCCCCGGGGGCCGGAGCACCGGAACCCGCGGCCGACGGCGCCGGGCCCGCGGCCGGGACCTGGCCGGCCCCCGTCCGACGGCCCACCGGGCGGGACGTGGCACGCCTCGCCGGGGTCTCCCAGGCCACCGTCTCGCTGGTGTTCTCCGGCTCCGAAGCCGGCCGCCGGGTCTCCGGCGCCACCCGGGAACGGGTCCGCGAGGCCGCCCGCAGCCTCGGCTACCGCCCGCAGGCCGCCGGGCGCCAGCTGCGCCTGGGCCGCAGCGGCATGATCCTGCTGGCCGTGCCGAACATCCTCGGGCCGTTCTTCGGGCGGGTACTGGAGGGCGTCCACGAGGAGGCGGGCCGGCACGGACTGGCCGTCGTGGTGAGCTCCGGGTGGGGGAGCGCGACCCTCGCCGAGGCCGCCACCACCAGCCGGTTCGACGGTCTGCTGATCTGCTCCCCGGACGACAGCCAGCTCGGCGAACTGCCCGCCGACACCCCCGCCGTCTTCCTGGACGCCGACCCGGGCACCGACCGGGCCCGTCCGACCATCGAGCTGGACGTGGCGGGCGGCATGCGGGCCGCCGTCGAGCACCTGGCCGCACTCGGCCACCGCCGGATCGGCCGGCTCCGCTCCACCCACTCCGCCTACACGTTCCGGATCCGCCAGGCCGCGTTCGAGGAGGCCGTCCGCTCGTTCGGCCTGGACGTGCTCGAACTCGGCGTCAGCCTGAACGAGGGGCAGTCCGCCGCGCGGGTCGCCGCCCACCGGCTGCTGGAGCACCCGGCCCGCCCGCAGGCGGTGATCTGCGACGACGACGTGGTCGCCTCCGGCGTCTACCAGGCCGCCGCCGAACTCGGCCTGCGGGTGCCCGCCGACCTCTCGGTGGTCGGGATCGACAACGTCCCGGTGGCCGCGCTGCTCGCCCCGCCGCTGACCACCGTCGACCTGCCGGGCGAGGAGCTGGGACGGGCCGGTGTCGCGGCGCTGGCCGGGCTGCTCCGCGGTGAGCCGGTCGCACCGGTGGCCCCGCTCGCCACCGCGCTGGTGCTGCGTTCGTCCACCGCGCCCGGTCGGGCGGCCTGACCGGCGGCACGGCTGCTGCGCCCGGCACGCCCGGCGCACCCGCGCCACCCGCGCCGACTCCCGGGTCCGGCGCACCCGCCGGGCCAGGACCGGTGCGGGTCGGCCCGCCACCGCTCTCGACACCGGCCGCACGAAGACGTGCGTGAGTGACTGCGCCCGCCGGCCAGACCACCGGCCCGACGGGCGCAGCCACGTTCTCGGGGTGGGCTCAGCCCACCGGTACCGGTGCGGCGGGCGCCGCCTCGGCGGGCACCGGCCGGTCGGCCGTCGTCGCGGCGGCGGCCGGCCGGATCCAGCGGCGCGCGCCGAACAGCAGCAGCCCGCCCAGGCCGATCCCGCCCGCCGCGCAGAGCGCCACCGAACGCAGCGACCCCTCGGCGAGGTGGCCGGAGACCGCGTAGCCGAGCGAGTTGCCGGTCGCGAAGAGCGTGACCAGCCAGGCGAAGGCCTCGGTCACGGTGCCGACCGGGGCCAGCTCGGCGACCAGGACGAACGCCGCCGCCAGCAGCGGGGCCAGCGCGATCCCGGAGAGGAACGCCAGTCCGGCCATCGCGGCCGGCCCCGGGACCAGCAGCAGCGGGAGGTAGGAGACGGCCATGCCGAGCGCCATCAGCCAGGTGCGGGTGGCGGTGGTGCTGCGCCACTTCACGGCGCCGTAGGCGAGCGCACCGAGCAGTCCGCCGAGCGCGGCCAGCGCCAGCAGGGTGCCCGCGCCGCCCGGCAGCCCGTCCGCTCCGTGGGCCTCCGCGTAGGCGATGAAGAGCACGTTCTGCGCGCCGACCGCCCAGCCGGCGCCGGCCAGGCCGACCAGCAGCAGCACCAGTCCGGGGGAGCGGAGCGGCCCGAGCAGGCCCGCCGAGTGCTCGCGCGGCGGGGCCTGCCAGGAGCGGGCCGGTCCGGTGGTGGCCACGACCAGGGCTCCGAGCAGTCCCAGCCCGGCCGCCACCCAGAGCGCCGCGACCGGGCTGAACGCGCCCGCGATCCCGGCCACGGCGAGCGGACCGGCGACGTAGAGGATCTGCTGGGACGCCGAGTCGAAGGCGTACGCGGTGTCGAGCTGCTCCTCCTCGACCACGTCGGGCCAGAGCGAACGCAGGCAGGGTTCCAGCGGCGGCATGGCGAGGCCGGCGATCGCGGCACCGATCGGCGCGGCGATCGCGGAGCCGGGAGCCAGCGCGAGCAGCGTGTACCCGCCGCCGGCGACCACGGCGGAGGCGAGCAGGACGCGCGGCTGCCCCGTCCGGTCCACGATCCGGCCGAGCACCGGCCCGCCGACCGCCGCGGCGATCGCGTACGCGGCGGTGGCCAGCCCGATCCGGCTGTACGGCGCGCCGGCGTCGCGCAGGGCGAGTGCGATCACCAGGGCGGTCATACCGGCCGGGAGGCGGCCGAGCAGGGTGCCGAAGAGCAGTCGGCCGACGTGCGGGGCGCGGAGCAGGGCGAGGTAGCCCATGGGCGGGGTTCTCCGGTCTGGGCGGCTGGGGGCGTGCGGGGGCGCCATCCAAGTTATACGTATAACCACCGAGCGGTCAATCGGGGCCGCGAGTCGATCTGATGGTGTGTCAGCTTCGTTCGTGTCCGGACTCCGTCGGGGCGCGGAGGCGAGGGGTGTCCGGAACTCAAACAACTACTTTGAACATCTCAAACCTTTACTGCTAACGTATCGGCCATGACCACCTCAGACGCACTCCGGATGCACGGCCTGGGCTCGCAGCCCCGCGCCGCCCGCGAGTGCTGTCTGCCCGGTGCTGTGGACAGCCCGCGCCGTTGTCGCGCGATGAGCTGTATTCCGGCGGCACGCCCCTGACCGGGGCCGGACCTCCCCTCCCGGCCCTCGCGCCGTGTCGCCTTCCCCGCCCCGCCTCACCGTCAGCAACGCCTCCCCCGGAGCCGCACCGTCATGTCCACAGCGCCCGAGGCGACCTCGTCGCCGTCCGTGCTCGCCAGAATCCGCAAGACCCCCTTCTGGGTCCAGATCGTCGCCGGCCTCGTGCTCGGCATCGGCCTCGGCTACCTGGCCCGCGCGGCCGACATCTCCTGGCTGGCCACCACCCTGGAGACCATCGGCAAGATCTTCGTCCAGCTGCTGAAGCTGGCCGTCCCCCCGCTGGTCTTCACCGCGATCCTGGTGAGCGTCGCCAACCTGCGCAACGTCACCAACGCGGCCCGGCTGGCCGTCCGCACGCTGCTCTGGTTCCTGATCACCTCGCTGATCGCGGTGGCCATCGGCCTCGGCCTCGGCCTGCTGACCAACCCCGGTGAGGGCACCAACCTCAAGACCGAGGGCCTCAAGGCGCCGAAGTCCACCGGCAGCTGGATCGACTTCCTGACCGGGATCTTCCCGACCAACATCGTCACCGCGTTCACCGAGGTCGAGGTTCTGCAGATCGTCTTCCTGGCGGTCGTGGCCGGTGCGGCGATCCTCAAGCTCGGCGCCAAGGCCGAGCCGGTGCTCAAGCTCAGCGAGTCCGTCCTGGAGCTCGTCCAGACCGCCCTGTGGTGGGTCATCCGGCTCTCGCCGCTCGGCACCCTCGGCCTGATCGGCAAGTCCGTCGCCAAGTACGGCTGGGACCTGCTGAAGCCCTTCACCGCCCTGACCGTCGACATCTACGTCGGTTGCGCGCTGGTGCTGTTCGTCGTCTACTCCCTGCTGCTGAAGTTCGCCGCGGGCCTCAACCCGCTCAACTTCTTCAAGGGTGCCTGGCCCGCGATCCAGCTGGCCTTCGTCTCCCGCTCCTCGGTCGGCACCCTGCCGGTCACCCGCCGGGTCACCGAGCGCCTCGGCGTGCCGAGCGAGTACGCCTCGTTCGCGGTGCCGTTCGGCGCCACCACCAAGATGGACGGCTGCGCCGCGATCTACCCGTCGCTGGCCGCGATCTTCGTCGCCCAGGTGTACGGCATCGACCTCGGCATCAAGGACTACCTGCTGATCGCCTTCGTCTCGGTCATCGGTTCGGCCGCCACGGCCGGTCTGACCGGCGCGATCGTGATGCTGACCCTGACGCTGTCGACGCTGGGCCTCCCGCTGGAGGGCGTCGGCCTGCTGCTGGCCATCGACCCGATCCTCGACATGATCCGCACCGCGACCAACGTCGCCGGCCAGGCCCTCGTGCCGATCGTGGTCGCCGCCCGCGAGAAGACCCTCGACCTGGCGGCGTACAACAACCCCACCGGCGACCTCTACGCGGACGCCCCCGCGGCCGTCGTCCCGGCCCAGGCCGGTGCGAAGGCCCCGGCCACGGCCTGACACCGGTCCCGCGCGAAGGGCCCCCTCCCCCGTCCTCGGGGAGGGGGCCCTTCCGCGTTCGCCGGGCGGGCGGCGGGGGCGGTGCCGGCCCGTCCGCGGGCTGCGCGGCACGCTGCTGGTGGCGGCGCCGGGGCGCTGCCCCGCGCTGGTCCCGCTCGCCTGCTCCCCGCTCGCCTGCTCCCCGCTCCCGGCTCCCTGCTCCCGGCTCCCCGCTCCCGGCTCCCCGCTCCCGGCTCCCCGCTCCCGGCTCCCGGCTCGGGCGGATCGGGCGGGAGCTGCCGGCGGAGGCGTGACGGGGAGGTCGCGCGGAGGGCTCCGCGGCGGCGCCGGACGAGGCAGGGGGCCCACCGGAAACGGCAGGCCCCCTTGGGTGTTGCTCTTGTGCTCACGGTGACGGCCGGCGGCCGTCGGCGGACCCGAGGGGGTCCCGAGCGATCAGGACATCATGAGGATGGTCAGATAACGGTGACGTTCTCCGCCTGCGGGCCCTTCGGACCCTGGGTGACGTCGAAGCTGACCGCCTGGTTCTCCTCCAGCGAGCGGAAACCGCTCGCGTTGATGGCGGAGTAGTGGACGAAGACGTCGGGGCCGCCGCCCTCCTGGGCGATGAAGCCGAAGCCCTTCTCAGCGTTGAACCACTTGACGGTTCCCTGAGCCATGCCGTTCTCCTTGCGAGGGACGTGTCGGGGACCACACCGTGTGGCGCCCGGTCCGCTGCGCTGATCGCCCTGCCTCCGGACGGGTCCGGAGTTTTTCGATATTGCTGAAAAACTACAAAAAGCCTGCGGTTACATGCTCCGCAGGCTTCAAGTACTGCAAGGGGAATCAAACTGCAACTGAGGGCAACGCTAGCATGCGACTGCTGTGACGACCAGGGGTGACTTGCGGGCCGGACGGCACGTGTCGCAAGGCCGTTCCGGCGGCCTGCACGGCTCGTTGGGGAGATCGGCGCGTCGCGTCGGGCCGCTCCCGCGAGGGCCGTGGCGCCGGTCCCCGCGGTCCGTCGCGGCCCTGCCGCAGCGCTCCCGCGGCGTGTCCGGCGGCGCTCCTGCGGTGTGTCCGGCGATGCGGCCCCGCGGTGGTCCGTGCGGTGGTCCGCGGGGGGAGGGCCGGGACGGCGCGAGCGCGTGTCGGAAGGCCGGTGCCGGACTACCGCAACGTCGGGCATACCCTGCGGGGGAAGCGCACGAACAGCAAGGGAGCGGCGCAGTGGCAGCACCGGATGCGGGAACGCTGGACGCCGGGGAGAACACCGTCCCGGTCCGGCCGCGGGTCGGGCACATTCAGTTCCTGAACTGCGTGCCCCTCTACTGGGGACTGGCCAGGACCGGCAACCTGCTCGACCTGGACCTCACCAAGGACACCCCGGAGAAGCTCAGCGACCAACTGGTCGGCGGCTCCCTCGACATCGGGCCGATCACCTGCGTGGAGTACCTCCGGCACGCGGACGAGCTGCTGGTGATGCCCGACATCGCGGTCGGCAGCGACGGCCCCGTGATGTCCTGCGTGATCGTCAGCAAGGTGCCGCTGGCCGAACTGGACGGCCGGAGGGTCGCCCTCGGCTCCACCAGCCGGACCTCGGTACGGCTCGCCCGGCTGCTGCTGGAGGAGCGGGAGGGCGTGCGCCCGGAGTACTTCAGCTGCCCGCCCGACCTGGACGCCATGCTCGCGGAGGCCGACGCGGCCGTCCTGATCGGCGACCCGGCGCTCCGCGCCTACCTCGGCCAGGCCGCCGCGCAGGGACTGGCGGTCCACGACCTCGGCGAGATGTGGAAGGAGTGGACCGGCCTGCCGTTCGTCTTCGCGGTCTGGGCCGCCCGCCGCGACTTCGCCGAGCGCCGGCCGGAGCTGACCGCGGCGGTGCACCGGGCCTTCCTGGAGTCCCGGGACCTCTCGCTGGTGGAGGCCCGCGAGGTCGCCGCGCACGCGGCCCGCTGGGAGGCGTTCGACGCGGGTGTGCTGGAGCGGTACTTCAGCGAGGCGCTGGACTTCTCGCTCGGCGAGCGGCAGCTGGCCGGGCTGGCCGAGTTCGCCCGCCGGGTCGCGCCCGACAGCGGCTTCGCGCCGGACGTGGCGGTGCGGCTGCTGGAACCGGCGCCCGTCGTGGCCTGACGCCGTCGGGGCCGGACCCTCCCGGGGCCTGGCGCCGGGACGGACCGGTCCCGCAGGCGTCAGGCGGCAGGCATCCGGCGTCAGGCGTCAGGCGTCACGCGTCCGAGGATCTCCGGCGTCCGGCGATGTCCGGCGTCCGGCGCGTCCTGACCGTGGACCGGAAGGGGCGGGCCGCGTGATGTGGCCCGCCGCGGTTCCCCGCCCGGTAGCGTCTGCACCCGGAATCCGTGCCCCGGAGGCGGGGCCGTGCGGCGACGGGAGCGTGCGGGGGATGCAGGCACTGGGATCGGACGATCCGCGCCGGGTGGGCGCCTACCGGCTGCTGCGGCGGCTCGGCGCGGGCGGCATGGGCCGGGTCTACCTCGGGCGGACCGCGGGCGGCCGCACGGTCGCGGTCAAGGTGGTGCGCGGGGAGCTGGCCGAGGACGCCGAGTTCCGCGCCCGGTTCCGGCAGGAGGTGGACGCCGCCCGCCGGGTCGGCGGCTCCTGGACGGCACCGGTCCTGGACGCCGACACCGAGGGCGAACACCCCTGGGTGGCCACCGGCTACGTCGCCGGCCCCGCGCTCGGCGCCGCCGTCACGGAGCACGGGCCGCTCTCCGAACCGGCCGTCCGGACCCTCGGCGCCGGTCTGGCGGAGGCGCTCGACCACGTCCACGGCCTCGGGCTGGTCCACCGCGACGTCAAACCGTCCAACGTGCTGCTCACCCTCGACGGCCCGCGGCTGATCGACTTCGGCATCGCCCGGGCGCTGGACGCCGCCAGCGGGCTCACCCAGTCCGGCTACGTGGTCGGCTCACCCGGCTTCATGTCGCCCGAACAGGCGAACGGGCAGCTCGCCGGTGCGCCCAGCGACGTCTTCTCGCTCGGCGCCGTGCTCGGCTACGCCGCGACCGGGGCGCACCCCTTCGGCGAGGGCGTGAGCGCCGCCGTCCTCCTCTACCGGGTGGTGCACGAGGAGCCGGACCTCTCCGGTCTCGCCGAGGGTCCGTTGCGCTCGACCGTGCTCGCCTGCCTGGCCAAGGACCCGGCGGCCCGGCCGACACCGCGGGAGCTGCGCGCCCGGTTGGATCCGGACGGCTCGGCCTTCGCCCGGCTGGGACAGGGCGGCTGGCTGCCGCCGGCGCTGGCCGCGGCGGTCGGACGGAGCGCGGTGCAGCTGCTCGACCTGGAGGCGGAGGAGTCGTCGTTCGTGACCGCGCCGGGGGCGGACCGGACACCGACCTTCGTCCCCGGGCCCGGTCCGGGTGCCGGAGCGGGGCCGGGTGCCGGAGCGGAGCGGGGCGCGGGTGCCGGGGAGGTGCCGACGGGCGGGGCGGGACCCCGGCGCCGGTACGGGGCCGCGCTCGTCGCGGGCGCGCTGCTGCTGGTGGCGGCCTGCGGGTACGGCGCCTTCCAGCTCTGGGGGAAGGGGGACCCGCCGGCCTCCGTCACGGGTGCGGGCACGGGGACTGCGACTGCGATCGGGACCGGGGCTGCGACCGGGACGGGGACTGCGACCGGGACGGGCTCGGGTTCGGGATCGCCGAGTGGCCCGGCCGTCGGGGGCGCGACCCGGCCGCCGCCGTCGAGCACGTCCGGCGGGCCCTCGCGCGGGGCGACGCCGACGGGCGCGGCCACACCGTCCGGCAGTGCCTCCGCGAGCGGTGCCCCGGCCGGCGGGCCGAGCGTCGTCCCGGAACCCTTCCTCGGTACCTGGCGCGGCGAGATGGCCACCCAGAAGGGGGTGCCCGCCGGTACGACCACCGTGGTCGTCGGGAAGGCGGCGCTCGGTCAGGAGGCCACCACCAGCCGAAACGAGCTCACCGGCCTGCTCTCGGTCAGCTGCGAGGGCGCCTGGACGCTCACCTCGGCCGAGCCGGAGAAGCTGGTGTTCACCTCCCGGCTGGTCCGCTCCTCGCTGCCCGGCGCGTGCACCGGCGGCTCCTACTCCGAGACGCTGACCCTGCAGAAGGACGGCACGGTCCTCTTCACCTCGGCCGACCCGAAGGCCGGAAACCCCTCCGGGACGCTGCGGCGGGCGGGCTGACGCGGGGGAGCGGAGGCGCTGGCGTAGGCTGAACCGGATGCAGCCCGGTGTCGCGGCCCGGCGGTTCGGTCCGCCGCTGCGACCCGACGGTGCAGCCCGGGACCGTGCCCGTCCGGCAGCGCCCGCAAGACCAGCAGTACCCGAGAGAGAGAAGGCCGTCAGGTGTCCGAGCTCGCAGCGACCACCCTCGATGCGCCCAGCACCGACCTGCAGGCCGTGCTCGACCGGGCGGCCGGCGGCGGCCGGATCAGCCCGGAGGAGGCGCTGGAGCTCTACCGCTCGGCCCCGCTGCACGCGCTCGGCTCCGCCGCCGACGCGGTGCGCCGCCGCCGCTACGCCGGCACCGAGCACATCGCGACGTACATCATCGAGCGCAACATCAACTACACCAACGTCTGTGTGACGGCGTGCAAGTTCTGCGCCTTCTACGTGGCGCCGAAGAGCACCAAGGGCTGGTCCCGCGACCTCGACGAGATCCTGCGCCGCTGCGCGGAGACGGTCGAGCTGGGCGGCACCCAGATCATGTTCCAGGGCGGCCACCACCCGGACTACGGCGTCGAGTACTACGAGACCGCCTTCTCGGCGATCAAGGCGGACTTCCCGCAGCTGGTGATCCACTCGCTGGGCGCGTCCGAGGTCGACCACATGGCCCGGATCTCCGGCGTCTCGGTCGAGGAGGCCATCACCCGGATCCACAAGGCGGGCCTCGACTCCTTCGCCGGCGCCGGCGCCGAACTGCTGCCGGAGCGCCCGCGCAAGGCGATCGCCCCGCTCAAGGAGTCCGGCGAGCGCTGGCTGGAGATCATGGAGACCGCCCACGGCCTGGGCGTCGAATCCACCTCCACCATGCTGATGGGCACCGGCGAGCCCAACGCCGAGCGGATCGAGCACCTGCGGATGATCCGTGAGGTGCAGGACCGCACCGGCGGGTTCCGCGCCTTCATCCCCTACACCTACCAGCCCCAGAACAACCACCTGAAGGGGTCGACCCAGGCGACCGTCTTCGAGTACCTGCGGATGATCGCCATCGCCCGCCTCTTCCTGGACAACGTGGCCCACATCCAGGGCTCCTGGCTCACCACGGGCAAGGAGGCCGGCCAGCTGTCGCTCCACTACGGCGCGGACGACCTGGGCTCGGTCATGCTGGAGGAGAACGTGGTCTCGGCGGCCGGCGCCAAGCACCGGTCCAACCTCACCGAGCTGATCCACCTGATCCGGGCCGCCGACCGCGTCCCCGCCCAGCGCTCGACCACCTACGAGCACCTGCGGGTGCTGGACGACCCGGCGAACGACCCGGTCGACCCGCGGGTCGCCTCGCACATCGCCTCCACCGCGATCGAGGGCGGTACGGCGCACCCCGAGCTGAAGATCCTCGACAACGGCTGAGCGCGCCCACCGTCGTGCTGACCCTGCACCGGGCGGCCCGTGTGCTGCCCGATCCGGCCGATCCCACCGCCCCGTCCCACGCCGACGGGGCGGTGCTCGTGCGCGGCGGGCTGATCGCCGCCGTCGGCCCGTACGCCGGGCTGGCGGCGGATCACCCGGCGGCGCGGGTGCGGGACTGGGGCGACGGGCTGCTCGCGCCCGGCCTCCGCAACCCCCACGGGCACTGGCTGCTGGAGTGCGCGTACCACCCGGACCCGCGCGAGGAGATCGGGGACGAGCCGGTGCCCGGGGGCCTCGGGGGCCTCGGGGGGCTCGGGGAGCCGGCCGACGAGGCGCGGTGCGGCGCGAGCGCCCGGCGCGGGCTGCAGCGGATGCTCGGGTTCGGGGTGACGGCGGTGACCGGGCCGTTCGAACGGGCCTCGGTGCGGACGGCCGTCGCGCGGTCGGGGCTGAGCGTGCCGGGTGGACCGGGTGGACCGGGTGAGCTGGGTGAGCTGGGTGGCGTCGGCGGCGACGGTGGTCACGGCGGCTCCGGTGCGGCGGGGATCGGCGAGGGGCCGTTGGACCCGCTCCTGGTGCTTCCGTTCGCCGAGGCCGTGTACGGCCGGCTGGGCGTCGGGGGCCGGGCGGACTTCGCCGTCTTCGAGCCCGGCCCGGACGGGCCGCGGGCCGGTGGCTGCCGGGCCACGGTGCTGGCCGGGCGGCTCGTGTTCCGCCGACGCTGACGCGGAGGGCCGGGGCGGGTGAGGGCGGGGGTCGGGGCCGGTGAGAGCGGGGGCCGGGGCCGGCCGCCGAGATCGACGCGGCGCCGATGTCCCCGTGCTACTCATTGGTAGTCCTACCGTCATACTGCTGCTTTCCGCTGGGCGGCGGTACTCCCGTGCGGTGCAGGGGACTTGCTTCGTGTGCCGTCGAACTGTGCGGGCGGCCGGGTCGCCTGATTCACCCTTCGCCGTGACCTGAGGGCCCGCCAGCGGATAGCATCCGGCTCAGCTCAGTCCGTACCCTCACCACACTCCCGCCCGGGTCCTCCGGGTGGCGGGGCCCCGCCCGAGGTCCCGAACGCAAGCCAGGACAGGAACCATGCGATCCGCGACCGTCCCCCCGCCGCGCTTCCCGCGGTTGGGCCGTGGCTGGTACCTCACCGCCGTGCTCAGTGCCGTGCTGGCCGTCGGCATGTGCCTGCTGGGCTGGCGTCAGGCCGAGCAGGCCGACCGGATCGGCGCGCACCCGGTGAGAGTCGAGGGCACCGTCACCCAGCTCGCCGCCGGCGGCGGCTCCTACAGCACCGTCAGCTACCGGGCCGTCGGCCAGCAGCACACCGCGGCCGCGCTGCCGCTCGCCGACGGCGTGAAGGTCGGCGACACGGTCTGCCTGGAGCACGCGGCCGACGACGCGGGCGCGGTCCGGGTCTGCGGCGACACCTACCCCCAGCCGTTCGGCGTCGGGCTGGCCCGGTTCAGCGTGCCGGTGGCGATCGTGCTCCTCGTCGTCTGCCTGATGAGGATCCGGCGGCACCGGCGGGACGTGGCCGTCCGGAGCGGGCAGAACCGGATCGCCACCACCGTGGCCCTGGCGACCGGCGCGCTGGCCGAAGGAATGCCGGCGATAACGCACGGCAAGCGCTCGCGTCGCAAGCGCCGCTCGGCCGGGCGGCGCGGCCTGCACTGACGCGCCGCCCGCGCCGGGACGCGGCACGGGCGGACGCCCGCGCACCGGGACTCCGCCGCGCGGGCCCCGGCCTCCGCCTCCGCGGGGGAGGGCCCGGCCCGCACCGCCCGGATCGCCTCGGACGTGCCCCCTTGCCCGGATCGTCGGGCCCAGGGTGAACAATGGGGTCGTGACCCGAGCCTCCCTGGACAAGCAGCCGCACGAAGTCGCCGCCATGTTCGACGACGTCGCGGCCAAGTACGACCGCACCAACGACGTGCTCTCCCTCGGCCAGGCCCGTGCCTGGCGCCGGGCGGTGGCCGAGGCGGTGGCCGCCGGACCGGGGGACCTCGTACTCGACCTCGGCGCCGGCACCGGCACCTCCTCGCTGCCCTTCCTGGAGGCGGGCGCGCAGGTCGTCCCCTGCGACTTCTCGGTCGGCATGCTCGCCGAGGGCAAGCGCCGTCACCCCGAGCTGGCGCTGACGGCCGGCGACGCCACCAGGCTGCCGTTCGCCGACGACACCTTCGACTCGGTGACGATCTCCTTCGCACTGCGCAACGTCCACGAGACCGAGACGGCGCTGCGCGAGATGCACCGGGTGACCAAGCCCGGCGGCAAGCTGGTGATCTGCGAGTTCTCCACGCCGACCTGGACGCCGTTCCGGACGGTGTACACCGAGTACCTGATGCGGGCACTGCCGCCGGTCGCCACCGCGGTCAGCAGCAACCCGGACGCGTACGTCTACCTCGCCGAGTCCATCCGGGAGTGGCCCGACCAGCCCGGGTTGGCCGGGATGCTGCAGGAGGCGGGCTGGTCCAAGGTGGCCTGGCGCAACCTGACCGGCGGCATCGTGGCGCTGCACCGGGCCTACAAGGTCTGACCGTCAGGTCCGGCCGCCCGGCGCCGCGGTGCGCGGCGCTGCGGTGCCCGGCGGGGCGCGGAAGGGCCCGTCGGGCCGGGGCGGCCCGCCGGGGCCGGTGCCCCGGTGCCGACCGTGGCTCCGGCCGGCGCCCGGTCCGGAACTCGTAGACTCGTCCAAGCCCAGCCGCGCCGGCCCCCGACGGCCGGCCGACCCCAGCAGGAGTGTGCCCACCGTGTCCGAGACCGCCGTTGACCTGAGCGCAGGCGTTGTGGAGAGCACCGCGGACGTCATCGTGGTCGGCGCCGGCCCGGCCGGCTCCGCCACCGCGTACTACCTGGCCCAGGCCGGTCTGGACGTGCTGCTGCTGGAGAAGACCTCCTTCCCCCGGGAGAAGGTCTGCGGTGACGGGCTCACCCCGCGCGCCACCAAGCAGCTGGTCGACATGGGCATCGACGTGTCCACCGCGAACGGCTGGCTCCACAACAAGGGGCTGCGGATCATCGGCGGCGGCGTCCGGCTGGAGCTGGACTGGCCGGAGCTGTCGGCCTTCCCCGACTACGGGCTGGTCCGCAAGCGGGCCGACTTCGACGAGCTGCTCGCCCGTCAGGCCGAGAAGGCGGGTGCCCGGCTCTACGAGCGGTGCAACGTCAGCGGCCCTGTGCTGGACGACCGGACCGGCCGGATCGTCGGCGTCACGGCCCGCCTCGGCGACGAGAAGCGCGCGGTGACCTTCCGCGCGCCGCTGGTGGTGGCCGCCGACGGCAACTCCACCCGGCTGTCCCTCGCCATGGGTCTGCACCGCCGCGAGGACCGTCCGATGGGCGTCGCCTACCGGACGTACTTCACCTCCCCGCGCCACGACGACGACTACCTGGAGTCCTGGCTGGAGCTGTGGGACACCCGCGGCAGCGAGCGGAAGCTGCTGCCCGGCTACGGCTGGGTCTTCGGCATGGGCGACGGCACCTCCAACGTGGGCCTCGGCATCCTCAACTCCTCGCCGGCCTTCGGCGAGCTGGACTGGCGCGAGGTGCTCAAGGCCTGGTGCGCCAGCATGCCCGAGGAGTGGGGCTACACCCCCGAGAACATGACCGACCCGATCCGCGGAGCGGCCCTGCCGATGGCCTTCAACCGGCAGCCGCACTACACCCGCGGCCTGCTGCTGGTCGGCGACGCCGGCGGCATGGTCAACCCGTTCAACGGCGAAGGCATCGCCTATGCGATGGAATCCGGTCAGATCGCCGCCGGGGTCATCGTCCAGGCCCACGCCCGGGTCACCGAGGCCGGTCGCGAGCGGGCCCTCCAGGCCTACCCGCGCATCCTCAAGGACGTCTACGGCGGCTACTACACCCTCGGCCGCGCCTTCGTGAAGCTCATCGGCAACCCGAAGGTCATGCAGCTCGCCACCCAGCGCGGGCTGACCCACCCGATCCTGATGAAGTTCGTCCTCAAGATGCTGGCCAACCTCACCGACCCCCAGGGCGGCGACGCGATGGACCGCATCATCAACGGCCTCGCCAAGGTCGCGCCGAACGCCTGATCCCCCGGCGTCCCGGCGGCCCGGCGGCCCGGCGGCCCGGCGTCCCGGCGTCCCGGCCTCCCGGCGTCCCGGCCTCCCGGCCTCCCGGCCTCCCGGCCTCCCGGAGCGTGGAACTGCCGCGCCGGGGTGATGGGTGCTGGGTTCTTGGTGCCGGGCTGCCGTGCTCTCGGGTCTCAGGGTGACCCGGTGAGGGGTCGCCCGGGCCGCCGGGCGGGCAGGCCGGTCCGGCGCGGCGCGGGCCTGCCGAACGGGGGCAGGCCGCGCAGGCCCGGCAGGACCGGCTGCAGGGGCGGCTGGGTGCCTCGGCGCCGTGCGTCACCCCGCGATCAGTGCCGCTCCTCCCCGGGCCGGCGGTTGGCGGCGGACCGGTGCTCGACGTAGGCGAGGCGTTCGGCGAAGACCCGGGCGGCGTCGGGGGTGAGTGTGCGGAGCGCCACCAGGGCGGAGAAGACGACGTCGCAGAGCTCGTGCTGGACGTCCTCCCAGGTGTGGGTGACCCCCTTGCGCGGGTTCTGGCCGGTGGCGCCGATCACGGCGGCACTGACCTCGCCGACCTCCTCGGAGAGTTTGAGGATGCGGGCCAGCCGCTCCTCCTGCGGAGGGAGCGGGCTCTCCTCGTCGAGCCAGGCGACCACGTGGTCGACGCTCTCCCAGATCCTGCTGTCCATGCGGCGCTGCTCCCGTACGGTGTCGATGGCGTGGTCCACCGTACGGGAGCGGTGGCATGGGGCGGCGACGAGCCGGACCGTCGTCAGTCCTTGGCGATCCGGACGTCGCGGATCTTGACGAAGAGGTTCGGGTAGCCGTCGCCGGGGTTGTTCTGGTCGTCCTCGCCGGCGGCGGCGATCTTCTGCAGGACGTCCAGCCCCGCGGTGATCCGGCCGAACGGGGTGTAGGCGGGGGAGAGCTTGGTGTCCTTCCAGACGAAGAAGAACTGGCTGCCGTTGGTGTTGGGCCCCGCGTTGGCCATGGCCACGGTGCCGGCGGGGTAGGTGGCGCCCTCCAGGTTCTCGTCCGGGAAGGAGTAACCCGGGCCGCCGCTGCCGGTACCGGTCGGGTCGCCGCACTGCAGGACGAAGATCCGCTGGGTGGTCAGCCGGTGGCAGTGGCTGCGGTCGAAGTAGTCGTGTTCGGCGAGGAACCGGAACGAGAACGTGGTGCAGGGGGCCTTGTCGGTCAGCGCCTGGAAGGTGATCGCTCCCTGGGAGGTCTTCAGGGTCGCGCTGTAGGGCTTGGCGGCCTTCTTGGCGTCGAAGACGGGGATGCCCTTGAAGTTGTCGGCGGGGACCGCCGGGGTGTACGCGCAGGTGGCGGCGGTGCCGGCCGACCGGGTCTCCGCGACGGCGGTGCCGGTGCTCGCGGCGAGCGGCAGGACGGTGGCTGCGGCGATCAACGCCCAGTGTTTGCGCCTCACTTGACGGGCCTTCCGGTGTGTGGGGGATGACTGCATTGTCATGGCGACATCATCCACGGCGGGCTGGGGATCCGGTAGAGGGTGGAATGCCGTTGATCGTTCGGCCTCCGGTGCGCAAGGATGGCGGACCCCCGGTTCCGCCCCGGCCGGATTTCGCGTCCGGCCGTCATGGCGGTCCGCTGCTCAACCCCGGGATCCGTCCGACGTCGTGCGGGACTCTCGCCTGCCGGTTCCGTGCGCTTCGAAGAGGTCCTGCCCATGCGTGCTTCGTCGTCCGTTCTCAGAGATGCGCCGGTGCTGTTGGTGGCGGTGGTCTGGGGGTCGAGCTTCCTGGCGGTGCAGCGGGTCGCCGAGCCTGACACGGTGGTGGCCATGCTGGTGCTGAGGTTCGGCCTGGTCCTGCCGCTGCTGGGTCTGTTCGCCTGGCGGGGGCTGCGGCGGATGGGGCACGCCGAGTGGCTGGGCGGAGCGTCCCTGGGGCTGGTGCTCGGCGCGATCTTCCTCCTGGAGACGTTCGGCGCGGTGCACACCTCGGCGACCAATGCCGGTCTGATCATCAGCCTCACGATCGTCTTCACCCCGCTCGCGGAGAGCGTCCTCGCCCGGACCGCGCTGCCGCGACCCTTCCTCGCGGCGGCCGGCCTGGCCGTGGTGGGCATCGCGCTGCTCACCGGGGACGGCGGGCTGCGGACACCGTCCCCGGGCGACCTCCTGGTGCTCGGTGCAGCCGTCGTGCGGACGGTCAACGTCCTGGCCACCGCCCGCGTCCGGGCGATCCGGGAGACCGACACACTCGCCCTCACCTGGGTCCAACTCGCCACCGCGACCGTGGTCTTCTCCGTCGTCGCCCCCTTCGTCGGTCCGATGCCCTGGACGGTCGCCGCGACGTACGGGCCCGCCGAGTGGGGCTGGCTGCTGCATCTCGCGCTGCTCTGCACGCTGTTCGCGTTCTTCGTGCAGATGTGGGCCGTCCGCACCACTTCGCCCTCCAGGGTCAGCCTGCTGCTCGGTACCGAACCACTCTGGGCCGCGGTCTTCGGGATCACCCTCGCCGGCAACCACCTCGGCCCGCTCGCCCTGCTGGGCGGTGCCCTCGTCCTGGTCGCCACCGAATGGGGACGCCGTACGGCGGTGGCTTCGCCCGGGGAGGTTGCCCGCGCGCCGCGTACCGGGGCAGCGGATGCGGGTGCGGACACGGTGCCGGAGCGGGCTCCGGTCTGACCGGCGGGCGTCGCCGGGGCCGGGGTGCGGCCGTTGCGGCCGTCGGGCTTCCGGCCGAGCTCGTCATCGGCGCCCCAGGGTGCGGCGGGTGTAGGCGACGGTGACGGCTGCGACCAGCGGACCCCAGGCGACCAGCGGCAGGTAGCACAGGGTCATGATCACTCCGGAGGTGCCGTGGGGCGCCTCCGGATCGCTCATCGACGAGGCCCAGCCGCCGAACAGGCCGCTCAGGCCGATCCAGGTCAGTACGGCGGAGCCGACGGCGGCCGGGACGATCGCGGCGAGCGGGCGGACGGTCCGGCCGCCGATCAGCGGGATCCAGCGCGGCACCACCTCTCCCCAGGGGCGGACCAGTCCGAGGGTGAGGAGGGCCAGCGCCTCGCCCAGGGTGCTCAGCAGGAGGAGGTAGGCGGTACCCCAACCGGGGAGGGGGTCGAGGGCGGCGGCCAGCTCGCCGCTGAAGCCGACCGGGACGCCGAGCCCGAGGGCGATCCGCCAGAGTCCGGACGGCACGGTGGTCCAGACGGCGGCCTTCGCGGCGACCTCGGCCCAGCGCGGGGTGCCGTCGGGGCGGACGGCGCGGACGGCGCCCCGCCGGTTCGCCCCGGTCCCGGTGGTCGTGGCGGTGGCCCCGGCGGGAAGGGCGGTTGCGGTGGTCATGGTGGTCGTGGTGGCGGACATGCTGGTCGGCTCCTCTCCGGTCCGGCCCCTGCGGCCGGTCCGACGGGATCAAGACTGGCCCTCGGGGCTGGGGCTCCGTCAGTGCCGATCGGGCTGTCTTCGCTGCTGGGAACGGCCGTGCAAATGTGCCGAACGGCACAGGCGGAGCCCCCTGGTGATCCGTAGGCTTCCCGTACGAAGGGAGGCGAGTATGAGTCAGATCCTGTCTCTGGTGGTCCCGGTGGCCGTTCTGCTGGGCTGGCCGCTGCGGTCGCGGTTCGGGGCCGTGGCGTCGGCCTGTGCGCTCGGCGTGCTCGCGCTGTCGGTCACGCTCGCCGCGCGGGCCGCGGGAGGCTGGGGTGAGGAGCACCAGTGGGTCGGCGTCGTCGGGCTGGTCGAACTCGCCCTCCTGGCCGTGGTGGTGGTGGTCACGTTGCGGGCGGAGGACGGCTGGCGTTCCGCGACGGCGGCCTGGACGATCCTCGCCGCGGTGGCACTGTGGCCGGCCCGGTTCGACACCTCCGGCAATCCGGTGGAGGCGCTGACCCTGTTCGGGTTCGGGTCGATGGTCGGCCTGCCGACCGTCGTCATCGCGCTCTACCTGCGCAAGCTGGACGACACCCGGCGCCGGTCGGTGGCCGCCGCCCGCCGTGCCCAGCGGCTCGAACTCGCCCATGACCTGCACGACTTCGTGGCCCACGACGTCAGCGGGATGGTCGCGCAGGCACAGGCGGGCACGATACTGGCGGCCTCGGACCCGGCACGGGCGGCGGCACTGTTCGAGCGGATAGAGCAGGCCGGGCTGCAGGCCCTGGCCTCCCTCGACCGGACCGTTCGGCTGCTGCGCAGCGAGGACGCGGACGGTCCGGGGCGCGTCCCGCAGCCCGGCCTGGCCGAACTGGTCGAGCTCACCGAGCGGTTCGCCGAGTCGGGTGGGGTGACGGTGCGGCTGGACACGCCGGGCGGAGAGTCCGAGGTGCCCCGGGAGGTGGCGGCCACCGCCTACCGGATCGTGGTGGAGGCACTGACCAACGTCCGCCGGCATGCATCCGGTGTCCGTGTGGTCGACGTCCGGGTCCGCTACCAGGGGCCGCGGTTGGTCGTGGTGGTGCGTGACGACGGCGGTGGCGCGCCGGTACCCGGATCGCGCCGGGGCGGCAGCGGGTTGGTGGGGCTGGCGGCCCGGGTGGAGGCTCTGGGCGGGACGCTCGATTCCGGCCGGGAGGGCGACGGATGGCAGGTGACGGCGACGATGCCGCTGAGGGAACGGTGACGCGGGCACCGTACGGGGCCCGTCCCGAGGCTTCGGACGCAGGGTGTCGGGGCGCCGACGAAGGCGACAGGAACAGGACAGGGGCCGTACCGGCCGGTGGAAGGAGTGCGGACCGATGAGTATCAAGGTGCTCCTCGCCGATGACGACGAGGCGATCCGCAGTGCGTACCGGATCATCCTGGACGCCCAACCGGACATCGAGGTCGTCGGTGAGGCCGCGGACGGGGAGGCGGCCATCGGGCTGGCCCGGGGACTGCGTCCGGACGTGATCCTCGCGGACATCCGGATGCCGCGACTCGACGGCCTGGAGCTCACCCGCCGGCTGGGTGAGGACTTCCGGGTGGTCGTGGTCACCACCTTCGACCTCGACGAGTACGTGCACGAGGCGCTCCGCTCGGGTGCGGCGGGATTCCTCCTGAAGCGGTCGGGCCCGGCGCTGTTGGCGGAGGCGGTCCGGGCCGCCGTCGCGGGGGACGCGTTGATCAGCCCCCAGATCACCGTCCGACTGCTGCGGCAGCTGTCGCGAGCGGGAGAGCAGAGGTCGAGCGAGGCGGAGAAGGGGTGGGGGAGGCTGGGGCGACAGCGGAGGCAGGAGAAGCAGGAGAGAAAGGAGCCGGCGCGCGTCGGTCCGGTCGAGGAACTCACCGCGCGCGAAATGGAGATCGCGACGCTTGTCGCGGACGGTGCGACCAATGCCGAGATCGCGTCGGAGCTGTTCATCACCGCAGGTACGGTGAAGAACCACCTGGCCTCCATCCAGCGAAAACTCGGGACGCGAAACAGGGTCGGCATCGCGGCCTGGGCCTGGGAAACCGGGGCCTGAGCAGGAGATCCGGCCGCCACCACCGCACGAAACGCCCTGCGACCCGCCGCCGCCCACAACTGGTGCCGCCCGCAGTCGACCCCGCTGTGCTCCGGGCGCCCACCGCCACCACCGCCCGCAGTGGCCGAGGTCCGGTCCCCTGCGGTCGGCCGGGCCCCTCCCGCCGATCGAGCCCCCGCCGTCGCCGACCACCGTCGACCCTTCGCGCCTTCGCCCCCTCGCCGTCCGGCCGCCCGCAGTGCCGACCGCTCCCAGGGCCGTGTGCCCGGCCGCCCCCAGGGCTGCTCCCAGTCCCCGACACCTCCACCCTGACACCCGCGCCCTTGCCCTCGCCCGCGCCCCGTCCCGCCCCGAACCCCGCCCCGACACCCCAACTCCGCTCCCTGTTCGCGCGCTTGTGAACGAAGGGTCAAGCGGGCGTTCGGGAGGCCGCCACCCCTGAGGGTGAGCCGCTATAACACGTCAACATGGAGCCCAGAAATTTGCCCATCGAGTCGCATAGTTGATATAGGAGCGCAGCTCTGACCTGCCGCTTCGCAGATAAATGCGACTGGTTGTGATCATTTGACTTCTTTGTGTCGACAACTCTCGCCATGTTCACTTTCACCACCATTCGCGAGGTGGCGGAGATCACAAAGATCGTCCTGAACTGCGTGTCGCAGATCACAAGCCGACGGGCATAGGATGCGCTCGTTCCAGGCTTTGTGAACTGCCTCACATGAGGTGGATCACGGGAACTGGAACGCCGGGTTCACCACAGCGTGACCCGTCGGTTCCGATCTGCAGTCAAGGACGACTGGACGGAGGGAGCGGGGGCTATGAATGCCTACGCGCCGATCCTCGTACTCGGTGCCATCGCGGCGGCGTTCGCGGTCGGCTCCGTCGTGATGGCCTCACTGACCGGGCCCAAGCGGTACAACCGGGCCAAGTTGGAGGCGTACGAGTGCGGCATCGAGCCGACCCCGCAGCCCGTGGGCGGCGGTCGGTTCCCGATCAAGTACTACCTGACGGCGATGCTCTTCATCGTCTTCGACATCGAGATCGTCTTTCTCTATCCGTGGGCGGTGAGCTTCGACGCCCTGGGGATCTTCGGGCTGGTCGAGATGCTCCTGTTCATCGCCACCGTCTTCGTTGCGTACGCCTACGTCTGGCGGCGCGGCGGTCTGGAGTGGGACTGAGCCCGGAACGGGACTGGGTGCCGGGCGTCCGCCGGAGCTTGTGAACGAGCGGACAAGCCTGAACAGGCGGATGAACCACAGGACTTGAGGGCATTGAGAGGGATCTGATGGGAATCGAGGAGAAGCTGCCGAGCGGCTTTCTGCTCACGACCGTGGAGACGGCCGCCGGCTGGGTGCGCAAGGCGTCGCTCTTCCCGGCCACTTTCGGGCTGGCCTGCTGCGCGATCGAGATGATGACCACGGGCGCGGGCCGCTACGACCTGGCCCGGTTCGGCATGGAGGTGTTCCGGGGCTCGCCCCGGCAGGCCGATCTGATGATCGTGGCAGGCCGGGTGAGCCAGAAGATGGCCCCGGTGCTGCGCCAGGTCTACGACCAGATGGCCAATCCGAAGTGGGTCATCTCGATGGGCGTCTGTGCCTCGTCGGGCGGGATGTTCAACAACTACGCGATCGTCCAGGGTGTCGATCACATCGTTCCGGTGGACATCTACCTGCCGGGTTGTCCGCCCCGCCCGGAGATGCTGATGGACGCGATCCTGAAGCTGCACGACAAGATCCAGCACGAGCCGCTGGGCGTGAACAGGCGCCGGGCCGAGGAGCTGGGCGAGGCGCTCGCGCTGCAGGCCACCCCCGTGAGCGAGATGCGGGGGCTGCTGCGATGAGCGACCAGGTACCCGGGACCCGCCGCGAGGAGCCGCGCCGCGAGATCCCGGTCGAGGTGGTCGGCCGCCGGCAGGGCATGTTCGGCGCCCAGGACAGCGGCGACACCTCCGGCTTCGGCGGGCTGGTCGCCCCGATCGCGCTGCCGCCGGCGAGCGAGCGCCCTTACGGCGGCTGGTTCGACGAGGTGGCCGACGAGCTTGAGGGCGCGCTGGAGGAGCAGGGGCTCGACCCGGCCGAGGTGATCGAGAAGACCGTCGTCGACCGCGCCGAACTCACCTTCCACATCGCCCGCGAGCACCTGCTCCGCACCGCCCGCACGCTGCGCGACGATCCGGCGCTCCGGTTCGAGCTCTGCCTCGGCGTGAGCGGCGTGCACTACCCGGGCGACCACGGCCGCGAGCTGCACGCGGTCTACCACCTGCGCTCGATCACCCACGGCAGGCTGATCAGGCTGGAGGTCACCGCACCGGACGCCGACCCGCGCGTTCCGTCCGTGGTCAGCGTCTACCCGACCAACGACTGGCACGAGCGCGAGGCCTACGACTTCTTCGGCCTGGTCTTCGAGGACCACCCGGCGCTCACCCGGATCATGATGCCGGACGACTGGCTGGGCCACCCGCAGCGCAAGGACTACCCGCTCGGCGGCATCCCCGTCGAGTACAAGGGCGCCCAGATCCCGGCGCCCGACCAGCGGAGGTCGTACAGCTGATGAGCACCCAGCACTACGAAGAGGCGCAGGAGGCGGCGGAGGCGGCCGCCCGGGAGACCACCGAGGGCCGGGTCTTCACGGTCACCGGCGGTGACTGGGGCGAGGTGGTCGAGGCCGTCGGCCGGGCCGACGACGAGCGCATCATCGTCAACATGGGCCCCCAGCACCCGTCCACCCACGGCGTGCTGCGGCTGATCCTGGAGATCGACGGCGAGACGGTGACGGAGGCCCGCTGCGGCATCGGCTACCTCCACACCGGCATCGAGAAGAACATGGAGTTCCGCAGCTGGGTCCAGGGCACCACCTTCGTGACCCGGATGGACTACCTGACTCCGCTGTTCAACGAGACCGCCTACTGCCTGGCCGTCGAGAAGCTGCTCGGCATCACCGACGACGTCCCCGACCGGGCCACCGTCATCCGCGTCCTGATGATGGAGCTCAACCGGATCTCCTCGCACCTGGTCTGCCTGGCCACCGGCGGCATGGAGATCGGCTCCACCACGCTGATGATCTACGGCTTCCGGGACCGCGAACTGATCCTGGACGTCTTCGAGCTGGTCACCGGCCTGCGGATGAACCACGCGTACGTCCGCCCCGGCGGCCTCGCCCAGGACCTCCCGCCGGGCGCGGTGGACCAGATCCGCGAGGCCGTGAAGACCATCCGCTCCCGGATGCACGAGTACGACAAACTCGCCACCGGCAACCCGGTGTTCAAGGCGCGCCTGGTCGACGTCGGCTTCCTCGACCTGCCCGGCTGCCTGGCCCTCGGCGCCACCGGCCCGATCCTGCGCGCCACCGGTCTGCCGCACGACCTGCGCAAGACCGACCCGTACTGCGGCTACGAGGACTACGACTTCGAGGTCGCGGTCGCCGACGGCGCCGACTCGTACGGCCGCTTCCTGATCCGCCTGGAGGAGATGAAGCAGTCGCTGCGGATCGTCGAGCAGTGCCTGGACCGGCTCCGCCCCGGTCCGGTCATGGTGGCCGACAAGAAGATCGCCTGGCCGGCCCAGCTCGCCGTCGGCCCGGACGGGATGGGCAATTCGCTCGACCACATCCGGAAGATCATGGGCACCTCGATGGAGGCCCTGATCCACCACTTCAAGCTGGTCACCGAGGGGTTCCGGGTCCCGGTCGGCCAGGCGTACGCGGCGGTCGAGTCGCCGAAGGGCGAGCTCGGCGTGCACGTGGTCAGCGACGGCGGGACGCGCCCGTACCGGGTGCACTTCCGGGACCCGTCGTTCACCAATCTGCAGACGATGGCGGCGATGTGCGAGGGCGGCCAGGTGGCCGACGTGATCGTCGCGGTGGCCGGGATCGACCCGGTGATGGGAGGCGTGGACCGGTGACAGACGTCCAGTTGGGGATGCCGGCACTGCCGGCCAGGCCGTACCCCGAGGAGGTGCACGCCAGGCTGGTCGCCGACGCCGCCGAGCTGATCGGGCGCTACCCGGTGGCCCGGTCCGCACTGCTGCCGCTGCTGCACCTGGTGCAGGCCGAGGAGGGCTTCGTCAGTCCGACCGGCATCCGGTTCTGCGCCGAGCAGTTGGAGCTCACCACCGCCGAGGTCACCGCCGTCGCGACCTTCTACACCATGTACCGGCGCCGGCCGGCCGGCGAGTACCACGTCGGGGTCTGCACCAACACGCTCTGCGCGGTGCTCGGCGGCGACGAGATCTTCGCCGAGCTCCAGCAGCACCTCGGCGTCAAGAACAACGAGACCACCGAGGACGGCCGGATCTCGATCGAGCACATCGAGTGCAATGCGGCCTGCGACTACGCACCCGTGGTGATGGTCAACTGGGAGTTCTTCGACAACCAGACCCCGGAGAGCGCCAAGCAGCTGGTCGACGACCTGCGGGCGGGCCGGGAGGCCACCCCCACCCGAGGCGCCAAGCTCTGCTCCTTCAAGGACACCGCCCGCATCCTGGCCGGCTTCCCCGACGAGCGGACCGGGGCCGTCGACGAGTCCGGCGCCGGCGGCGCCCCCTCGCTGGCCGGCCTGCGGCTGGCCCGCGGCGAGGCCCTGCCCGGCACCGGCGGCACCCGCGTCGTCTCGCCCCGCCACGAAGGGACCGAAGCGTGATGACCTCCGCCGAGCCGGCCGAGAAGCTCCTCACCCCCGTGCTCTCCGCCTCCTGGGACGACAGCCGGCCCTGGACCCTTGCCACCTACCGCCGCCACGCCGGGTACGAAGGGCTGAAGGCGGCCCTCGCGATGGCACCGGACGAGGTGATCGCGCTGGTCAAGGACTCCGGCCTGCGCGGCCGCGGCGGCGCCGGGTTCCCCACCGGCATGAAGTGGCAGTTCATCCCGCAGAACGACGGCAAGCCGCACTACCTGGTGGTCAACGCGGACGAGTCCGAGCCGGGCACCTGCAAGGACATCCCGCTGCTCTTCGCCAACCCGCACTCGCTGATCGAAGGCATGATCATCGCGTCCTACGCGATCCGCTGCGACCACGCCTTCATCTACCTGCGCGGCGAGGTCGTCCCGGTGCTCCGCCGGCTGCAGGCCGCCGTCGCCGAGGCGTACGCGGCCGGGCTGCTCGGCAAGGACATCCTCGGCTCCGACCTGGACCTGGACATCACCGTCCACGCCGGCGCCGGCGCGTACATCTGCGGCGAGGAGACGGCCCTGCTCGACTCGCTGGAGGGGCGCCGCGGCCAGCCGAGGCTGCGTCCGCCGTTCCCGGCCATCGCCGGCCTCTACGCCTGCCCGACCGTGGTCAACAACGTCGAGTCGATCGCCTCGGTGCCGCCGATCCTGGCCAAGGGCAAGGAGTGGTTCAAGGGCCTGGGCACCGAGAAGTCCCCGGGCTTCACGCTCTACTCGCTCTCCGGCCACGTCACCAACCCCGGCCAGTACGAGGCCCCGCTCGGCGTGACCCTGCGCCAGCTGCTCGACATCAGCGGCGGCATCCGGTCGGGGCACCGGCTCAAGTTCTGGACCCCGGGCGGCTCGTCCACCCCGATGTTCACCGACGAGCACCTCGACGTCCCGCTCGACTACGAGGGCGTCGGCGCGGCCGGCTCGATGCTCGGCACCAAGGCACTGCAGGTCTTCGACGAGACCACCTGCGTGGTCCGGGCCGTCACCCGGTGGACGGAGTTCTACGCCCACGAGTCCTGCGGCAAGTGCACCCCCTGCCGCGAGGGCACCTACTGGCTGGTCCAGCTGCTCCGGCGGATCGAGGCCGGCGAGGGCGTCGACGGGGACCTTGAGAAGCTCCTCGACATCGCCGACAACATCAACGGCAAGTCCTTCTGCGCACTGGGGGACGGCGCGGCCAGCCCGATCGTCTCCTCGCTCCAGCACTTCCGGGCCGAGTACGAGCAGCACCTCGCGGAGCGTCGCTGCCCCTTCGACCCGGCCGCCTCCACCGTCTGGGCCGACGGCCCCCGCCCCGGCCACCAGTCCGCCACCGAAAGGGAGGTGCACGCGTGACGATCACAGAGCCATCCACCTCCAAGGCCGCGGTCGAACTGGTCACGCTCACCATCGACGGCGTCGAAGTGCAGGTCCCCAAGGGGACGTTGGTGATCCGGGCCGCCGAGCAGGTGGGCACCCAGATCCCGCGCTTCTGCGACCACCCGCTGCTCGACCCGGCCGGCGCCTGCCGCCAGTGCATCGTCGAGATCGAGGGCCAGCGCAAGCCGGTCGCCTCCTGCACCATCCCGGTGGCCGAGGGCATGGTGGTCCGGACGCAGGTCAGCTCGCCGGTCGCCGAGAAGGCGCAGCGCGGCGTGATGGAACTGCTGCTGATCAACCACCCGCTGGACTGCCCGGTCTGCGACAAGGGCGGCGAGTGCCCGCTGCAGAACCAGGCGATGGCGACCGGTGACGCCGACTCCCGCTTCGAGGGGATGAAGCGCACCTACGAGAAGCCGGTCCCGATCAGCACCCAGGTGCTCCTGGACCGCGAGCGGTGCGTGCTCTGCGCCCGCTGCACCCGCTTCTCCCAGCAGATCGCCGGCGACCCGTTCATCGACCTGGTCGAGCGCGGTGCGCTCCAGCAGGTCGGTACCGGTGAGGGCGACGACTTCGAGTCGTACTTCTCCGGCAACACCATCCAGATCTGCCCGGTCGGCGCCCTCACCTCGGCGGCCTACCGCTTCCGCTCCCGCCCGTTCGACCTGGTCTCCTCGCCGAGCGTCTGCGAGCACTGCTCGGCGGGCTGTGCCCAGCGCACCGACCACCGGCGCGGCAAGGTGCTCCGCCGGCTGGCCGGCGACGACCCGGCGGTGAACGAGGAGTGGAACTGCGACAAGGGCCGGTTCGCCTTCCGCTACGCCCAGCAGCGCGACCGGATCACCGCCCCGCTGGTGCGGCGGGACGGCGAGCTGGTCGCCGCCTCCTGGCCGGAGGCGCTGGCGAGGGCCGCCGAGGGACTGCGCGGTGCCCGCACCGGTGTCCTGACCGGCGGCCGGGTCACCGTCGAGGACGCCTACGCGTACGCCAAGTTCGCGCGCGTGGTGCTCGGCACCAACGACGTGGACTTCCGGGCCCGCCCGCACAGCGGTGAGGAGGCGGACTTCCTGGCCGCGGCCGTCGCCGGGCGCGGCGTCGACGTGGACGGCACCGGCGTCTCCTACGAGGAGCTGGAGTCGGCTCCGGGCGTGCTGCTCGCCGGTCTGGAGCCGGAGGAGGAGTCGCCGATCGTCTTCCTGCGGCTGCGCAAGGCGACCCGCAGCCACGGGCTGCGGGTGTTCTCGATCGCCACGCACGCCTCCCGGGGCCTGGGCAAGCTGCGCGGCGCGCTGCTGCCGGCCGCCCCCGGGACCGAGGCCGAGTGGCTGGCGGCGCTCGCCGCCGACGAGCCGCTCAACGACGACGCCGGCCGGGCCGCGGAGCTGCTCCGCACCCCCGGTTCGGTCATCCTGGCCGGTGAGCGGCTGTCCGCCGCCCCCGGAGCGCTCACCGCGGTGCTCCGGCTGGCGCACGCCACCGGCGCCCGGATCGCCTGGGTCCCGCGGCGGGCCGGCGAGCGCGGCGCGGTCGAGGCGGGCGCGCTGCCCGGGCTGCTGCCCGGCGGCCGCCCGGTGACCGCTCCGGCCGCCCGGGCCGAGGCCGCCGCGGCCTGGGGGGTGGTCGAACTCCCGGCCCGGCTCGGCCGGGACACCGACCAGATCCTCGCGGCCGCCGCCCACGGCGACCTGGACGCGCTGCTGGTCGGCGGTGTCGACCCGGACGACCTGCCCGACCCGGCGCTGGCCGAGGAGGCGCTGACCGCCGCCCGGTTCGTGGTGTCGCTGGAGCTGCGCCCGTCCGCGGTCACCGCGCACGCGGACGTGGTGCTGCCGGTCGCCGCGGTGGCGGAGAAGGCCGGCACCTTCCTCGACTGGGAGGGCCGGGTGCGGATGTTCGAGGCCGCGCTCAAGCCGGACCAGCAGATGGGCCGTCACCTGCACCCGGACCTGCGGGTGCTGAACATGCTCGCCGACGCGCTGGGCCACCGGCTCGGCCTGCCGGACGTCCGGTCCGCCCGGCTGGAGCTGGACCGGTTCGCGCCCTGGACCGGCGACCGCCCGGCCGCCCCGGCGGCCCACCCCGGTCTGCTGCCGCGGCCGGCCACCGGTCAGGCGGTGCTGGCCGGCTGGCGGCTGCTGCTCGACCGGGGCACCCTCCAGCAGGGCGATCCGCACCTGGCCGGCACCCGGCACCCGGCGGTCGCCAGGATCTCGCCGACCACCGCCGGGGAGCTCGGCGCCGACGGTCCGCCCGCCGCACTGCGGCTGACCGGTCCGGCCGGCTCGCTCACCCTGCCGCTGGAGATCACCAAGGAGATGCCGGACCGCACGGTCTGGATCCCGCTCAACTCCACTCCGGGCGGCGCCCACCGCGCGCTCGGCACCACCACCGGCCACCTGGTCACCATCGCCGCGGCGGAGGCCACCGAGCCCGACGAGGAGGAGAAGTGAGTCTCGCCGCACTCGACGTCTCGGCGTTCGACGCCGCCGCGTCCCTGCTCTCGTCCCACGAAGCCGCCGTGTCCGCGGCGGCGGCGCAGGACGTCGCCGCGTACGGGACGCTCGGCTTCTTCGGCCGCGACCCCTGGTGGCTGGTGCTGCTCAAGGCGGTCTTCTGCTTCGCCTTCCTGGTCGGCACGGTGCTCGTCGCGATCGTCTGGGAGCGCAAGGTGGTGGCCTGGATGCAGTTGCGCATCGGGCCCAACCGGCACGGCCCGTGGGGGCTGCTGCAGTCGCTCGCCGACGGCGTGAAGCTGGCGCTCAAGGAAGACCTGGTGGTCAAGGGCGCCGACAAGGCGGTCTACATCCTGGCCCCGATCGTCTGCGCCATCCCGGCCTTCATGGCCTTCGCGGTGATCCCGTTCGGTCCGGCCGGCGACGAGGTGTCGATCTTCGGCACCCGGACGCCGCTCCAGCTGACCGACTTCCCGGTGGCCCTGCTCTACATCCTGGCGACCGCCTCGGTCGGCATCTACGGCATCGTGCTGGCCGGCTGGTCCTCGGGCTCGACCTACCCGCTGCTCGGCGGGATCCGCTCCTCCGCGCAGATGATCAGCTACGAGATCGCGATGGGCCTGTCGTTCGCGGCGGTGTTCATCTACTCGGGCTCGATGTCCACCTCGGAGATCGTCTCCTCGCAGCAACCGACCTGGTTCGCGGTCCTGCTGCCGGTGTCGTTCATCGTCTACATCATCGCGATGGTCGGGGAGACCAACCGGGCGCCGTTCGACCTCCCGGAGGCCGAGGGCGAGCTGGTCGGCGGCTTCAACACCGAGTACTCCTCGCTGAAGTTCGCGATGTTCATGCTGGCCGAGTACGTCAACATGGTCACCGTCTCGGCGGTGGCCTCCACCCTGTTCCTCGGCGGCTGGCGGGCCCCCTGGCCGGTCTCCACCTTCTGGGAGGGCGCCAACCACGGCTGGTGGCCGATGCTCTGGATCATCCTCAAGATCCAGCTGCTGCTCTTCTTCTTCATCTGGCTGCGCGGCACCCTTCCCCGGCTCCGCTACGACCAGTTCATGAAGCTCGGCTGGAAGGTGCTGATCCCGGTCTCGCTGGTCTGGCTGGTGATGGTGGCCAGCGTCCGGGCACTGCGCAACGAGGGCTACGAGTTCGGCCAGGTGGTGCTCTACGTCGGGGCCCCGGTGGGTGTCCTCCTGCTGCTCGGTCTGGTCCGGGACATCGTGAAGCGCAAGCCGGAGGACGAAGCGGCCGCCCCGGAGCCCGAGTTCGACCCGATGGCGGGCGGGTACCCGGTGCCGCCGCTGCCCGGGCAGCAGCTTCCGCCGGTCCCGCGCCGGCCCAGCCGCGCCCCGAAGCAACTCCAGGACGCCCTCAACGGGGCCGACCATTCCGAAGGGAGCTGAACCGAGATGTCGTCCGACCAGAACGCCCGGGCCGACCGGCCCGAGCCGACCGAGAAGCCGTCCGTCCTCGGGCCGGCCGCCGGCTTCGGCGTGACCTTCAAGGCCATGTTCAAGAAGCGGCTCACCGAGCAGTACCCGGAGCAGAAGAAGCCCACCGCTCCGCGCTTCCACGGCCGCCACCAGCTGAACCGGCACCCGGACGGCCTGGAGAAGTGCGTCGGCTGCGAGCTCTGCGCCTGGGCCTGCCCGGCCGACGCGATCTACGTCGAGGGCGCCGACAACCGGGAGGACGAGCGCTACTCGCCCGGTGAGCGGTACGGCGCGGTGTACCAGATCAACTACGCCCGCTGCATCCTCTGCGGCCTCTGCATCGAGGCCTGTCCGACCCGCGCGCTCACCATGACCAACGAGTACGAGCTGGCGGACTCCTCCCGCGCCGACCTCATCTTCACCAAGGAGCAGCTGCTGGTCGGCCTCTCCGAGGGCATGGTCGACAGCCCGCACTCGATCTTCCCGGGCGCCGACGAGGGCGCGTACTACCGGGGCGAGATCACCGCGGCGGCGCCCGGGACGGTCCAGCAGGAGCGCACCGACCGGGAGAAGGAGGAGCTGTCGTGACCGCCGCCCCCGCCGCCCTCGCCGCCGTCACCGGCGCGACCTCCACCGGTGAGGCCGTCCAGTTCTGGGTCCTCGCGGTGATCGCCGTCGGCGGCGCGCTCGGCATGCTGCTGATGAAGAAGGCCGTGCACAGCGCGCTCTGCCTGGCCGCCACCATGCTCGCCCTGGCGGTCTGTTACATGGCCCAGGGCGCGGTGTTCCTGGGCGTGGTGCAGATCGTCGTCTACACCGGCGCGATCATGATGCTGTTCCTCTTCGTGGTGATGCTGGTCGGCGTGACCAGCGCGGACTCGCTGAAGGAGCAGCTGAAGGGCCAGCGGTTCGCCGCGGTGTTCTGCGGCCTCGGCTTCGGGGTGCTGCTGCTCGCCGGGATCGCCAACGCCAGGCTGGACACCTTCACGGGCCTCGGCGAGGCCAATGCCGAGGGCAATGTCCAGGGGCTGGCCAGGCTGATCTTCACCAAGTACGTCTGGGCCTTCGAGGTCACCGGCGCACTGCTGATCACCGCCGCGATCGGTGCCATGGTGCTGACCCACCGCGAGCACGTGAAGCCCCCGAAGACCCAGCGCGAGCTGGCCGACCAGCGCGTGCGGGACAACATCCAGCTCCCGCCGAAGCCCGCGCCCGGCGTCTACGCCCGGCACAACGCGGTGGACGTCCCGGCGCTGCTGCCGGACGGCACCATCGCCGAGGACTCGGTGATGGCGACCCTCCGCGAGCGCGGCCAGATCCGCGACGTCAGCCACGAGATGCTGGCCCGGATGGCCGAGCTGGAGGCCGCCACCGCGGACTGGCTGGGACGCCCGTCGTCCGAGCGCCCGCCGGTGACCGGCCCCCGCAAGGAGCTGGAGCACCCGGAGGGCCGGCGCAAGACCCTCGAACCGGTGCCGAACGGCCACCAGGCACCCGACCACGACGAGGAGGGGGCGGAGTGAATCCGGTCAACTACCTCTATCTCTCCGCCCTGTTGTTCACCATCGGCGCCTCCGGCGTACTGATCCGGCGGAACGCGATCGTCCTGTTCATGTGCGTCGAGCTGATGCTCAACGCCTCCAACCTGGCGCTGGTCACCTTCTCCCGGCTGCACGGCAACCTGGACGGCCAGATCATCGCGTTCTTCACCATGGTGGTCGCGGCGGCCGAGGTCGTGGTCGGCCTCGCCATCATCGTCTCCATCTTCCGGACCAGGCATTCCGCTTCGGTCGACGACAGCAACCTCATGAAGCTGTAGGCGGAGGGCCTTCGGTGAACTCTCTCATTCCGCTTCTGGTCGCGGCCCCGCTGGCCGGCGCCGCCCTGCTGCTGCTCGGCGGCCGGGTGTTCGACCGGTTCGGCCACTGGCTGGCCACCGCGCTCGCCGCGCTCTCCTTCGGCTTCGGCGTCGTCCTCTTCTCGGACATGCTGGGCCGGGAGGCCGAGGACCGCACGCTCACGGAGAACCTGTTCAGCTGGATCCCGGTGAACGGCTTCCAGGCCGACATCGCGTTCCAGCTCGACCAGCTCTCGATGACCTTCGTCCTGCTGATCACCGGCGTCGGCACCCTGATCCACCTCTACTCGGTGGGCTACATGGCGCACGACGAGCGCCGGCGCCGCTTCTTCGCCTACCTGAACCTCTTCCTGTCGGCGATGCTGCTGCTGGTGACCGCCGACAACTACCTCCTGCTGTACTTCGGCTGGGAGGGCGTCGGCCTCGCCTCCTACCTGCTGATCGGCTTCTGGCAGCACAAGCCGAGCGCCGCCACGGCCGCGAAGAAGGCCTTCATCGTCAACCGCGTCGGTGACATGGGCCTCTCGATCGCGATCATGCTGATGTTCGTCGAGTTCGGCTCCTTCACCTTCGAGCCGGTCTTCGGCGCGGCGGACCAGGCGAGCGAGGGCAAGCTGACCGCGATCGGCCTGATGCTGCTGCTCGCGGCCTGCGGCAAGTCCGCCCAGGTGCCGCTGCAGTCGTGGCTCGGGGACGCCATGGAGGGTCCGACCCCGGTCTCGGCCCTGATCCACGCGGCCACCATGGTGACCGCCGGCGTCTACCTGATCACCCGTTCCGGGGCGATCTTCAACCTGGCGCCGGACGCCCAGACCGCCGTGGTGGTGGTCGGGACGGTCACCCTGCTGTTCGGTGCGGTCGTCGGTTGCGCCAAGGACGACATCAAGAAGGCGCTGGCCGGCTCGACCATGTCGCAGATCGGCTACATGATCCTCGCGGCCGGCCTCGGCCCGATCGGCTACGCCTTCGCGATCATGCACCTGGTGACCCACGGCTTCTTCAAGGCCGGGCTCTTCCTCGGCGCCGGGTCGGTCATGCACGGCATGAACGACGAGGTGAACATGCGTCACTACGGCGGCCTGCGGAAGTTCATGCCGGTCACCTTCGTGACGTTCGGCCTCGGCTACCTGGCGATCATCGGGTTCCCCGGCCTCTCCGGGTTCTTCTCCAAGGACAAGATCATCGAAGCGGCCTTCGCCAAGGGCGGCACCGAGGGCTGGATCCTCGGCTTCTGCACCCTCCTCGGCGCCGCCGTCACCGCGTTCTACATGACCCGGGTGATGATCCTGACCTTCTTCGGGGAGCGCCGCTGGCAGCCGGACGCCGAGGGCAACGACCCGCACCCGCACGAGTCGCCGAAGACCATGACCGCGCCGATGATCGTGCTGGCCTTCGGCTCGGTCTTCGCCGGCGCGATCTTCGCCTACAACAGCTCCTTCGTCACCTGGCTGGAGCCGGTCACCGGCCACGCCCACGGCGACTCGCCGCTCGGCGAACTCACCGTCACCCTGCTCACCACCGCCTGCATGGTGGTCGGCGTCACCGTCTCGTACCTGATGTACGGGCGCTCCGCCGTCCCGGTGCTGCCGCCGTACGGGTCCCCGCTCACCCGGGCCGCCCGCCGGGACCTCCTCCAGGACGACTTCAACCACGCGGTCCTGGTGCGTCCCGGTTCGGCGCTCACCGCGGCGCTGGTCTACTTCGACAGCCGCGGCCTGGACGGCTTCGTCAACGGCCTGGCCGCCACCATCGGCGGCATCTCCAGCAGGCTGCGCCGGATCCAGAACGGCTACGTCCGGTCGTACGCGCTCTCCATGTTCGGCGGCACGCTGGTGCTGGTCGCCACGACTCTCCTGATGAGGTCCGTCTGATGGATTGGGATTACACGCACCGTCGGGAGGTCCGGCCATGAGCGCCCTGCTCACCGCCACGTGCGCCGTCCCGGCGGCAGGCGCGGTGCTGACCGCCGCCCTGCCCGCCGGGTCCACCGACGCCAGGCGGCGGACCACCAAGACCGTCGCGCTGGCCGTCTCCGTCGTCACCCTGGCGCTGGCCGCCGCGGTGACCGCGCGGTTCGACCCGGACGGCGCGCGCTACCAGCTGACCGAGTCGTACAGCTGGATCCGCTCCTTCGGCATCACCTTCTCGCTCGGCGTGGACGGCATCGGCGCGGTCCTGGCCCTGCTCACCGCGGTCCTGGTGCCGATCGTGATGCTCGCCTCCTGGCACGACGCCGACCCGGCGCCCGCGGCCCCGGACGGCACCTTCGAGAACAGGCGGCGCACCCAGGGCTTCTTCGCCCTGATCCTGGCGGTGGAGGCGATGGTCGTCGTCTCCTTCTACGCCACCGACGTCTTCCTGTTCTACGTCTTCTTCGAAGCCATGCTGATCCCGATGTACTTCCTGATCGGCGGCTTCGGCGACCGGGCCGGCGGCCCCGAGTCCGCCCGCCAGCGCTCCTACGCGGCGGTCAAGTTCCTGCTGTACAACCTGCTCGGCGGCCTGGTCATGCTGGCCGCGGTGATCGGGCTGTACGTGATCGCGCAGGAGCAGGGCTTCGGCACCTTCGACCTGCGGACCCTGACCGGCGCGATCGCCGACGGCCGGCTGGAGATCGGCGGGACGGCCGAGAAGGCGCTGTTCCTGGGCTTCTTCTTCGCCTTCGCGGTGAAGGCCCCGCTCTGGCCGCTGCACACCTGGCTGCCGAACGCGATGGGCGAGTCCACCGCCGGGACGGCCGTCCTGATCACCGCGGTGGTGGACAAGGTCGGCACCTTCGCGATGCTCCGCTTCTGCCTCGGGCTCTTCCCGGACGCCTCGAAGACCTTCGCCCCGGCGATCCTGGTCCTCTCGGTGATCGGGATCGTCTACGGCGCGCTGCTGGCGATCGGTCAGAAGGACATCAAGCGGCTGGTCGCCTACGCCTCGATCTCGCACTTCGGCTTCATCATCATGGGCATCTTCGCGCTGACCAGCCAGGGTCAGAGCGGGGCCACCCTCTACATGGTCAACCACGGGATCTCCACCGCCGCGTGGATGCTGGTGGCCGGCTTCCTGATCTCCCGCCGCGGTTCGCGCCTGATCGCCGACTACGGCGGCGTCCAGACGGTCGCCCCGGTGCTCGCCGGGACCTTCCTGATCGGCGGACTGGCCACCCTCTCGCTGCCGGGACTCGCGCCCTTCGTCAGCGAGTTCCTCGTCCTGGTGGGCACCTTCACCCGGTACCCGGCGGTCGGCATCGTCGCCACCTTCGGCATCGTGCTCGCCGCGCTGTACGCCCTGCTGCTCTACCAGCGCACCATGACCGGCCCGGTCAAGGACGGGGTGCGCGGCATGCACGACCTCAAGGTGCGCGAGCTCGCGGTCGTCACACCGCTGATCGCCCTGACCATCCTGCTCGGTGTCTACCCGAAGCCGCTCACCGACATCGTCAACCCGGCGGTGGACGCGACCCTCTCGCAGGTCCACGAGACCGACCCGGCGCCGGCCCACCCGGTCGCCGCCGACAACGGAACGCCGGGCGACGGGTCCGCCCGCTCAGGAGGTGAGCACAAGTGAGCACCACCGGATGGCTCGCCGCCGCGGGCGGCAACACCCAGAGCATCCCCGCGCCGCATGTCGAGTACGGCCAGCTCTCGCCGATGCTCGTGGTGTTCGGCGCCGCCGTGGCCGGCATCCTGCTGGAGGCCTTCCTGCCCCGCCGGTACCGGCACTGGGCCCAGGTCGTCCTCGCCCTGGTCGGCCTCGCCGGCGCGTTCACCGCCGTGGTGGTGCTCGCCTCGCAGGGCTACGGCTCCACCAAGTTCGACCTGCTCGCGATGGGCGCGGTGGCGCTGGACGGCCCGGCGCTCTTCCTGCAGGGCGTGATCCTGCTGGTCGCGGTGGTCGCGGTGCTGACCTACGCCGAGCGCGGCCTCGAACCCAAGGCCGGGGGGGAGCCGGCCGACGCCTTCGCCTCCCAGGCCGCCGCCACGCCCGGCGGCGAGCAGGAGCGCTCCGCGATCCGGGCCGGCTTCACCACCAGCGAGGTCTTCCCGCTCACCATGTTCGCGGTCGGCGGGATGCTGCTCTTCCCCGCCGCCAACGACCTGCTGACCATGTTCGTCGCGCTGGAGGTCTTCTCCCTCCCGCTGTACCTGCTCTGCGCGCTGGCCCGGCGCCGCCGGCTGCTCTCCCAGGAGGCGGCGGTCAAGTACTTCCTGCTCGGCGCCTTCGCCTCGGCGTTCTTCCTGTTCGGCACCGCGCTGCTGTACGGGTTCGCGGGCAGCGTGCGGCTCGGCGAGATCTCGGACGTCATCTCCGGCAAGGCACTGGCCACCCCGGCACTGCTCTCCACCACGCAGAACGACGCGCTGCTGCTGGTCGGCCTGGCGCTGCTGGCGGTCGGCCTGCTCTTCAAGGTCGGCGCGGTGCCGTTCCACTCCTGGACCCCGGACGTCTACCAGGGCGCGCCGACCCCGGTCACCGGCTTCATGGCGGCCGCGACCAAGGTGGCCGCGTTCGGCGCGGTGCTGCGGCTGTTCTACGTGGCCTTCCCCGCGCTGCGGCTGGACTGGCGGCCGGTGATGTGGGGGGTCGCGATCCTCACCATGGTGGTCGGCGCGGTCCTGGCCGTCACCCAGCAGGACGTCAAGCGGCTGCTCGCCTACTCCTCGATCGCGCACGCCGGGTTCATCCTCACCGGGGTGATCGCCACCAACAAGCAGGGCCTGAGCTCGGTGCTGTTCTACCTGCTGGCGTACTCCTTCGTGACGCTCGGCGCCTTCGCGGTGGTCACCCTGGTGCGCGACTCCAAGGGGGAGGCGACCCACCTGTCCAGCTGGGCCGGCCTGGGCCGGCGCTCCCCGCTGGTCGCGGCGGTCTTCGCGCTCTTCCTGCTGGCCTTCGCGGGCATCCCGTTGACGTCCGGCTTCACCGGGAAGTTCGCGGTCTTCCAGGCCGCGGCGGCCGGCGGGGCGACCCCGCTGGTGATCGTCGGTGTGCTCAGCTCGGCGGTGGCGGCGTTCTTCTACATCAGGGTCATCGTGCTGATGTTCTTCTCGGACCCGCAGCCGGGCGGTCCGACCGTCGCGATCCCGAGCGCCTTCACGGCCGCCGCGATCGGCATCGGGGTCCTCGCCACGCTCGTCCTCGGACTGCTTCCGCAGTACTTCCTGGACCTGGCGTCGAAGGCCTCGATCTTCGTCGGCTGAGCGGCCGCCGAACGCCCACCGCCCGTCCGGGCCGCGCCCCTTGCGCGCGGCCCGGACGTGTCGCGTCGGCATCCCCGCTGGCCAGCGCGGACGCCCGGACCATGACAGACCCGCACGCCCGTGCAGTGATCCACTCGCGACCGGATACCCTGCCTGTATGGCCAGCGGCGCCACTCAGGGACCAGGCCGCTAGATCGACCAGGGACAGAGGAGTGGTCTTCGTGACCGTCGTGGGACCCTTTGGGCTCAGCGTGCAGGACCGCGATCTGACCCGCGACGTCCAGGCCGGGATGGACGCCGTCGAGGTCGCGCTCGCCGAGGCCGTGAAGAGCGACGTTCCGTTCATCACCGTCACCGCCGGTCACCTCATGGCGGCCGGCGGCAAGCGGTTCCGCCCGCTGCTGGTACTGCTCGCCGCCCAGTTCGGCGACGCCAACGCCCCCGGCGTGGTGCCGGCCGCCGTCGTCGTCGAGCTCACCCACCTCGCCACGCTCTACCACGACGACGTCATGGACGAGGCCCCGGTGCGCCGTGGCGCCCCCAGCGCCAACTCGCGCTGGGACAACTCGGTCGCCATCCTGACCGGCGACTTCCTCTTCTCCCGCGCCTCCCAGGTGCTCGCGGACCTGGGACCGGAGGCCGTCCGGGTCCAGGCCGACGCGTTCGAGCGGCTGGTCACCGGCCAGATCCTGGAGACGGTCGGCCCGGCCGCGGACGACGACCCGCTCCGTCACTACCTCGACGTCCTGGCCGGCAAGACCGGCTCGCTGATCGCCGTCTCCTGCCGGATAGGAGCACTGCTGGCCGGTGCCGAGCCCTGGGTGATCGACACCCTCAGCGCCTACGGCGAGCGGATCGGCATCGCCTTCCAGCTGGCCGACGACGTCCTGGACATCGCGAGCGACGGCCACGAGTCCGGCAAGACCCCCGGCACCGACCTGCGCGAGGGCGTGCAGACCCTGCCGACCCTGCTGCTCCGCCAGATGCCCGCCGACCCCGCCGACCCGTCGGACACCCGGCTGCGCGAGCTGCTGAGCCGTGACCTCAGCGGCGACGACGAGCTGCACGCCGAGACGCTGCGGCTGCTGCGCCGCCACCCGGCGCTGGAGCGCGCGCGCCGGGAGACGCTGCGGCACGCCGAGGAGGCCCGCGCTCTGCTGGAGCCGCTCCCGGACGGCGCGGCCAAGGAGGCGCTCCGGGCGCTCTGCGACTCGGTGGCCATCCGCACCATGTGAGGCCGGCGCGGTCGGCTCCGGTCCCCGCCCCGCCGGGGGGTTCCGGCGCGGCCGACTCCGCGGGCCGCCCCGCCGGGCCGCCCCGGTGGACGGCGTGAATTCCCGCCCGGCCGCCCTCGGGGGCGTGCGGATGGGGGAGACTGACACCCGTCAGCTTCGCCCGCAGCTCCGCCCATCCGGAAGGCCGCCATGCTTCGCGTCGTCATCGCCGAGGACTCCGTACTGCTGCGGGAAGGGCTGACCAGGCTGCTCACCGACCGCGGCCTGGAGGTCGTCGCGGGCGTCGGGGACGGCGACGCCCTGGTCAAGACGATCCACGACCTCGCGGCCGCCGACGCGCTGCCGGACGTGGTGGTCTCGGACGTGCGGATGCCGCCCTCCCACACCGACGAGGGCCTGCGCGCCTGCGTCTCGCTCCGCGGCCTCTACCCGGAGCTGGGCGTGCTGGTGCTGTCGCAGTTCGTCGAGGAGCGCTACGCCTCCGAACTGCTGGCCGGATCCACCCGTGGCGTCGGGTACCTGCTGAAGGACCGGGTGGCCGAGGTCCGCGAGTTCGTGGACGCCGTGGTCCGGGTGGCCGAGGGCGGCACCGCGCTGGACCCCGAGGTGGTGCAGCAGCTGCTCAGCCGCAGCCGCAAGGGTGACGTGCTGGCCGGGCTGACCCCGCGGGAGCGCGAGGTGCTGGGCCTGATGGCCGAGGGGCGGACCAACACCGCGGTGGCGAAGCAGCTGGTCGTCTCGGAGGGCGCGGTCGAGAAGCACGTCAGCAACATCTTCCTCAAGCTCGGCCTGACGCAGAGCCCCGGCGACCACCGGCGGGTTCTCGCGGTGCTCACTTATCTGAATTCCTGAATGCACCGCCCCCCGGCGGGAAGGGCATTCCCGAACAGTCGGTTGGCATTCGAACGAACCTCCCCCGTTCGGGTATGGGCCGGGTCACCCGGAGTGTTGTACCGGCATGCGGCGGTGATTTTCCGCCGCATCGGGTAGTTCCGTCCCAGGCAATCCTTACCCGCATAGGATGCGAGAGGTGCACCAGGCGGACGGGGCACACGGCTCACGCCCGCGGCTGGTGCCCACGAGGAGGTCCGCGGCAGTGACCAGTCAGGTCGATCAGTCAGAAGCAGTGGACGGCTCGGACGGCGACGAGGGCCGGTCCGGGCCCGGCGGTGGCCGCTCCGGCCCTGCCGTGCCGGTCGGTCCACAGCCCAGGCGCGCCAAGCCGATCCGCAAGTTGGACCGGGTGATCATCAGATTCGCCGGAGACTCCGGCGACGGCATGCAGCTCACCGGCGACCGTTTCACCTCCGAAACGGCGTCCTTCGGCAACGACCTCTCCACCCTGCCCAACTTCCCGGCCGAGATCCGGGCACCCGCCGGGACCCTGCCGGGCGTCTCGTCCTTCCAGCTCCACTTCGCCGACCACGACATCCTGACCCCGGGGGACGCGCCCAACGTCCTGGTGGCGATGAACCCGGCCGCGCTCAAGGCCAACCTGGCGGACCTGCCGCGCGGTGCGGAGATCATCGTCAACACCGACGAGTTCACCAAGCGCGCGCTGGCCAAGGTCGGTTACGGGGCGGACCCGCTTGACGACGGTTCGCTGGAGGGCTACCACCTGCACAAGGTGCCGCTGACCACGCTCACCCTGGAGGCCCTCAAGGACAGCGGTCTGGCCCGCAAGGACGCCGAGCGGGCGAAGAACATGTTCGCGCTCGGCCTGCTCTCCTGGATGTACCACCGGCCGACCCGCGGCACCGAGTCCTTCCTGCGCAGCAAGTTCGCCAAGAAGCCGCAGATCGCCGAGGCCAACATCAGTGCCTTCCGGGCCGGTTGGAACTTCGGTGAGACGACCGAGTCGTTCGCGGTCTCCTACGAGGTGTCGCCGGCCAAGCTGCCGCCGGGCCGCTACCGCAACATCTCCGGCAACCTGGCCCTGTCGTACGGCCTGATCGCCGCCTCCCAGCGGTCCGGGCTGCCGCTCTACCTGGGCTCGTACCCGATCACCCCGGCCTCGGACATCCTGCACGAGCTCAGCAGGCACAAGAACTACGGGGTGCGCACCTTCCAGGCCGAGGACGAGATCGCCGGCATCGGTGCGGCGCTCGGTGCGGCCTTCGGCGGCGCGCTCGGCGTGACCACCACCTCCGGGCCGGGGGTGGCGCTGAAGAGCGAGACCATCGGTCTGGCCGTCTCGCTCGAACTGCCGCTGCTGGTGGTGGACATCCAGCGCGGCGGCCCGTCCACCGGTCTGCCGACCAAGACCGAGCAGGCCGACCTGCTGCAGGCGATGTTCGGCCGCAACGGCGAGGCCCCGGTGCCGATCGTGGCCCCGGCCACCCCGGCGGAGTGCTTCGACGCGGCGCTGGAGGCGGCCCGGATCGCGGTCACCTACCGCACCCCGGTGTTCCTGCTCTCGGACGGCTACCTGGCCAACGGGTCCGAGCCCTGGCGGATCCCGGAGGTCGACGAACTGCCCGAGATCAACCCGGACTTCGCCACCGGACCGAACCGCGAGGACGGCACCTTCTGGCCGTACCTCCGCGATCCGCAGACGCTGGCCCGGCCGTGGGCGGTGCCCGGCACACCGGGTCTGGAGCACCGGATCGGCGGTATCGAGAAGCAGGACGGCACCGGCAACATCTCCTACGACCCGGCCAACCACGACTTCATGGTCCGTACCCGCCAGGCCAAGGTGGACGGCATCACGGTGCCCGAGGCCGAGGTCGACGACCCGTCCGGGGAGGCCCGGGTGCTGGTGATCGGCTGGGGTTCGACCTACGGCCCGATCACGGCGGCCGTCCGCCGGGTCCGGGCGGACGGCGGCGAGATCGCCCAGACGCACCTGCGCAACCTCAACCCCTTCCCCGCCAACCTCGGCACGGTGCTGCGGAGTTACGACAAGATCATCGTTCCGGAGATGAACCTCGGCCAGCTGGCGCTGCTGCTGCGCGGCACGTACCTGGTGGACGCCCAGTCCTACAACCAGGTGCGCGGACTCCCCTTCAAGGCGGCGCAGTTGGCGGACGTGCTGTGGGCGGCGATCGGGAACCTGGACGAGGAGGACAACCGATGAGCGAGAAGTTCCCCTCGTTGAAGCTGGTCCCGAAGACCGAAGCGCCGCAGAGCGCGAAGGACTTCAAGACCGACCAGGAGGTGCGCTGGTGCCCCGGCTGCGGTGACTACGCGATCCTGGCGGCGGTGCAGTCGTTCATGCCGGAGCTGGGGATCAGACGGGAGAACACCGTCTTCGTCTCCGGGATCGGCTGCTCGTCGCGCTTCCCCTACTACATGAACACCTACGGGGTGCACTCGATCCACGGCCGCGCGCCGGCGATCGCCACCGGGCTGGCCTCCTCCCGGCGGGACCTGAGCGTCTGGGTGGTGACCGGCGACGGCGACGCGCTGTCGATCGGCGGAAATCATCTGATCCACGCGCTTCGGCGGAATGTGAATCTGAAGATCCTGCTGTTCAACAACCGTATCTACGGCCTGACCAAGGGGCAGTATTCGCCCACCAGTGAACTCGGGAAGATCACCAAGTCCACGCCGATGGGTTCGCTGGACGCCCCGTTCAATCCGCTCTCGCTGGCGATCGGTGCGGAGGCGAGCTTCGTCGCCCGGACCATCGACTCCGACCGTCAGCACCTCCAGTCGGTGCTCCGGGCGGCGGCCGAGCACGAGGGCACGGCGCTGGTCGAGATCTACCAGAACTGCAACATCTTCAACGACGGCGCCTTCGAGGTGCTCAAGGAGGCCGGCACCCGGGACGAGGCGCTGATCAGGCTGGAGCACGGGCAGCCGGTCCGCTTCGGCGCCGACCGGGCCCGGGGCGTCTTCCGCGGCGCCGACGGCGAGCTGTTCGTCGACACCGTCACCGCTTCTAACGAGTCCGCCGTCCTGGTCCACGACGCCCACGCCGCCGGCCCGTCCACGGCGTTCGCGCTCTCCCGGATCGCCGACGCGGACACCCTGCACCACACCCCGATCGGCGTGCTGCGGAGCGTTCGCCGTCCGGTGTACGACGAGCTGATGAGCAGCCAGCTGGAAACCGCCGCCGCCCAACGCGGCCCGGGTGACCTCGCGGCGCTGCTCTCCGGCAGCGACACCTGGACGGTCGACTGACGGCAGCCCCTGTACGACGGGCCCCGTACGGCGGCCCAGTACGACGGCCCCCCGTACGACGGAACGGCGCCCCCGGCCACAGTGGCCGGGGGCGCCGTCGTCATCCGTGCGGTCGTGGCGCCGTCGATGCGCCGCCGCCGTGGCGGCGTCGGGTCGGCGCCGTGCCGTCCGACGGGCGGCGCCGGAGCGTCAGTGCGTCCGGGGCCGACCCGTCACGACTGCTCCGCCCACTCCACGAGCTGGAGCACCACCCCGTTCGGGTCGGTGACCTGGAACAGCTTCTCGCCCCACGGCTCCTCCCGCAGCGACATGGTGATCTCCACGCCCGCGGACCGCAGCCGTGCTTCCTCGGCGGCCACGTCGGTGACGACGAAGGCCAGGATCAGCCCGGTGGCGACCTGGTCGCGGAAGCCCTCCGGCAGCACCTCGATGCCGCGCCGCAGGAAGACCACGTTGACCCCGGCGTCCTCCCGGCCGAGGGAGACGAACCCGTCCGACGCCATCTGCTCGGTGAACCCGAAGTGCTCCCGGAGGAACGACGCCGAGGCGTCCACGTCCGCGACGGTGAGCGAAACGGCGGAGGAGGTGATCTGCATGCTGTGAACCCTCTCGTCGGTGATTATCCCGTACGCAGTACACTGTACATGGTACGGAGAATTGTGCAAGGGGTGTTCCGGGATCCGTGGGGTGATGCGTGTGGCGGCGGTCCCGGGTGGGCCGGGGCTGCGGTTGAGGGTCGGCCCCGGGGCCCGGCAGTGCCGGGCCCCGACCGTCAGGACGTGGCCTGGTCGATCCCCGGCAGCGGATCCTGGTCGACCTCGTGGCGGGCGACGCGGTCGGCCGGGTCCCGGCACTCGGGGCCCAGGCGGAGGATGCGGGACTCGGGGTCGTGCAGCGGGCGGTGGCAGCGGCGGCAGGTGACCCGGGGTCGGACGGGGCCCGGGGTGGCGGCGAGCGGGAGGGGTTCGGGGGTGGCGTCGGTCATGGGGCGACGGTAGTCGGGCGGTGGGGGAGGCGGGCGTGAAAGGATCGGCGCATGGCCAGTGACCGCAGTGGTGCCGGAGATCCGGCGCGGACCCTCGCGCTGCTCTGGGGCGTGACGGCGCAGGAGAAGCCGGGCCGGCGCGGGCCCCGGCAGGCGAAGTCCCCGGCGGAGATCGCCGCCGCGGCGATCGCGATCGCCGACGCGGAGGGCGTGGAGGCCGTGACCATGCGGCGGGTGGCCCAGGAGCTGGGGGTCTCGCCGATGGCGCTGTACACCTACGTGCCGGGCAAGGCGGAACTGCTCGACCTGATGCTGGACACCGTCTTCGCGGCCGTGCCCCGCAGTGCCCCGGTCGACGGGGGCTGGCGTGCGCGGGCCACCGCCGTCGCCGACGACAACCGCGCGCTGTACCGGGCCCACCCGTGGATGGCGGCGGTCGCCACCAGTCGCCCGCCGCTCGGTCCGGGGCTGATGGCCAAGTACGAGTACGAGCTGGGCGCCCTGGAGGGGACCGGTCTGCCGGACGTCGAACTGGACGCCGCGCTCACCCACCTGCTGGGCTTCGTCGAGACCTGCGCCCGGATGGCCTCCGACGAGCGCGCCGCGCGACAGGACAGCGCGATGACGGACGCCCAGTGGTGGGCCGCCAATGCCGAGCTGCTGGCGCGGGTCTTCGACGCCGGGCGCTACCCGGTGGCGGCCCGGGTGGGCAGTGCCGCCGGCGAGGCGCACGGGGGCGCGTACAGCCCGGACCACGCGTACGCCTTCGGGCTGGCGCGGGTGCTGGACGGCCTGGCGGTGCTGATCGAGGAGTGCCGGGAGGGCTGAAACGGCCGGCCGGCGGCCGACCGGTGGCCGACTGCCGGGCGGATGCCCACGGCCGGACCGGCGCGGCAGAATCTGTAGACCGGTCGGTATAAGTAGACCGGTCGACATAAAAACGGCCCCGCCTGGCTCAGCGTCCGCGTGCGTCGTACTCGTCGCGGGCGGCCAGGACGGCGCCGACCCGGGCCTCCGACCAGTGCGCCAGGGTGGAGACCAGCCGGGCGGCCTCCCTGCCGAGCGGGGTGAGGCTGTAGTCGACCCGCGGCGGGATGACCGGGTGGGCCTCGCGCAGCACGAAGCCGTCGCGTTCCAGGGTCTGCAGGGTCTGCGCGAGCATCTTCTCGCTCACCCCGGTGATCCGGCGGCGCAGCTCGCTGAAGCGGTAGCCGCGCTCGTCGAGCGCCCCCAGCACCAGGACGCCCCAGCGGCTGGTGACGTGCTCCAGCACGCCCCGGGACGGACACATGCGGTCGAAGACGTCGGGCAGGGGCAGGGCGCAGGGCGGCGCGAGTGCCGGCGGGGCCGGCGGTTCGGCCGCAGGCTCGGCGGCCGCCGCGGGGTCGGCGGAGTTCATTACCTTCATGTCAGTACCCTACTTTGAAGTGCGTACTTACGAAAGGTTAGTGCCACCCCTAGAGTGAGTGTCGTAGACGGAAGTTCAACGGACAACCACCCCAGGGAGCAACATCATGTACGTCGTCACCGGTGCCACCGGACAGCTCGGCCGCCTGGTCGTCGAGGGCCTGCTGGCCAAGGTCCCCGCGAGCGAGGTGGCGGTGGCCGTCCGTTCCGCGGAGAAGGCCGCCGACCTCGCCGAGCGCGGTGTGACGGTCCGGGTGGTCGACTACGGCCGGCCGGAGAGCCTGGAGGGCGCCTTCGCCGCCGGTGACCGGGTGCTGCTGATCTCGGGCAGCGAGATCGGCAGCCGGATCCCGCAGCACACCGCCGTGGTCGAGGCGGCGCGTGCCGCCGGTGTCGCGCTGTTCGCCTACACCAGTGCGCCGGGCGCGGCCACCTTCAAGCTGGCCGACGAGCACAAGGCCACCGAGGCGGTCATCCGCGAGTCCGGGCTCCCCTTCGCCCTCCTGCGCAACGGCTGGTACACCGAGAACTACCTCGGTGACGCGGTCGGCACGGTCGAGCGCGGTGCGGTGGTCGGCAGCGCCGGCGACGGCCGGATCGCCTCGGCCCCGCGCCGGGACTACGCCGACGCGGCGGTGGCGGTCCTCACCGGCGAGGGCCACGAGAACACGGTGTACGAGCTCAGCGGTGACGTCGCCTGGAGCCTCCCGGAGCTGGCCGCCGAGCTGGCGCAGGCGTCGGGCAAGCCGGTCGGGCACCGTGACGTGACCCCGGCCGAGCACCTCGCGGTGCTGGTCGGCGCCGGTCTGCCGGAGGGCTTCGCCGGGATCCTGGTGGACGTCGACGCCGGCATCGCGCGCGGTGAGCTGGCCGGCACCCCGGGCGACCTGGCCAAGCTGATCGGCCGCCCGACCGCCCCGCTGGCGGAGAGCGTGAAGGCGGCGCTCGGAGCCTGAGGCGCCCGGACGCGCCCCATCGCGCTCCACCGCGTCACCGGCTCCCGCCCGGGACGGCTCCGCGTCCGGAGCCGTCCCGGGCCCGCCGTCGTGACCGCACCCGTTCCGCGTCCGGCTCCGCTTCCGTGCCCGTGCCCGCGCCCGGGGCGCCCGGCCGGGGTGTCCACCAGCGGAGTCCCGCCGCGGTGATCGAGCCCCTTTGCCTGTCATGACCAAAATCCGGATACGGAGATGACAGCCTGCCCCCGCGCCCGCTACCGTCGCCTCGACACAGGTGCGCGCGGAGGGCAGGCGGTCCATGCCAGAGACAACCCAGCAGGAGGCCGGCCGAGGGCTCTGGTTCGGCGTCGCGGCGTACGGGATCTCGGGGCTCTTCCCACTGTTCTGGCCGCTGCTGGAGCCGGGCGCCGCCGACGACATCCTGGCCAACCGGATGGTCTGGTCGCTGGTCGCCGTGGTGGCGCTGCTGCTGGTCCAGCGGCACTGGGGCTGGATACGCCCGCTGCTGGGCCAGCCCCGCCGGCTGGCCATGCTGGGCGGCGCGGCCGTGGTGATCTCGGTCAACTGGGGCGTCTACATCTGGGCCGTCAACGCCGGCCACGTGGTGGAGACCAGCCTCGGCTACTTCATCAACCCGCTGGTCACCATCGCCTTCGGCGTCCTGGTGCTCAAGGAGCGGCTGCGCAGGGCGCAGTGGGTGGCGGTGGGGATCGGTGCGCTCGCGGTGGCGGTGCTGACCGTCGGCTACGGGCGCCTCCCGTGGATCGCGCTGACCCTGGCGCTCTCCTTCGCCACCTACGGCCTGCTGAAGAAGACGGTCGGGCTGAGCGGCTTGGAGAGCCTGGCGGCCGAGAGCGCCTTCATGTTCCCCTTCGCGCTCGGCTACCTGGTCTACCTGCAGGCCACCGGCCGCGGCACCCTGGGCCACACGGTGGCCGGCTCGTACGGCTGGGGCCACTCGGGGCTGCTGGTGCTCAGCGGGGTGATCACCGCGGTCCCGCTGCTCTGCTTCGGGGCGGCGGCGGTCCGGGTGCCGCTGACCACGCTCGGGCTGCTGCAGTACCTGGCACCGGTGTTCCAGTTCCTGATCGGCGTCGCCGTCTTCCACGAGTCGATGCCGCCCGCCCGCTGGGCCGGGTTCGCCCTGGTGTGGGCCGCGCTCGCGGTGCTCACCTGGGACGCGTTGCGGCGCGTCCGGGCGGACCGGGCGGCCGACCGGGCCCGGGCGGCGGCGACCCCGGCCGACGCCGTGCCCTCCGGCACGGCGCCGACCACGCCGACCACGCCGGCCACCGAACCCGCCCGGGCCGCCACCCGCTGAGCCCACCGCGGCGGCCCCGTCCGGGCGGTCCGGTCCGCCGCCGCGCAGGCGCGCACCCCGGGCCGGAACGGATCAGAACGGACCGGCTCAGGCCGTGATGTCCCGCGCCGTGAACCGGGCCCACGCCGCCGATCCGAACACCGCCACGTAGGCGGCCTGCAGCCCGAGGTTCTTCAGCACCCCGTCCCAGTACATCGGCTCCCGCAGGAGGTCGCCGAAGGTGAGCCAGTGGTGGGTGAAGAGGAACGGCTGGATCGCGTGCAGCTGCGGGAAGCTGTCCAGGATCTGCACGGTGATCACCAGTCCGACGGTGGCCGCCATCGCCGCGATCCCGCTGCCGGTGAGCGTCGAGACGAACAGCCCGATCGCGACCAGTCCCGCCAGTGAGGCGGCGACCACCGCGGCCACCAGCACGGCCCGCAGCAGCGCCGAACCCAGGCCGATGGTCTCCCCGGAGATCAGCGTGACGTCGCCGACCGGGAACAGCGCCGCCCCGGTGGCCACCGCCGCCAGGGCCACCGTCGCGGTGGCCGCCAGGCAGAAGGCCAGCCCGGCGGTGAACTTGGCGGCCAGCAGCCTGGTCCGCCCGGCCGGGGCGACCAGCAGGTAGCGCAGGGTGCCGGTGGCCGCCTCGCCGGCCACCGAGTCCCCGGCGACCACGCCGACCGTCATCGGCAGGAAGACCGGCAGCGCCACGGCGAGCGCCGTGAACACCAGGAACAGGCCGTTCTGGGTGACCTGCGCGATGAAGGCCGGACCCTCGCCGCCGCGCGGTCCGTCCGTCTCGATCTTGACCACCGTGCCGATCAGGACCGGCAGTACGGCCAGGATCCCCAGCAGCGCGATGGTCCGCACCCGGCGGAAGGTCAGCACCAGCTCGTTGCGGAACAGCGCCAGGAACCCGGCCGCCGTCTGCGTCCTGCGCCCGGGCACGGCGGCCCCCGGGGCCGCGGCACCCGGCCCCGCGACCCGCGGCACCGCCGCCCCGGCCCCGGCCCCGGCCGCGCCGGCCCCCGTCGCTCCGGCCGTCTCCGGCGCCTCAGCCCGCGACATCGAAGCCCTCCCCGGTCATCGCCACGAAGGCGTCCTCCAACGTGCCCCGCTCCACCCCGAAGCCGTGGATCCGCACCTCGGCCGCGACCAGTGCCGCGCAGAGGCCGGGCAGTGCGTCCTCGGCCAGGGTCCCCAGCTCGCCGTCGACCCGCTCCTCGCCGACCTGGACCCCGGTCACCTTGTGGGCGAGCAGCACCTCCGCGGCCCGGTGGGTGTCCGGTGTCCGGACGACCAGCCGGCCGCGGGCCCGGGCGGCGAGTTCGGCGACGGTGCCCTGCACCACCAGCCGGCCGCGCGACATCACCGCGGCGTGCGTGCAGACCTGCTCGATCTCGTCCAGCAGGTGGGAGGAGAGGAAGACCGTCGTGCCCTCCGCCGCGACCTCCCGGATCAGCGCCCGGATCTCCCGCATGCCCTGCGGGTCGAGTCCGTTGGTCGGCTCGTCCAGGACGAGCAGCTCGCGCGGCTGGAGCAGGGCCGACGCGAGGCCGAGCCGCTGCTTCATCCCCAGCGAGTAGGCCCGGGCCTTCTTCCCGGCGGCGGCGGTCAGCCCGACCCGGTCGAGGGCCTCGGCCACCCGCTGCTTCCGGGTGCGCGGGTCGGCGGTCGGATCCGCGGCGTCGAAGCGCGCCAGGTTGTCCCGGCCGGAGAGGAAGCCGTACAGGGCCGGGCCCTCGATGAGGGCGCCGACCCGGGGGAGCACCGTGGAGACCGACTGCGGCATCGACTCGCCGAGCACGGTCGCCACCCCGGACGTGGGGGCGATGAGGCCCATCAGCATCCGGATGGTGGTGGTCTTGCCGGAGCCGTTGGGGCCGAGGAAGCCGAAGACCGAGCCCCGGGGGACGGTCAGGTCCAGCCCGTCCACGGCGAGCTGGCCGCCGCGGAACCGCTTGGTCAGCCCCCTGGCTCTGATCACGTCGTCGGAGGGTGGGGAGACGGGGGAGGGCGAAGCGGCAACGGGGGCCGGGCGCGCGATCGCGCCCCGGCCCCCGGCCGGCTCCGTAACGTCCCCCGTTACCGGAGCCTGGGTCACCTACTTCACCCCGGCCGCACTCTGCAGCACCGGCAGGGTCACCGCGCCGGCGAAGACCCGGCCGTCGTCGGTGACCAGCACGTTCAGCACCTTGGTGCTGATCTGCGAGCCGCCCTTGACCGGCTTGCCGAGCGACTTGGCCAGCGCCAGCGGGTTCTGCGCCTTGCCCTCGCCCGCACCCGGGCCGTGCCCGCCCCTGCCGCGCGGGCCCCTGCCCTCGGCCGGGACGAAGACGTCGCCGCCGGGCAGCTGGGCGGAGAGCACCGCCGTCCAGCCCTCGCCGACCACGTTCAGACCCTGCGCGGCGGCCGCGGCCTCCGGGGAGGCGCCGGCCTTGGCACCGTCGGCCCTGCGGCCCTCCGGCGCCTTCTGCTCCGTCACCTTGGCGCCCTTGGGCACGGTGAACTCGAAGGTCTTGGCCGCGGGCTTGGCGAACGACACCTCGGTGAAGTGGACGTCCAGCACCGTGCTGCCGTCGGAGCCCTTGACCACGACGGCCAGCGGCACGCCGTTGTCGGCGGCCACCGCGACCCGCACCTCGCCGATGGTCGAGCCCGGCTGGGTGGGCTTCACGCTCAGCTGGTACGCCTTCTGCCCGGCCACGCTCGCGGTGCCGTCCACCGTCACGGCGGTGGTGCCCGCGCTCGCGGTGAGGAACAGCCGGGCGGCCTCCTGCGGGGTGGTCGGCACCCCGGTCAGCGGCGCCTTGCCCTCGTGGCCCGTGCCCGGGCGGCCGCCCGGGCCGTCGGACCCGACCCCGCTCAGGTGGACCGCCTCGTTGCTGGCGCTGTCCCAGGCCCAGGCCTGGTCGCCGTTGCGGACCAGCTCGTACCCGGCGAGCTGCTCCAGCAGGCCGATCCGCTGCTTGTCCGGACCGTCCACCGCGACCCGCAGGGTGTGCTCGCCGCCCAGCAGGCCGGTGAGCTTGGACTCCGGAGAGGCCCCCGACGGCTTGCCGGCGCCGGGGCCGCCCGAGCCGATCCCGCCGGCCGCGGCGCCGAGCAGCTGGCTCGGCACGCCCAGGTCGGCCGAGACCGACACGGTGCCGGAGAGCGTCTCGGCCTGCGAGCCGAGCGCCTTCGCCACCACCTGTTCCGCCGTCAGTGCGGGCAGGTCCGGGGGCGAGGAGTCCGCCAGCGCCGGTACCAGCCCCACCCCGGCGGCGATCGTGGCGGCCACGGCCAGCGGCACCGCTACCCGGATCATCGTCCGGCGGCCGGACCGGTACGGCACGCCCTCCCGGAGTCCGTCCTGGAAGCCGCCCCGGACCCCGTCCGCCGAACCACCCGCCGCGGTCGTCCTGTCGTCCGTCATCACGTCCAACCCCTCCGTCAGTGACCGACTGTCCCTGTCCCTCCATTAGACGGCCCCGGGCCGCTTCCGTCATCGCCCTGCAGGGTCAGATCCGGCTCGGTCTCGCGGCGCAGCCGACCCTGATCGCACCTCAGGGTCGGCTCCTCCGAACGTACGAGGAACGTACGAGAACTGGCGTAGGGTCGCGGGCATGGACGCAACCAACATCCCGACCGCGAACGCGATGCGGCGAGCCCTGCGCCGGGCCCGGGACGGTGTCGCGCTGGACGCGACCGAGGCGGCGGTACTCCTCCGGGCCAGGGGCGAGGACCTGCGCGACCTCTGTGCGAGCGCCGCCCGGGTGCGCGACGCGGGCCTCGAAGCGGCCGGCCGTCCCGGCGTCATCACCTACTCCAGGAGCGTGTTCATCCCGCTCACCCGGCTCTGCCGGGACAAGTGCCACTACTGCACCTTCGTGACCGTCCCCGGCAAGCTCCGCCGGGCCGGCCACGGGATGTTCATGTCGCCGGACGAGGTGCTGGAGGTCGCCCGCCGGGGCGCCGAGCTGGGGTGCAAGGAAGCCCTGATCACCCTCGGCGACAAGCCCGAGGACCGCTGGCCGGAGGCGCGCGAGTGGCTGGACGCGCACGGCTACGACGACACCATCGCCTACGTCCGGGCGATGTCGATCCGCATCCTGGAGGAGACCGGGCTGCTCCCGCACCTCAACCCCGGGGTGCTGAGCTGGACCGACTTCCAGCGGCTGAAGCCGGTCTCCGCCTCGATGGGCATGATGCTGGAGACCACCGCCACCCGGCTCTGGAGCGAGCCCGGCGGTCCGCACCACGGTTCGCCCGACAAGGAGCCGGCCGTCCGGCTGCGGGTGCTGGAGGACGCCGGCCGCAGCTCGGTGCCCTTCACCAGCGGCCTGCTGATCGGCATCGGCGAGACGTACGAGGAGCGCGCCGAGTCGCTGTTCGCGCTGCGCCGCGTCTCCCGGGCGTACCACGGCATCCAGGAGCTGATCCTGCAGAACTTCCGCGCCAAGCCGGACACCGCGATGCGCGGCATGCCGGACGCGGAGCTGGACGAGCTGGTCGCCACCGTCGCGGTGGCCCGGCACATCATGGGCCCGTCGGCCTGCCTCCAGGCCCCGCCGAACCTGGTGGACGGCGAGTACGGGCGGCTGATCGGGGCCGGTGTCGACGACTGGGGCGGCGTCTCGCCGCTGACCCCCGACCACGTCAACCCCGAGCGTCCGTGGCCGCAGATCGACCGGCTCGCCGAGCAGTCGGCGGCGGCCGGCTTCGAGCTGCGCGAGCGCCTCGCGGTCTACCCCGAGTACGTGCGGCACGGCGAGCCCTGGCTGGACCCGCGGGTGCTGCCGCACGTCCGCGCGCTGGCCGACCCGGAGACCGGTCTGGCCCGCCCGGACGCGGTGGTGACCGGCCACCCCTGGCAGGAGCCGGAGGACCTGCCGGACTCGTACGGGCGCACCGACCTGCACACCGCGATCGACACCGAGGGCCGGACCGGCGACCGCCGGGCCGACTTCGAGGACGTCTACGGCGACTGGGAGGTGCTGCGGGAGCAGGCCGCCGCCGTCCCGGGACCCGCGGGGGCGCCGGAGCGCCTCGACGGCGACGTCCGGGCCGCCCTCGCGGTGGCCGCCGACGACCCGGAGAAGCTGACGGACGAGCAGGCGCTGGCCCTGTTCCACGCGGACGGCCCGGCGCTGGACGCGCTCTGCCGGATCGCCGACGCGGTGCGCCGCGACGCGGTGGGGGACGAGGTCACCTACTGCGTCACCCGGAACATCAACTTCACCAACGTCTGCTACACCGGCTGCCGGTTCTGCGCCTTCGCCCAGCGCCGCACCGACGCGGACGCGTACAGCCTCTCGCTGGACCAGGTGGCCGACCGGGCCGCGCAGGCCTGGGAGGTGGGTGCCACCGAGGTCTGCATGCAGGGCGGCATCCACCCGGACCTGCCCGGCACCGCCTACTTCGACATCGCGCGCGCGGTGAAGGAGCGGGTGCCCGGCATCCACGTGCACGCCTTCTCGCCGATGGAGGTGGTCAACGGCGCCACCCGGACCGGCCTCTCGATCCGCGACTGGCTGCAGCGGGCCAAGGAGTCCGGCCTGGACACCATCCCGGGCACGGCCGCCGAGATCCTGGACGACGAGGTCCGCTGGGTGCTCACCAAGGGCAAGCTGCCGGCCGCGACCTGGGTGGAGGTCGTCACCACCGCGCACGAGCTGGGCATCCGCTCCTCGTCCACGATGATGTACGGCCACGTGGACACCCCGGCGCACTGGCTCGGCCACCTGCGGCTGCTCGCCGGGATCCAGCAGCGCACCGGCGGCTTCACGGAGTTCGTGACGCTGCCGTTCATCCACACCAACGCCCCGGTGTACCTGGCCGGCATCGCGCGGCCGGGCCCCACCGCCCGGGACAACCGGGCGGTGGTCGCGATGGCCCGGCTGCTGCTCCACCCGCACATCCGCAACATCCAGACCAGCTGGGTGAAGCTGGGCGCCGAGGGTGCGGCCGAGATGCTCCGCTCCGGCGCCAACGACCTGGGCGGGACGCTGATGGAGGAGACCATCTCGCGGATGGCCGGTTCGGCGTACGGCAGCTACAAGTCGGTCCGGGAGCTGCAGGCGATCGCCGAGGCGGTGGGCCGTCCGCACCGGCAGCGCACCACCACCTACGGCGAGGTGCCGGCCGAGCGGCTGGCCGCCGCGCTGGCCTCGGACGGGCACCTGCCGGCGCTGCTGCCGCTGGTGGACTGACGCGCGGGCCGGGGGTCCGGCCTCAGCCGACGAGCAGCTGGCTGCGCAGGTCGCGCAGGTCCCGCTGGTCCAGGCCGAGGCCGGACCGCAGGTAGCCGTCGAAGGAGCCGAACCGCTTCCCCACCTCGTCGAAGCCGGCGTTCAGGTACTCGGGCCGGACGTCCAGCAGCGGCTTGTAGACCGCCTGGTAGGCGGGCGGCAGCTGGGCCAGGGTGGCGGCGATCTCGGCGGCCCGGTAGGTGTTGCTGGCCAGGTAGTCGGCCTCGACGGTCTCGCGCGGCACGCCGAGCGCGGTGAGCAGGGCGGCGGAGGCCCAGCCGGTGCGGTCCTTGCCGGCGGTGCAGTGGAACAGGACGTTCTCGTCGTCGCGCTCGACCAGGGAGTTCAGCACCGAGCGGTAGGCGGTCCGGGCGCTGTCGGCGGAGACCATGGTGCGCTCGGCGTCCACCATGACCTGGACGGCGGCCTGCGGGGTGGTGACGTTGAACGCGCCGGTGTCGGCGACGCCGAGCACGTTGGCGGAGACGGCGGTGGCGCCGGCCGGGACGCGGTCCGGGGCGCTCTTCTGCTCGGCGGGGGTCCGCAGGTCGAAGACGGTGCGGATGCCGAGGCGGCGGAGCTTGGCGAGGTCCTGGTCGGTGAGCTTGGAGAGGTCGCCGGAGCGGTAGACGACGCCGGTGCGCACCCAGTGGCCGTCGGTGGTGCGGTAGCCGCCCGCGTCGCGGAAGTTGGGCGCGGAGGCGAGGTGCAGTGAGCGGTCGGCGACGACCAGCGGGGCGCCGCGGTCGGGGACGAGCTCGAAGTACCAGCGGTCGGCGGCGGGCAGGCCGGTGACCGTCACGGTGGCGCTGCCGGCGCCCTTGGCGACGGCCCTGCGGTGGCCGATGTCCTCCGGGTCGGTGCCGGCGTAGACGGTGACGCCCCGGGTGCCGGGGGCGGTCCAGGTGAGGCTGAAGCTCCCGTCGGCCTGCTGGGTGGCGGTGGCGGCGGTGAACGGGATGGCGCGGGCGGTGTGCCGGGCGGCGGCCGGGGCGGGGGAGCCGGCCGGCGCGGCGGCGGCGAGCGCCGGGGTGCCGAGCGTCAGTGCGCAGGTCAGGGCGACGGCTGCGGTCAGGCGGGTGCGGGAGATGGTCATGGCCCGGGACGGTAGGCAGCTCCGGGTGGCGACCCGTGGACGAGGCATGACGGATCGGCGACATGGTGTTGAAGTGCTGGTGTTCCAGGGAGGCCCGCGACCCGTTCGGGCCTTCGAATACAGTGCGAGGGCGCGCGACCGGCCGTGCGTCGCGCGCGCCCCGCCCGCTTTCGGATGAAAGGCGCCCGTCGTGATGCCACTGTGGTCACGCGCACAGCAACAGGACTTCCGCAGTCGGGTGCGGGGCTGTCTGCTCGGCGGGGCGATCGGGGACGCACTCGGCGCGGGCATCGAGTTCGACTCGCTGGAGAAGATCCGCGCGGCGCACGGCCCGCACGGGGTGACCGGCTACGTCCCGGCGTACGGGCGGCTGGGCGCCGTCACCGACGACACCCAGATGGTGCTGTTCACCGTCGACGGCCTGATCCGCGCCCACATCCGGCGGGACACCGGGAGCTGGCACCCGCCCACCGACGTCCATCGCGCCTACCTGCGCTGGGCGGTGACCCAGCGGGACTGGGGGCCGGACGAGCGCCGGGCCGACCTCGGCTGGCTGGGCCGGGAGGAGTGGCTGTACGCGCAGCGGGCGCCCGGCCAGGCCTGCCTGTCCGGGCTCTCCGGCCCCGACGCCGAGCGGCTGGGCACCCTGGAGGCACCGAAGAACCCGCATTCCAAGGGGTGCGGCACGGTGATGCGGGCGGCGCCGTTCGGCCTGCTCACCACCTGGGAGCCGGGGCTGGTGTTCCAGCTCGCGGTGGAGTGCTCGGTGCTGACCCACGGCCACCCCACCGGCTACCTGTCGGCCGGCGCGCTGGCGGTGATCGTCCAGACCGTGGTCCGGGGCGGCACCCTGGAGGAGGGGGTCCACCTGGCGCTCGCGCTGCTCTCCGAGCGGGCGGGGCACGAGGAGACGACGGCGGCGCTGCGGGCCGCGCTGGACGCGGTGCGGGCCGGGGAGCCGTCCGCGGAGCGGGTGGAGGCGCTGGGGGAGGGCTGGGTCGCCGAGGAGGCGCTGGCGATCGGGGTGTACTGCGCGCTGGTCGCGCACGACGTCCGGTCCGGACTGCTGCTGGCGGTGAACCACTCGGGGGACAGCGACTCCACCGGTGCGATATGCGGCAACCTGCTGGGGGTGCTGCACGGGGACACCGCGCTGCCGCCCGGCCTGGTGGTCGGTCTGGAGGGGCGCGGGGCGCTGCTGGAGCTGGCGGACGACTTCGTGCTGGAACTGGTGCACGGCCCCGAGCTGCACAGTGCGCGGACCCCGGAGGGCGCGGCCTGGTCGGCCCGCTACCCGGTGCTGGGCTGAGGACCCGCCCGGACTCGCCGGGGCACGCCACCGTCGGGGGCACGCCACCATCAGGGAGCACGTCACCGTCCGGGGGCACGTCACGATCCGGGAGCGCGCCGCCGTCCGGGGACCACGCCCCCCGGACGCCCAGATGCCCGCAGCGGTGTCCGCCGCCCCGGGGAGGGGGACGGACACCGCTACGGGCACCCGGGCCGAGAAGCGGTGCGGGGCGGGGTCAGATCCCGCCGAACACCCCGGCTCCGGCGTCGGCGGCGAAGGCGCTCCAGGCTTCGGCGGAGAAGCGCAGCTGCGGGCCCTCCGGGTCCTTGGAGTCCCGGACCGCCACCGCGCCGGCGGCGGGCACCCTGATCTCCACGCAGGCGCCGTTGCCGCCGCTGTGACTGCTCTTGTGCCAGGTCGTCCCGTTCTCGAAGGCGGTGCTCATCCGTGGTATCCCTCTTCAATCGTGGCTATCAGTGACCGGCTCTCCGCCACCCCGAGGGCGGCTGCCCGCAGGTGGTCGTAGAGACTGGTATAGCGGCGCACGTCGGCTTCCTTCTCCAGGTAGAGATCGCTCGTCACCCCTTCGAAGTAGACAACCGTGGAATCGGCTGACTCGGGGAACTCAAGCAGGGAGAATGTCCCGGTCATGCCGGGGTGGGCGCCGTGCGCGAACGGGATGACCTGGATGGTGATGTTGGGGCGCTGGCTCAGTTCCAGCATGTGCTTCAGCTGGTGGGCCATCACCTCGCGGCTGCCGACCTCGCGGCGCAGCACCGCCTCGTCTATGACGGTCCAGAGGCTGCCGAGCTGGTTCTCGCCGTGGACCCGGTCCTGGCGCTTCATCCGGACCTGGACCCGGCGCTGGACGGAGAGCGCGTCGGTGTCCGGCTGGGTGCCCTCGACGACGGCCTGGGCGTACTGCTCGGTCTGCAGGAGTCCGGGGACGAAGGAGGACTCGTAGGCGCGGATCGAGGAGGCCTCGGCCTCCAGGCCGATGTACACGCTGTAGGGGGTGGGCATGTCGTTGAAGTCGTGCCACCAGCCGCGCTGCCGGGACTCCCGGGCCATCTCCATCAGGCTGGCCCGCATCGCGTCGTCGGTGACGTTGTAGACGTCGCAGAGGTCGCGGACGTCCCGCTGGCTGATGGAGCGGCGGCCGTTCTCCAGTCGGCTGATCTTCGACTGGGACACCATCAGTCGGCCCGCGACCTCCTCGGCCGTCATGCTGAGCCCCTCGCGGAGCTTGCGCAGCTCCGAGCCGAGGCGCCGGCGGCGCACCGTGGGATTGATGTTCGCGGACACGTCGGCCTCCGGTCGGACTTCTGGTGATCGTTGGAACGGAAGTCCTCGGAACACTGTGGAAATCGGGATCAACCCCCCTGACGTTGAGCAGCATGTCACCTTGGATCAGGTCGGCGCCGGGGAATCACAGGAGCGCAGTAGAACAGATCATCGGAAAAGCGCTTCGGTGAGACAGCGGGCCCTCCGAGGTGGTAGAGCGGCCCGGCGGCCCGTTCCGGTGGTGCTGCGACGGCGGTGCGGACACGGTGTGAACGCGGCGCGGGGCCGCGCAGGTGCTGGTGGCACGTGCGGGGGCGGTATGCGGCCGAGGTGCGTGCGGTGGCTCGATGGGCTTCGGGTCGGGCCGGATGGGGGCCGGACCGCCCGTGGGGACGGCGGAGGGGCGGCCGCCCGGCGACTTCCGTCGCGGGCGACCGCCCCTCGTCACTGCCGGTTGCTCGGCGCCGCCGTGCGGCGCGAGCTGTGCGGCGAGCGCCGCTCTGCGCGCTGGTGTGCTCCCTGCGCGCGGGTGGTTCGCGTGCCGGTCCGGCGGCCGGGCCCACCCGGTCGGCCGGACCCGTCCCGTCGTGTCAGCGGACGCCGACGCGGGGGGCCGCGACCCGTCCGCCGGATCCGCGCCCGGACGCCGCGCGCTGGCCCGGTCGGCCACCGCTCGGAGCCGGCACGGCACTGCTGCTCTGGGCGGAACGGTTCTGCTGGCTCGGCAGGCCGTTCTGCACGTCCATGACGGCGTGCGCGACCATCCCGCCCAGCGGGTCGTACCGGATCAGGTCGCGCAGCCGGGACCGCGAGGACCGGCCCTCGTTGCCCGGGTAGAGGTGCTTGCCCAGGCCCACCGAGTGCGCGAGCGCGGCGAGCGCCGCCGTCCGCGGGTCCGGCGGCACGCCGGTGCGGATCGCGGTGTCCAGCCGTTGTTTGATCGCGGCGTTGGTGCAGTCGTCGGACGCCTGGTAGCGCGTCGTCGGCAGCACCCCGCACACCTGGCCCGGCACGGCCGTGACCATGCCGCACCGTTCGAGGTGCGCCAGATAGGTCTGCCGGAGCCCCAGCCGGGGCCCGCCGATCCAGTGTGCGGCGCGGACCGGACTGCCACGTCGCCGCAGCAGCTCCAGCGCGTGGTCGAGTGTCGGGTCCCCGGTCGGCCGTGGCAGTACCACGGCGATGCGGTCTCCCTCCGGAACGATCCGTCCGGCCAGGGACAGCTCGACGAGCTGGGCCCCGGCGAGTCCGAGGTCGAGGGTCTGCGGCTGCGCGGTGGTACCCGTGGCCGGGTCCAAAGCGAGCAGCAAGAGCTCCTCGGGAACAGTTCTGCGGCTCTTGCCCATCCAAGCCTCCCCGCGTGGATGGGAAACAGCGTGACGCCTCTCACACGGGCTTGTCGAGTACGCCTCCGAATCGTGACCTTGCGATCGAGTGGGGGAACCGGCCGCAGCGGGCCCGGCGTCTGATCGTTGAACAGGCCGCGGCGCGGCCGTGCCACGGTGATAACCGCCGGTCGGGCGGGGTGTGGGCGACCGGAATCGGTCACCGGTGGCGGAGACTGTACAGGTACACGGGGCGGGGTACCGGCTTCCCGAAATCGGGTCTGCCGGTGCCCCGCCGGGCGTTGAGGAGGCTGGGTTACGTGGGCGAGTCCCCCGACAGGGTGCTGCGGGACGTCGAGCGGACGCGGGAGCGGGACGGGGAACGGACCGGTACCGCGGCGGCCGCGGAGGCCGTCGAGGCGGGTGCCGCGGAGGCGGCCGGAACCGACGGCGCCGACGCCGCGACCGGCTCGACCGCGACCGGCTCGACCGAGACCGGGCCCGCCTCCCGGGCCGAGTCCGGGCCCGACGCCGCGCCCGTGCCGGACTCCGGGCCCGCCTCAGGTTCCGGACCGGCCTCCGGGTCCGGCGCCGGTTCCGAGCCGGACTCCGTGACCGCGGCCGGCCCTGCGTCCGGGTCCGGCGCAGACGCCGCACCGACCGGCGGGGAGCGCTCCGGGGCCACCGCCTCCGGGGCGCCGGGAACGCCCCGGACCGGCTCCACCGTGCAGCTCCGCGTCCGGGATTCGGACACCCGCACGACCATGCTGCGGCTGCCCTCCGACGACGCGACCACCGCTCTGAGGCTGCCCGCCGACGACGCCACCACCGCGCTCCGCCTGCCCGGTGACGTGCGCGGAGCCGCCGGGGGCGCCGACGGACCGGACGGGGGCGAGCCGGCGCCGCGCCCGTCCGCGGCCGACCCCCGTCTCGCCATCCGGACCGCAGCCGGAGCGGCCGTCGACACCGCCGGCGATGCCCCCGCCGCCCCCGCCGCCCCGGAGACCGAGCAGCCCGTACCGGCGGAGAAGTTCGAGAAGCCGGAGCACGCGGAACGGACCCGGGCCCTGCGCGCCTTCCGCACCCCCGCGGCCCCGGCCGCGCCCGGAGCCCCCGCCGCCCCCGGAACGGGCACCGTCCCCGAGCCGCCGGCGCCGCACCCCCTGCCCGAGCCGGGCCCCGAGCCGCACCCGGCACCGCGGCCCGTCCCCGAGCCCGAGCCGACCCCCGGACCGGAACCGCTGCCCGAGCCCGTACCCGCGCCGGAGCCCGGGCCCGCCCCCGCCCCCGAACCCCTGCCCGAGCCCGACCCGCGGCCGGTACCGCCCGTGCCACCGCTGCCCGCACCCGAGCCGCTCCCCGCCGCGGCCCCGGCCCGTGCCCCGGAGCCCGCCCCGGCCCCGCAGCCTGCGCCTTCCCCGGAGTCGACCTCCGAGGCGATGGAGGTGCTGGCCGCGCTCAGCGCCCGCCCCGTCTCGCCGCTGCGCCGCGCCCTCAAGCGGATCACCGTCTGGACCCTCTTCCTGGCCGTCGTGCTCGGCGCGCTGGTCACCGCCCAGCTGCTCCGCCCGCTGCCGGACACCAAGGTGAGGTTCACCGCCCCGGGCGGCTTCACCTTCGCCGGCGACCCGCTCGACCTGGCCTGGCCGGCCAAGGGCCAGTCCGCCGCCGAGGTGGTCGGGATCGGCAGCCTGGGCAGCTCCGGACCGGAGACCCCGGCCTCGATCGCCAGCGTCACCAAGGTCATGAACGCCTACCTGATCCTCCAGGCGCACCCGCTCAAGAAGGGCGAGAGCGGCCCGAAGATCACCGTCGACAAGCAGGCCGCCCAGGAGTCCGGCAACGTCGACGAGTCCAGGGTCACCCTGACCGAGGGCCAGCAGATCAGCCAGTACCAGGCCCTGGAACTGCTGATGCTCCCGTCGGCCAACAACGTGGCCCGGCTGCTGGCGCGCTGGGACGCCGGATCCGAGGACGCGTTCGTCAGGAAGATGAACGACACCGCCGCCCGGTTCGGCATGACCAGCACGACCTACACCGACCCGGCGGGCTTCAGCCCGGACACCAAGAGCACCGCCAAGGACCAGCTGAAGCTGGCCGGGCAGGTGATGCAGGACGAGATCTTCCGGCAGATCGTCTCGACCCCGGACACCACCTTCAACAACCAGAAGGTGTCCAACACCAACACCCTGATCTCCCCGAAGAACGGCATCATCGGCGTCAAGACCGGCTCCAGCACCCCGGCCGGCGGCTGTCTGATGTGGGCCGCCTACAAGGAGATCGGCGGGGTGCGGCGACTGATCCTGGGCGTCACCCTGGGCCAGCCGGCGACCACCGCCGAGCCCAGCATCCTCAAGGTGGTCCAGAACGTCAGCGCCAAGCAGATCCAGGCCGCCCAGAACGGACTGACCGGGCAGAGCCTCGCCAAGCAGGGCGAGGTGCTCGGACGGGTCGAGGACGGGCTCGGCGGCACCGTCCCGGTCGTCGCGGGCAAGGACCTCACGGTGGCCGGCTTCCCCGGCATCACCGCGACCCTCGTGCTGGACCCGCTCAAGGTCGGCCACCGGGCCAAGGCCGGCGACCGGGTCGGCGTGCTGCGCTCGGGAGACGGCGACAACCGGGTCGAGATCCCGGTACTGCTCCAGGCCGACCTGAACCCGCCGTCCATCCTCTCCCGGCTCACCCGCACCCTCTGACCCCCGACACCCCGGCCTCCTGGCCTCCTGGGCGACGCCCCGGGCGGAGCGGGACCCACCCGCCCCGCCCGGGGTTCAGAACCGTGCCCCGCCCCAGTGGCCGGGCTCGGTGCGCGACCCCAGCAGCTCGGCGACCGGCTCCTCCTCGGACAGCACCCGGCCCAGCGCGATCGCCAGCGTCAGCCCGGTGAACATGACGATCAGCCAGGACAAGCCGGTGAAGACCACCCCGTACGGCCCGAACTGGCCGATGCTGCGCGTCATCGCGCCCGGCAGGTAGACCCGCGAGGCCACCCCCAGGCCCACCGACACCGCCCCGCAGAGCAGCGCCCCCGGCAGCAGCGGCAGCCAGCGGACCCGGGCACCCAGCAGCAGGTGCTGCGTCCACCACCAGATCGCCGTCCCGCCCAGGAAGGTCAGCGGGATCCCCAGCCAGGCACCCAGGCCGAAGCCGTCCCGGACCGGGGTCTGCAGCACCAGGGTGACCAGCCAGACCAGCAGCCAGACCAGCCAGCGCCAGGCCGCCACCCTGGTCCCCGACTTCGGCAGTTCCCAGCAGCGCTCACAGACCCGCTGCATCGCCCGGCTCAGCGCGGTCGCCGACAGCAGCGTCACCGCCGCGCCGAGGATCCCGAAGCCGGTGTCCTGCTCGTGGCCGGTCCCGAGCAGCTGCTGGACGGTCTGCGCCGCCTCGCCCTGCAGACCCAGCTCCTTGCGGAGCGACTGCACCACGCCGTCCCGGACCGCCGCCGGGGTGAAGACCGCCACCACGAACAGCGCCGGCAGCGCACTGAGGAAGGCCTGGGCGGCCAGCCGGGTCGCGCAGTCCAGCAGGTTGACCCGGATCAGCTGGCGGACGGCCCGGCCCACCAGCGGCACGTGCACGGGCAGCTCGCGCGCGTATCCGGCCAGCTCCGCCGACCGCACCTTCCACCGCGCCCTCCGCCGGGCCTTCCGGCCGGTCGGCTGCTCGCTCACGGGCTCGTCCTCCCGACCTGGTCGCTGCGCACCATGATCGCCCGGTCCGGGGGAGCACGCATCCGGGCGGCGCGGAGACACTCCGCCGGCCCCGCCCCCTGCTCCGGATCCGCCCCGACGGTCTGACCTCCCGTCGGTCCACCCACCCCGCCACCCCTCCGCCTGCAGATCCGCTAGGCTGTCAGCGGTCTTCCTCGCCTCAGTAGCTCAGGGGATAGAGCACGGCTCTCCTAAAGCCGGTGTCGCAGGTTCGAATCCTGCCTGGGGCACAGCGGAGAACGCAGAAGAGGCCCAGGCCGGAGGGTGACTCCCTCCGGCCTGGGCCTTTCTCCTGCCCGGCCGCCGGTCCTCCCGTGCCGATGACGTGCCACCGCCGTACCCGAGGCTCCCGGCGGAGCCTGCCCGCTGGCCCCCCCCGCGGACCGTCGTGCCCGTGCGGTCGGTGAGGGCACGGTCCCGGCCGCGGCCGTCTCCCGATCCCGGCCCGGGCTCCCGGGCGGTCGACCCGCCTCGCGAGGGTCCCCGAGCGCGGGGTCGGGCCACTCCTGGAAGCACTGCACGAGGCCACGGGAGGTGTGGTCCCCGAGGACGGGGCCGATGAGCCGCCCACACGGCGTTGGCCAGGCGGCGTGAGCCATCCACGCGAGCGCGGGGCCGGAACATCCCGAGCCGCTTCCGCAGGGCTCCGCGAGAGCCGCCCCCGCGGATGTGGGCGCGGGGCGGTGCCCGGCCCTGGGCGGGGCCGATTCCCAAGAGCGATTCCCAGGGCCGGTGGCCGATCGGCGCGGCGAGGCGTCCCCGCTGGCGCGCGGTGATGCTTCTTGAGCCGCCGGGTCGTCGCCGGGACGTCGCCGAGCCGATCGGCTCGGCGGAGCCGAGCGTCCCCCCTCCGCCTTCGACCGGTTCCGGACGGGACGTGCGGACTGGGCGGGCGGGTGAGGTGTTCGGGGGATGCCGGGCTCGACGGCCCCGCAGCTCACCGCCGGGGTGTCGGTGCGTCTTGTCGGTGCGTCCTGTCGGGGGGCCACCGCGGAGCGGGTCACGCCGGCCGGGGGCCCGGGCCGGCGGCGGGTTCGGGGCGAAGGGGGGTCAGCGGATCAGCCTGTCGGGGTGGCCGGTGGGCTCCTCGGCGTCCTGGGGGAGGTCGGTGGGGGAGACGAGGACGCGCTGGACCCGGGGGCGGGTGCGCCAGTCCACCCGGCGGACGTCCCGGGCCAGGGCGCCGGGGCGGGACAGTTCGATGACGACGGTGACGGTGCCGAGGACGATGCCGGCGGCCAGCCAGCCGGCGAGGACGTCGCTGGGCCAGTGCACGCCGAGGGCGACCCTGGTGAAGCCGATCGCCAGGACGGTGAAGGCGGAGACCGAGCAGGCGGTGATCTTCCCGGCGCGGCGGACCCGGTGCCAGAGCAGGCCGACCAGGACGGCGCAGGTGATCGCGGAGGCCATCGCGTGGCCGGAGGGCAGGGCCGGGCCGCCGGCGTGCGAGACCGGATCGGGGAAGGCCGGTCGCTGACGCCCGAAGGAGAGCTTCAGGACCCACAGGCCGCCCCACCCGATCAGGGTCTGCGCCGCCACCCAGCCGGCCAGCACCCGGGCGCCGATCAGCCAGAGCCAGACCGCGACCAGCCCGAGCACCGTGCGCATGGTGACGGTGCCGCCGATGTTGGAGAGCATCTGCACCGCGGCGGTCCAGACGGTGTGCTCCGTGGCGTAGCGGTGGAGGCCGTCCACCAGCCCGTGGTCGAACCGGTCGAGCGGGCGCCAGCGGGTCTGCACCAGGGCTGCCAGGACGGCGAACAGCGCGGCACAGCCGACCGCGAGTGCCGTGTGCCGGAGCAGGTGGCGATCACGCGGGGTGATGGTGGGCGAGCTGTTGGTCAGGTGCATGGCTGACACCTTCCCAGCAGGTCGTGCCGATCGAGCGCGCAGCCGATAGCGATTTGGCATCTTTTGTGCGGAGGACCTGCGTGCGCCGGGGGGCGGGTGCCACGCGCGCGGGAACGCGGGTGGCGGCCCGGGGGTTCACGGAAGGGGGAGGCGCGCGGGCGTGCGCCGTGGGCGGTGCCGGAGCGTGTCCGACGGAAGGCCGGCCGCCACGGAAACGGCACCTCCGGTGCCCGGTCGGTCACCCTCCGTTCGATGGTGGGGTGAAAACCGGCAGGATACTGCATCGCGGGAAGAATCTGAGCGACTTGGGAATGTTGTCCGGAATCTGTTCGTTGGATCGTTACGTGTGAGGCCCTGCGGGCCCGCACTTCTTGCCCTCTCCGGGCAGGCAGGCAGACCTCGGCAACACCAGCAAAGGGAGCAAGCATGGCCACCCGTGCCGTCGTTCGCGACAGGGCCGACCGGACTCGCGCGGCCCGCCCGACCAACCTTGAGGCCGACCGTGACCTGGTCGGCATGTACCTCGACGAGATCGCCAGGACGCCCCTGCTCGATGCCGCCGAGGAGGTCGAGCTCTCGCTGCGGATCGAGGCCGGCGTGTACGCCCAGCACCTGCTGGAGGAGGACGGGCTTCCCGCGGGCATGAAGCGCGAGGAGCTGGAGGCGATAGCCGAGGACGCCGAGCGCGCCAAGGACGTCTTCATCCGGTCCAACCTCCGTCTCGTGGTGGCCGTCGCCCGGCGCTACCCGCGCAGCGGACTGCCGCTGCTGGACCTCATCCAGGAGGGCAACGCGGGCCTGGTGAGGGCGGTCGAGAAGTTCGACTACGCCAAGGGCTTCAAGTTCTCCACCTACGCGACCTGGTGGATCCGGCAGGCGATCACCCGGTCGATCGCCGACCAGTCGCGCACGATCCGGCTGCCCGTCCACCTGGTGGAGGAGCTGGGCCGGATCCGCCGGGTGCAGCGGGAGAAGTCCAAGGAGCTCGGCAGGGAGGCCGACCCGTCCGAGATCGCGGCCGAGCTGGACACCACCGAGGCCCGGATCAAGGACGTGCTGGACTGGGCGCGCGACCCGGTCAGCCTGAACATGTCGGTCGACGACGAGGGTGAGACCCAGTTCGGGGACCTTGTCGAGGACACCGGCGCGACCTCCCCGGAGGACGCCGTGATGGTCATGCTCCGCCGCGAGGAGCTGGACGACCTGATCGGGCGGCTGGACGACCGCACGGCCTCGATCATCCGGTCGCGGTACGGGATGGAGGACGGCCGCGAGCGCACCCTGACCGAGGTGGGCAAGCAGCACGGACTGACCAGGGAGCGGATCCGCCAGATCGAGAAGCACGCGCTGGCCGAGCTGAAGAAGATCGCCGATCACGCGGGCTTCGAGGCGGCGTGACGGCCGTCGGCCGGAGGGCCGGGGCCCAGTGGGCCCGGTGCGGAGCGCTCCGCACCGGGCCCACGTCCGTGTGGCGGCGGTGGTGGGGGCGGGGCTTCTAGGCTGTAGGGGCGGGCGGGGGATCGACGAAGGCGGCGGACGGCATGGGTGACGGTGTGAGCGGCGTGGACGGCGGAGACGGGTCGGTGGAGAAGGTGCGGACGGACACCGCGGCGGAGGACGGGCGGGAGCAGGTCGGGGACGACCGGACGGGGGCCCGCACCCCGGAGCGGGCCCGGCTGGTCTTCCGCGACCCGCTGGACCAGCAGTCCCGGGACGACACCGACGCCGGCTGGGGCAGCCGCCCGGGGGCGGGGGAGAGCGGTGGACGGGGGCTGGACTGGTACCTGAGCCAGCGCCCGCCGCACCACGGCGACTGAGCGGCGACGGCGACTGAGCGGCGGCCGGCGCCGGTCGCTGCGCCTCAGCGGGCCTGGGAGACCAGGGCGTCGCGGATCTCGGTGAGCAGGGTGACCTCCTTGACCTCGGCCTCGGCCTGGACCTCCTCCAGGGTCTTGCGGTTGGCGGTGTACCTGGTCATCGGCAGGATGAGGCAGAAGTAGACGACGGCGGCGGTGATCAGGAACTGCAGCACCGCGCTCAGCACGCTGCCCCAGAGGATGAGGATCCCGGACGCGACCTCACCGTTCGCGCCCAGCTCGCAGGGGCCCTTGAGGCAGGAGCTGTAGGACGCGAGGTCCTTGGCTCCGAACAGGCCGACGATCGGATTGATCACGCCCTTGACGAAGGCGTTGATGACGTTGGTGAAAGCCGCGCCGATGACCACGGCGACGGCCAGCTCGACGACATTTCCACGCAACAGGAATTTTTTGAAGCCTTTCATGCCGCGTGAACGACGAAGTCGTTTTCCGGTTACGGGTGATCTTTCGCTCCCTCCGATTGACAACCCGTTCGGTCGACGGGTGGCGTCCCGGGTGGGGGGAGACCCGCCCGCGCGGGGCCGAGGGCGAGTGCCGCGGCCGCGGCGAGCAGGAGCAGGAGCGGCACCCCGGGGCGGTGCCGGAGCGCCTGCCGGAACCGGTGCCCGCGCCCGCCTCCCTGCCTGATCGGCGGGAACGACGGCACCGGCTGCCGCGGTGGGACGCTCGGCGCGGGCAGTGGAGGGAGCGGGAGGGGCAGCGGGCGGGAGGGGCTTCTGGTCGGCATGGGCACCACCGGTGGTCGCAGGGTGCCGACCCCCGGCCGGTCCGTCTCCGGTCGGCCTCGGGTCGGCTGCTCGTGACGCACACTCTGGGCCGCCCGCGCGACGGGCGGGATTCTTTGTCCTCAGCCTGTGGATAACCGGGGGCTGTGGATGACACGTGTCGCCCGGACGTGTGAATGCATGGGCCGTTCGGGGGAGCGTCGGAAATCCGGGAATGCGAACGGCCCGCCGCACCCGCATGCTCGCGGGTTCGACGGGCCGTTCGATGATCTGGTCCGGCAGTCCGGCAGTCCGGCAGTCCGGCAGTCCGGCAGTCCGGCGGTCCGGCAGTGCCGGGTCCGGTCGCTGTCGCGGAGGTCAGCCTGCCGCGGGAGCCGGGCTCGCGGCGGGGGCGGAGCCGCCCGAGGACGAGGACGGGGCCGGGGTCGACGACGAGGACGACGCCGACGAGGACGTGGACGACGAGCTCACCGAGCTGCTGGAGGAGGAGCGGCTGTCGGTCCGGTAGAAACCGGAGCCCTTGAAGACCACGCCCACGGCGGAGAAGACCTTGCGAAGGCGTCCCTCGCAGTCGGGGCAGGTGGTCAGCGGCTCGTCGGTGAACTTCTGCACCGCCTCCAGGCCGTTGCCGCACTCGGTGCACTGGTACTGGTACGTGGGCACTTGTCTTCCTCCTGGCACTCTCGCCTGATGAGTGCTAACGATGGTCAATGATGCGGCATTCCGCTGGATCAGTCCAGCGACTCGGGTGTGAGATGAGTCCGGCCGGTCGCCGGGACGCCGCCCGCCCCGCCCGGCGCTCAGCCCTTGGCGGCGCCCACCAGCTGCGGAGCGACGGCCGTGCCGGTGCCCGACCCGGACCCGGTGCCCGCACCGGCGGCCACCGCGCCCCCGGCTCCGGCGGAGGGCGCGACCAGCAGCCCCCGCAGGGCGACCAGCGCGGCCAGGCCCAGTCCGGCGCCGGCCACCGGCACCAGGAACCCGGCCGAGGGCCCGTTCCCGTCGACCAGCTGGCCGGCCACCATCGACCCGACCGCCAGGCCCAGGCCGATGGCGCCGGTCAGCCAGGTGAAGGCCTCGGTCTTGGCGCCGTCCTCGACCAGCGTTTCGACCAGCGTGTACCCGGTGATCAGGGTCGGCGCGATGGCCAGGCCGCAGAACAGCCCGGCGACCGCCAGCGAGACCAGGTCGGGCATCGCCCAGAGCGTCGAGCACCCCAGCACCAGGAGCGCGTAGCTGGCGAGCATGCGGTGCCGGGCGGCGGGCCGCCAGGCGACCATGCCGTACAGCACCCCGGCCAGCATCGAGCCGCCGGCGAAGATCCCGTACACGGTGCCGCTGGCCCCGGGCCGTCCGACCGACTCGGTGAACGCGGCCACCGAGACCTGCATCGCGCCGAAGACGGTGCCGACGCCCAGGAACGCGCCGGCCAGCAGCCTGACCCCGGGCGAGGCGAGGGCGGAGACCCGGCGGGCGCCCGGAACGTGCGGGTGCAGCGCGGGCGCGGTGCGCCGCTGGGCGGCGAACGCGAGCCCGCCGACGACGGTGAGCGCGGCCTCGGCGATCAGTCCGGTCGCCGGGTTGACCGTGGCGGCGATGGCCGAGGCCAGCACCGGGCCGATCACGAAGGTGAACTCGTCGGTCACCGACTCGAAGGCGAAGGCGGTGTTCAGCTTGGCCGGCGGTGCGCCCTCCGCGGAGAGCTTGGCCACCCAGCGGGCCCGGACCATCGCACCGATCTGCGGCACGGAGGCACCGGCCGCCGCGGCGGCGAGGAAGAGGCTCCAGACCGGGGCGTGGCCGAGTGCCAGCGCGATCAGCGCACCGACCGAGACGGCGTGCACCAGCACGGTCGGCACCAGGACGGCGGCCTGGCCGAAGCGGTCGGCCAGCCGGCCGGTCTGCGGCCCGATCAGGGCCTGGGCGACGGCGGAGACGGCGGCGGCGGTGCCGGCGGTGCCGTAGGAGCCGTGGGTGTCGCGGATCAGCAGCAGGATGCCGAGGCTGAGCATCGCGTAGGGGAGCCGGGCGGCGAAGGCGGGGACGAGGAACGTCCAGGCTCCGGGGGTGCGCAGCAGCGCGCCGTACCCGACCCGGGCGGGGGCGGTGTCGGCGCGGTCCTCGGGCGCGGCGGGCAGGTCCTGCCCGGGCATGGCGTCGTCGACCGTTCGGCGGGCCGTCACGGTCGGTCCTTCCTGCTGCCTGGTAGCGCGGCAGGGCATGAAAAAGCCCCGACGGCGCCGAGAGTCGTCCTCTCGCGCGTCGACCGGGGTAGATACCGGGCCGGCCGGCGGGGTCACCGCGGGTCGGACCGCGGCCGCCGAGCGGTCGCGCCAACTCTGCATCAGGCAGATGCTGGGGATGTGTCATCCAGAGTAGCTATACGCGCGTAGATGGCGCGCTTCCCTCCACAATACAGGGCATGTCCAAAGCTGTCCTGCCTATCGAAGGTGAATGCCGGCCGAACGTCCCATAGCCGGAACGTCGGCCCGGCACCCCGGAGCGCTCACTCCCGCCCGTACAGCCAGCCGGCCAGCTTGCCGCCCCTGTCCACGGCCCGGAGCCGCCGCTCCGCCGCCTCGCCGACCTCGTCCGTGGTGACCACCAGCAGCTCGTCCCCGCCGCGCAGCACCGTCTCCTTGTCCGGCACGAAGCTGCTCCCCTCGCGGACCACCAGGGTCACCGCCGCGCCGGCCGGCAGCCGCAGCTCGCCGACCTCCACGCCGGACATCCGGGAGTCCGGTGCCAGTGCCACCGACAGCAGGTGGCCGTGCAGCTTCTCCAGCGGCGCCGACTCGATGCCGAGGTCCTGGCCCATCGAGCCCTCGCCGATCCGCAGCCACTTGGCGACCCAGGGCAGGGTCGGGCCCTGGAGCAGGGTGAACACCACGACCAGGATGAAGACGATGTTGAAGACCTCCTGCGCCATCGGCGTCCCGGAGACCATCGGGATGGTGGCGAGCACGATCGGCACCGCCCCGCGCAGGCCGGCCCAGCTCAGCAGGGCCTGTTCGCGGACGGGCAGTCGGAACGGCGTGAGGGTGAACACCACCGAGAGCGGCCGGGCCACGAAGACCAGCACCGCGCCGATCACCAGTGCGGGCACCACCGCCGAGCCCATCGTCTCGGGGGTGCAGAGCAGGCCGAGCAGGACGAACATGCCGATCTGCCCGATCCAGGCCAGGCCGTCGGCGAAGCCGCGGACGGCGGGTCCGTGCGGCAGTTTGGCGTTGCCCAGGATGACGGCGCTGACGTAGACGGCGAGGAAGCCGGAGCCGTGCAGCAGCGCGCCGCCGGCGTAGGCGAGCACGGTGAGCGCCATGACGGCGATCGGGTAGAGGCCGGAGGACGGCAGGGCGACGTGCTTGATGCCGTACGCGCCGATCTTCCCGACCGCGAGGCCGACCGCGAGGCCGATCGCGAGCTCGGCGAGGATGGTGCCGACCAGCACGTACCAGGAGTCCAGCTCCCCGGTGGTGGCGAAGGCGACGACCAGGATGACCACGGGCGCGTCGTTGAACCCGGACTCGGCCTCCAGCAGGCCGGTCAGCCGTTGCGGCAGCGGGACCATCCGCAGGACGGAGAAGACGGCCGCGGCGTCGGTGGAGGAGACGATCGCGCCGAGCAGCAGCGAGGTCCGCCAGTCGAGGCCGACCAGCCAGTGCGCGCCCGCGGCGGTGACGAAGACGCTGACGCCGACGCCGACGGTGGCGAGGACGGTGGCGGCCGGCATCACGGGCCTGACCTCGCGCCAGTTGGTCTTGAGTCCGCCCTCGGCCAGGATCACCACCAGGGCGGCGTAGCCGAGCACCTGGGTGAGCTCGGCGTTGTTGAAGGTGATGCCCAGGCCGTTCTGGCCGAGCGCCACGCCGATGCCGAGGTAGATCAGCAGGCTGGGGAGCCCTGATTTGGTCGAGATGCGCACGGCGGCCACCGCGACCAGCAGGATCACGGAGAATTCGAGGAGCAGCTGGTTCAGGTGGTCGACGTTCACGCAGGGGCACCTCGGGCTGGCAGCGGGCGGGCGGGGTGTCTGGTGGCGGTGAGGCCGGGGGCGCTCGATCGGCGGGGGCGGGGTGGGCACCCCGATTACTCCCCTTGCGGATCGTTACGCAGTCTAACATTTTGCCATATCTTTAGGTTTCCCCGTCACATCGCCCGTCACCTCCGGGTCTGACCTCGCCCGATCCCACCGTGAGCGTCCCCCGTGCACGCCCGCCAGCCGAGTCGGCCTAATGTGGTGCCCTGTCACGGCCCCGTGCTCTTGACATGTCCGCCCGCCCCCCAGTGAGGACCGCAAGGACCCAGATGCCCCGCTCGAAGAAGTTCCGGCGCGCCCGTCTGATCGTGATCGTGCTGGTCGTGCTGCTGGTGGCCGGCGCCGGCTACGGCGGCTACCGGGGGGTGGCCGCGGTCCGCGCGTCCTTCCCGGAGGTCGACGGCAGCGTCAAGGTGGCGGGCCTGAGCGCGCCGGTCGACGTCAAGCGGGACGCCAACGGCATCCCCCAGCTCTACGCGGACACCCCCGAGGACCTCTTCCGGGCCCAGGGCTACGTCCAGGCCCAGGACCGCTTCTGGGAGATGGACGTCCGGCGGCACATCACCGCGGGCCGGCTGTCCGAGATGTTCGGCGACGGCCAGGTCGAGACCGACTCCTTCATCCGCACCATGGGCTGGCGCCAGGTGGCCCAGAAGGAGTTCGACAGCCAGCTGTCGGCCGACACCAAGAAGAACCTGCAGGCCTACGCGGACGGCGTCAACGCCTGGCTCGCCGAGCACCCGGGCGGGGCGAGCGCCTCCCTGGAGTACAGCCTGCTCGGCGTCGTCAACGGCGACTACAAGCCCGAGCAGTGGACCCCGGTCGACTCGGTGGCCTGGCTCAAGGCCATGGCCTGGGACCTCTCCGGGAACCTCCAGGAGGAGATCGACCGCTCGCTGCTGGCCCAGGACTACAGCCCGGAGAAGATCGCCGAGCTGTACCCGGACTACCCGTACGCCCGCAACGGCACGATCGTGAAGACCGGCACCGTCAGCGGCGACAGCTACCGGCCGGCCGACGGCCCCGCCCCGGCCCCCGGCGCCACCGGCACCACGGCCCAGGGCGCGGCCGCCACCAAGGCGCTGCTCAAGGGCGTCACGGACCGGATCGACGGGCTGCCCGAGATGGTCGGCCGCAACGGCCAGGGCATCGGCTCCAACTCCTGGGTGGTCGACGGCAACCACACCACCACCGGCAAGCCGCTGCTGGCCAACGACCCGCACCTCGGTCCCGGCCTGCCCTCGGTCTGGTACCAGATGGGCCTGCACTGCCGGACCGCCTCGCCCGCCTGCCAGTACGACGTCTCCGGCTTCACCTTCGCGGGCATGCCCGGCGTGGTGATCGGCCACAACAAGGACATCGCCTGGGGCCTCACCAACCTCGGCGCCGACGTCACCGACCTCTTCCTGGAGAAGGTGACCGGCCCGGAGACCTACCTGGTGGACGGCAAGGAGGAGAAGTTCGAGCTCCGCAAGGAGACCATCAAGGTCGCCAGCGGCGAGGACCGCACCATCACCGTCCGCACCACGAGGACCGGCGCCCCGCTGATCTCCGACCCGAGCACCGAGCAGCAGAACGTCGGAAAGTACGCGCCGAACGGCGGCTCCGCCCCGGACCGCGGCACCACCGGCTACGGCGTGGCGCTGCAGTGGGCCGCGCTCGTCCCCGGCAGGACCATGGACGCCGTGTTCGCGCTCGACCGGGCGAAGAACTGGGACGAGTTCCGCGCCGCCGCCAAGGACTTCGCCGTCCCGGCCCAGAACCTGATCTACGCCGACGCCAAGAACATCGGCTACCAGGCCCCCGGGTACATCCCGGTCCGCGGCAACGGCGACGGCCGCAACCCCGCGCCGGGCTGGGACTCCTCCTACCAGTGGAAGAAGGACCCGGTCCCGTTCAACGCCCTGCCGTACAGCCTCAACCCCTCCGCCGGCTACATCGTCACCGCCAACCAGGCCGTGGTCGACCCGTCGTACAAGTACCTGCTGACCAAGGACTGGGAGTACGGCACCCGGGCCAAGGAGATCACCGAGCAGATCGACGCCAGGCTCAAGAACAACGGCAAGATCTCGCCGGACGACATGCAGGAGATGCAGCTCGACAACACCAGCATCCTCGCGAAGACGCTGGTCCCGATGCTGCTCAAGGTGCAGGTCGACGACTCCTACGTGCGCGAGGCGCAGGACCTGCTGAAGGACTGGAACTACCACCAGGACGCCGACTCGGCCGCCGCCGCCTACTACAACGGCGTCTGGCGCCAGCTGCTCACCCTCGCCTTCGGCCAGAAGTTCCCGGCCGACCTGCGGGCGGAGGACAACTGCCTGCTGGTCCGCCAGCAGGCCGACCCGACCAAGCCGGACAGCAAGTCCACCATCGTCACCGAGTGCGGCACCCGCGACCCGGGCAAGGCCCAGCCGGACGGCGGCGACCGCTGGACCGAGGTGGTCCGGCAGCAGCTGGAGAAGCCCGACAGCAGCTGGTGGACGTACATCGACTCCCAGCACAAGGAGCAGAAGGGCCTGGACAACCTCCTCCGCGAGGCGATGAAGAACGCCCGCCAGGAGCTCACCGCCCTGCTCACCAAGGACATCTCCACCTGGAGCTGGGGCCGTCTGCACAAGCTGGAGCTGCGCGAGCGCACGCTCGGCACCGACGACTCCTCGATCGCCTCCGGCGCCGTCCACAAGCTGCTCAACCGCGGCCCGTACCGGCTCTCCGGCGGTTCGGCGGCGGTCGACGCGGCGGGTTGGAACGCGGCCGCCGGCTACCAGGTCGACTGGGTCCCGTCGATGCGGATGGTGATCGACCTGAGCGACCTCGACGCCTCCCGCTGGATCAACGTCGGCGGCGCCTCGGGGCACGCCTTCCACCCCAACTACAACGACCAGACCGACCTCTGGCTCAAGGGCAAGCTGCTGACCTGGTCCTTCTCGCCTGACGCGGTCGAGAAGTCGGCCAAGCACAAGCTGACGCTGACCAACGGCTGACGCCCGCCGCCGGCCGGGCCCCGTGGGCACCGACCGGCGCCGGGCTCCCGAGACGGCCCCGCGCCCCCGGACCTCCGGGGGCGCGGGGCCGTCGCCGTACGCCTTGCGGAAGCGGTTCACCCCAACCGGTGCGACCCCGACGGGGTCAGCGCGAGGTCCACCGGCCGGTCGTGCGGCTCCGCCGGCACCCGCTCCAGCAGCTCGTGCTCGTAGAGCAGCACCGCCAGCACCGGCCGCGCCCCGGCCCGCTCCAGCCGGGCCAGCACCCGGTCGTAGGAACCGCCGCCCCGCCCCAGCCGCAGCCCCCGGCGGTCCACCGCGAGCCCCGGCAGCAGCACCAGCCCCGCCCCCGTCACCGCCTCGGGCCCGAGCCGCTCGCCGGCCGGCTCCAGCAGCCCGCGCCCGGCCGGGACCAGCGCCTGCGGGCCCGCGTACTCCGCCCAGTCCAGGTCGTTGTCGGCCAGCAGCACCGGGAGGAGCACCCGCACCCCGCGCGCCCGCAGCGCGTCCAGCAGCGGCCGGGTGCCCGGCTCGCCGCCCACCGACACGTACGCGGCCACCGTGGCGCCCGGCCCGGCCAGCTCCCCGGCGTGCCCGGCCAGGGCGCCGGCGGCCCGCTCCCGGTCCTCGGCCGACAGCGCCCGGCGCTCGGACAGCAGCCGTGTCCTCAGCGCGCCCTTCTCGTTGTGCATGGGATGCTCCACCGCTCCTCCACTGCTCCGACCATCGCTCCGGCCCGGGCGGCGACCCGGCCCCGGGCCCGTGACGGTCAGAGCCTGACACGCGGAAGGCGCCCCGATGTCCACCCCTCTGCTGGTCCAGGCCCTGGCCGTGCTGAGCGCCCCGGCGCTGGCCGGCGCCGCCGTGCTCGGCGTCCGGCTGCGGCGCGGCGCGTCCCGCGCGGCCGACCGCGAGGCCGGGCTGCGCGAGCGGATCACCGGACTGGAGGACCGCTGCGCCGAGCTGGAGCGCACCGCCTCCTGCGACCCGGTGACCGGCGTCTGGAACTACCGGCACCTCCAGCTCACCCTCGACCGGGAGATCGACCGGTCCCGCCGGGCCGGGCAGCACGGGCAGCAGGACGGCCCCCGCCCGCTGGCGGTCCTGCTGCTGGAGATCGCCGGCTTCGACGCGGTGGTCGCCGAGCACGGCCGGGCCCGCGCCGGGACGGTGCTGCGCGACCTCGCGCAGCGGCTCGGCATGGAGATCCGCCGCTCCGACACCCTGGGCCGGTACAGCGGCGAGGAGTTCCTGGTGGTCCTGCCGGACACCGGCGCCGAGGGCGCGGCCCAGGTCGCCGACCGGCTGGTCTGGTCGGTCCGCCGCCACCTGCTGCTGGACTGGTCCTCGGGCAGCCGGGAGGGCCGCCGCCCGCAGGGCAACGGGCTCACCGCCGCGGTGGGCCTGGCCGTGCTGCCCGGGGACGGCGTCCACGCGGCCGTCCTGCTCCGGGCCGCGGACCGGGCGCTGGCCGCCGCCCGCGGGGCCGGGGGCGACTGCTGGCGCGGCACCGCGGCCCGGGCCGGCACCGCCGATCCGGCCGATCCGGCCGACACCGCGGCCGACGTCCCGGCCGGGGACGGCACCGGGGTTCCGCCCGTCTCCCCGGCGGTATCCCCAGGTGTCTTCTCGTGTGCGGACGGTGTCCTCGCAGCCGAACGTAACCGTTCGGAAAAGCCGGGTAGTCTGTCGCCCTGTGCCGGAGGGGACCCCCTCGCCCCAGCCGTCACGTCCCCTTTGCCTGCCATAGCGGCCGGGTCAGGCGACGTGCTTTCCCAGCACCGCTCAACTGCGCCCGGCCAGGCGAAACACGTGCCTTAGTAAGGTAAACGCATGACGACGACGAACTCCCGAATCCCGGTAACCAAGGCCGTGGTCCCCGCGGCCGGACTGGGCACCCGCTTCCTGCCGGCCACCAAGGCCACTCCGAAGGAGATGCTGCCCGTCGTCGACAAGCCGGCGATCCAGTACGTCGTCGAGGAGGCAGCCGCCGCCGGGCTGTCCGACATACTGATGGTCACCGGCCGTAACAAGCGCGCGCTGGAGGACCACTTCGACCGCGCCTACGAGCTGGAGGAGCTGCTCGCCCGGAAGGGCGACGAGGACCGCCTCCGCCGGGTCCGCGAGTCCGTCGAGCTCGCCAACATGCACTACGTCCGCCAGGGCGACCCGAAGGGCCTCGGCCACGCCGTCTCGGTCGCCGAGCAGCACGTCGCCGGCCAGCCGTTCGCCGTCCTCCTGGGCGACGACCTGATCGACCCGCGCGACCCGCTGCTGTCCCGCATGATCGAGGTCCAGCAGGAGCTCGGCGGCTCGGTCGTCGCGCTCATGGAGGTCGACGCCTCCCAGATCCACCTGTACGGCTGCGCCGCCGTCAAGCCGAACGGCTTCGGCGAGGACGTCTTCCAGGTGACCGACCTGGTCGAGAAGCCGGACACCGCCGACGCCCCGTCGAACTACGCGGTCATCGGCCGGTACGTCCTCGACCCCTCGGTCTTCGACGTGCTGCGCGAGACCCAGCCGGGCCGCGGCGGCGAGATCCAGCTCACCGACGCCCTGCGCGAGCTCACCACCCGTGACGCCTCGACCGGCGGCCAGGTGCACGGCGTGCTCTTCAAGGGCCGCCGCTACGACACCGGCGACCGCGCCGACTACCTGCGCGCCATCGTCCGACTGGCCTCCGAGCGCGAGGACCTGGGCCCGGGCTTCCGCAGCTGGCTGCGCGAGTTCGTCGCCTCCGAGCTGCAGGACTGACACACCGACCGAGAGCGAGTGCGCCGATGACCGGGTCCACGGAGAGCAGTACCACCCCCGCAGCCTGCTGCGACGGCTCCGCGGACCCGGTACCGGCCGCCCGCCCGGCCGCCGGACCGGCGGACCCCGCCGGTCTCTGGACGGTCGACGAGCACCTCGCCGACGTGCTGGCCGCCGTCGGCCCGCTGCCCGCCATCGAGCTCCAGCTGCTCGACGCGCAGGGCTGCCGACTGGCCGAGGACGTGCTCGCCGAGGGCGACCTGCCGTCCTTCGACAACAGCTCGATGGACGGCTACGCCCTCCGCACCGCCGACACCGCCGGCGCCACCGGCGAGTACCCCTCGGTGCTCGCCGTGGTCGGTGACATCGCCGCCGGAGCGGACGAGCTCCCCGTCGTCGGCCCCGGCCAGGCCGCCCGGATCATGACCGGCGCCCCCGTCCCGCCCGGCGCCCAGGCCGTCGCCCCGGTCGAGTGGACCGACGGCGGCTCCGGCACCGGCCTCGCCGCCGACGCGATGACCGCGCCGGTGGAGGACGAGGAGGTCCGGGTGCTGCGCCCGGTCGCCGAGGGCGCCCACATCCGCCGCCGCGGCAGCGACGTCGCCGCCGGCACCCGGGTGCTGACCGCGGGCACCCGCCTCGGCCCCACCCAGCTCGGCCTGCTCGCCGCCGTCGGCCGGCCCACCGTGACCGTCCGCCCGCGCCCCCGGGTCGTGGTGCTCTCCACCGGGAGCGAACTGGTCCAGCCCGGCGAGCCGGTCGGTCCCGGGCAGATCGGCGACTCCAACAGCTTCACCCTCACCGCCGCCGCCCTCGACGCCGGCGCGATCGCCTACCGGGTCGGCGGCGTCCCCGACGACGCGGCCCGGCTGCGCGCCGTCCTGGAGGACCAGCTGGGCCGGGCCGACCTGATCGTCACCAGCGGCGGCGTCAGCGTGGGCGCCTACGACGTGGTCAAGGAGGTCTTCGCCGAGTACGGCGGGGTGGACTTCCGCCGGCTGCGGATGCAGCCCGGCAAGCCGCAGGGCTTCGGCCGGATCGGCCCCGGCGCCGGGGTGCCGCTGATGGCGCTGCCCGGCAACCCGGTCAGCGCGTACATCTCCTTCGAGCTGTTCGTCCGCCCGGCGATCCGGACCATGCTCGGCGCCGACGACGTGCACCGCCCGGTGGTCCGGGCCGTCTGCCCGGTGGCGCTGCGCTCGCCCGCCGGACGGCGGCAGTTCCTGCGCGGCCGGTACTCGGCGGCGGACGGCGTGGTGGAGCCGGTCGGCGGCGCGGGATCGCACCTGGTCGGCGCGCTGGCCCGGGCGGACTGCCTGATCACCGTCCCCGAGGACGTCACCGAACTGGCCGCGGGCAGCGCGGTGGACGTGGTCCTGCTCGGCGGCTGAACCCCGGCGCCCGGCGCCCGGAGGCTCCGCGGGGCCCGCCCCGACCCGTGGCGGGACGGCCCGTCTCATCGGCGCGGCCCGTCCCACGCACCGGCCGGAGCGGGGGGTACGGTAGCGCGGTATTCGACCTGCGCGCCCCCTGGAGCCACCCGTGACCACCTCACCACCCGGCGACCGCCGCACCCCTGTCGGCCTCACCCACGTCGACGAGCAGGGCGCCGCCCGGATGGTCGACGTCTCCGAGAAGGCCGTCACCGCGCGCACCGCGGTCGCGGCGGGCCGGGTCCGGGTCGCCCCCCGGGTGGTCGAGCTGCTCCGCGGCGAGGGCGTCCCCAAGGGCGACGCGCTGGCCGTGGCCCGGATCGCCGGGATCATGGGCGCCAAGAAGACGCCCGAGCTGATCCCGCTCTGCCACCCGATCGCCGTCTCCGGCGTCGAGGTCGAGCTCACCGTGGCCGACGACGCGGTGGAGATCACCGCCACCGTGCGGACCACCGACCGGACCGGCGTCGAGATGGAGGCGCTGACCGCCGTCGCGGTGGCCGGGCTGACCGTGATCGACATGGTCAAGGCCGTCGACAAGGGCGCCGCCGTCGAGTCCGTCCGGGTGCTCAGCAAGACCGGCGGCAAGAGCGGGGACTGGTCGGCACCCGGGGCGTCCGCGTGAGGGCGCTGGCCGTCACCGTCTCCAACCGCGCCTCGGCCGGCGTGTACGAGGACAAGGGCGGCCCGCTGCTCGTCGCCGGCCTGCGCGGGATGGGCTTCGCCGCCGACGGCCCCCGGGTCGTCCCGGACGGCGAACCGGTCGAGGCCGCCCTGCGCGAGGCCGTAGCGGCCGGGTACGACGTGGTGCTGACCACCGGCGGCACCGGCATCTCGCCGACGGACCTCACCCCCGAGATGACGGCGCGCGTGCTCGACCGCGAGATCCCCGGCATCCCCGAGGCGATCCGGGCGTACGGGCGGGACAAGGTGCCCACCGCGGCGCTCTCCCGCGGGCTGGCCGGCCTCGCCGGACGTACCCTGATCGTCAACCTGCCGGGCTCGACCGGCGGCGTCAGGGACGGTCTGGCCGTCCTGGAGCCGCTGCTCGCGCACGCCGTCGACCAGCTGGCCGGCGGCGACCACCCCCGGCCCGACGCACCAGCTTCCGGGAGAGCGCACTGAACGCCGGCTGGCCGGTAGAGCTCCACGAGGGGGACGTCGCGCTGCGCCCGATCCGGGCCCGCGACCAGCGCGACTGGCAGGAGGTCAGCCGCCGCAACCGGGACTGGCTGCGGCGCTGGGAGGCGACCGTGCCACCGGGCCCGGCGGCCCACGGCGCGGGCTCGCGCCCGACCTACCGGCAGATGGTCCGCTACCTGCGCGGCGAGGCCTCGGCGGGCCGGATGCTGCCCTTCGTCGTGCTGTACAAGGGCCGGCTGGTCGGCCAGCTGACGGTCGGCGGCATCACCTGGGGCTCGATGTGCTCGGCCAACGTCGGCTACTGGATCGACGAGGCGGTGGCCGGGCGGGGCATCATGCCGACCGCGGTCGCGCTCTCGGTCGACCACTGCTTCCGCGGCCTCGGTCTGCACCGGATCGAGGTCTGCATCCGTCCGGAGAACACCCCGAGCCGGCGGGTGGTGGAAAAGCTCGGCTTCCGCTCGGAGGGAATGCGCCCGCGCTATCTGCACATCGACGGCGACTGGCGGGACCACCTGGTGTTCGCGCTCACCGCCGACGAGGTGCCGGAGGGGATGCTGGACCGCTGGCGGACCCTCAGTTCGAGTCGGCGTCCGAGAAATTGAATACATGTTCGAAAGAAATATCGATATGGCATCGGCCCGGCGACGGACGGGCACAAATACCGGCAAAATAGTCGGAGAATCAGCTTGATCACACGACACGCCGTGCCAAATTGCTACCAGGCCTTCCCCCGCGCCCGTACGGTGTGAAACGTGAGCAGTAGCGGCCTTATCTACGCCGTCATCGTAGGGGCCTGGGCCGCCTATCTGGTGCCGATGTGGCTCCGCAGGCAGGACGAGCTCAACGAGGCGCGCCCGACGGAACGCTTCAGCACCGCCATCCGCCTGCTGGCCGGGCGTTCGGCGCTGGAGCGGCGGGCGTCCCGGGCCCTGAGCGACGAACCGCGTGACGACGAGCAGAGCAGCGACGACGGCCCTCCCGGACGGGACGCGGCCGCGGTCGGCGACCCCTCCGGCGGCGCCGCCGACGACCCCGACGCCGGGCCCGACGCCGGACCTCCGGACGGAGCCGCGGCCGAGGACGGACCGGCGGACCGGCCGGCGCCCCGTCCGGCCGACCGGGCCGAGGGGCGGTCCGCGGCCACGAGCGGCGGCGTCGAGCGCCGGGCCCGGCTACTGGCCCGGCGGCGCCGGATGGTCACCGTCCTCTTCCTGGCCTTCGCCGTCGGCGCGGTGGTCGCGGCGGTGGCCGGACTGGCCTTCCTCTGGGTCCCCGCCGTCCCGGCGGCCCTCCTCACCCTCTACATCGGGCACCTGCGGCGGCTGGAGCGGCAGCGGTACGCCGTGAAGCTCGACCGGGTGCGGGCGGCCCAGGCCGCCGAGCGGCTGCGCAAGCGCGAGCACCAGCGGGCCGAGGCCGCCCGGGCGGCCGCCGAGGCCCCCGCCGCCGAGCCGGAGCCCGAGGCGCCCGCCGGGCGCGGCCGCCCGCACCTGCGGCTGGCCACCGACGCCGACGCCGTCCGGGCGACCGCCGGGGCCCCCGGTTCGGCCTCGGCCGTCGCCGAGGCGACCGAGCACGAGGAGTGGGTCGACGGCATGCGCGAGCGCGGTGCGGCCGGTCCGGACTCCTGGGAGCCGGTGCCCGTCCCGCTGCCGACCTACGTGACCGCGCCGGTGGCGCCCCGGGTCAGCCGCGGCCTCGACCTGTCCGCCCCCGGCACCTGGAGCGCGGGCCGCCCGGCCGAGGCCCGCAACACCCCGCTCTTCGACCAGTACGCCGAGCCCCCGGCCCCGGAGGTCCGGCCCCGCGCGGCCAACGAGTGACCGGTCGGGGGTGCCGCGGCGCCCCCGACCTGGGCCGCCGTCCGGGGGTGGTCACGAGCCCCCTCCGAAAGGTGCTAGAGTTTCATCTCGTTGGGGCTGTGGCGCAGTCCGGTAGCGCACCTCGTTCGCATCGAGGGGGTCAGGGGTTCGAATCCCCTCAGCTCCACCCAACGGAAGTCCCGCCCGGTCATCGACCGGGCGGGACTTCTGCGTTGCGGGGGGACGCGGATCGACGGGGCGTCAGCCGCACGGCGCGCGGCGGCCGGGGTGCCGCGGCGGGCGCCCTGTGAGACGGATCACTCCCGGACGACGACCACGGTGCAGGGGGCGCGGTCGACGCAGTGGAGGGCCACGCTGCCGAGCGGGGCGCCGGGCGGGGCGGAGCGCCCCCGGGAACCGACGACCAGTGCGGTGGCGCCCCGCGCGGCGGCCACCAGGGTGGGGCCGGGGAGACCGGCCGGGAGCAGCCGGCGGACGGCCGTACCGGGGGAGAGGGCCGCGGCCAGGGTCTCGTCGAGGATCCTGGCGGCGTGGCGCTCGGACTCGAAGCCGTCCAGCGGGGGCGGGACCGTGCCGTGCTCGTCCTGCGGCAGCGGGAACTCCCAGACGGCCACCGCCTCCAGCGGGCCGCCGGTGAGGGCGGCCAGCCGGACGGCCCAGCGGACGGCGGCGCGGGAGAGCCGGGAGCCGTCCACGCCGACCACGATCCTGCCGTCCGGCCGCGAGGTCACGGGTCGAGCCTAGGGTTCGTGCGGCAGGGACGCCCGGCGGCCCGCCGGGGGTGGCGCAACGGCCGAGGGCCGGCCGGAGCGGGTGCTCCGGCCGGCCCTCGGGGGCGGGCTCCGTCAGGACTGGCCGGAGCCGGCGTACGGGCCCGGCTGCGGGGCGCCGGACTGCGGCGGCACCGAGCCGTAGCGGGCGGGACGGCGGCCGCGCGGGTGCCGGGTGAGGGTGTAGCCCGCGACGCCGGCCAGGGCGGCCAGGACGCCGCCGGCCAGGGTCCAGAACCAGCGGCTGTTCCAACCGGAGAACCAGCCGGTGTACCAGTGGTCCTCGGGCTCCTCGGGTGCGGCCGCCTTGGCGGTCGCGGCGCCGCCGCCGGCCGGCGGGACCAGCGGGGCCCTGAGCTCGCCGCCCTCCGGCTGGGCGTTGTCGGCGTCGCCCTTGGCCGCCACGTGCAGCTGGACCGAGGCGGCCAGGCCGAGGTCCGTCTGCTGGGCGTCGGCGACCGAGAGCCGGACGTAGTAGGTGCCGGGCAGCGGGTCGCCGGACCACGGCTCGGCCCAGGAGCGGACCTCCCGCAGGGTGCAGCTGAGCGCGAGCGAGGCGGTGGCCTGCTCGGCGGTCGCGTTCTGGGTGCCGGCGGTGCAGGACTGGCGGCGGCGCAGCCCGTCGAACACCTCGACGCTCCAGGTCTGCGGGCCGTGGCGGTCCGCGGACGGGGGCAGGGTGACGGTCAGGCCGACGGTCGCGGTCTGGCCCTCGGCGGCGCCGAACGCCCAGTACAGGTAGTCACCGGTGGAGGCGGCGACGGCGGCGTCCTGGCCGGGGGCCAGGTTGACGGCGGTCAGGAAGGAGGTGCCGGCCTTGTTGGCCGGCGCCGGGGTGCCGCTCGCGCTCGGGGAGGGCGAGGCGGCGGAGGCCGCCGGGGTCGCGAAGGCGAGTGCCGGGAGCACGGCCAGCGCGGCCACCGCGGCGCGGAGCCGGGTACGGGTCGTCGAGTGGGCCATGGTCAGTTCTCCTGCCAGACAGCGATCCGCCAGCGGGCGATCCAACCGAACAGCAGACCGGCCACGAGGCCGGCCAGGGTGAGCACGAGCAGCAGGATCCAGCCGCGGCCGAGCCCCATCGCCGGGCCGTCCGGGGCGGGCGAGGCCGCGGTCAGGTCGACCGTCAGCTCCAGCGGCAGGCCGGGGTCGGCGGCGACGCCGGGCTGGGCGGCCAGCGAGTTGGTGATCACCAGGCAGACGGTGGTCTCCGGCTTCCCGCTCGGCGAGGCGGACGGGCTCGCGGTCGCGTAGCCCTTGGAGTCGTCGGTGGACCAGCGCAGGCCGGTGGAGATCACGTCGGTGCGGCCGCTCCCGGCGTCGGTGCCGCGGACCAGTTCCTGGCCGGTGGTGCTGGTGGCCTGGAGCAGGACGCCGTAGTCGCGGGCCACCGGGCGGTCCAGTGCGACGCTGACCGAGGCGCGGAGCTCCTGGCTGGCCTTGACCGGGACGCGGTACACGCGGTGCTCGGAGAACTTCTCGCGGTCGCTGTAGACGCCGGGGGCGAGGACCGGCGCGGACTCGCACCGGTCGGTGCCGGCGGTCTTCACCGGGGCGACCGTGTAGGTGTCGTTGGAGCGGTCGACCAGCTGCTTCACCTTGTCGGTGAGCTGTTCCTGGGTGCGCACGTCGGTGTAGGTGCCGCCGGTGGCGTTGGCGATGCAGAGCAGCTGCTGGCGGGTCTTGTCGTCGTGGGCCAGACCGAGGGTGTCGATCACCAGGTGGATGCCCTGGGCGGCGAGTTCACGGGCGACGTCGCAGGGGTCGGGCGGGGCGCAGGAGTCCTCGCCGTCGGTGATCAGCACCACCCGGCGGGTGGTCTCGCCCTTGCCGAGGTCCTCGGCCGCGCCGCGCAGGGCCAGGCCGATCGGGGTCCAGCCGGTGGGGCGCAGGGTGGCGACCGCCGTCTTGGCCTCGGTCTTGTTGGTCTTCCCGACGGGGAAGAGCTGCTTGGTGTCCAGGCAGCCCTGGGCCTTGTCGTTGCCGGGGTAGGTGGCGCCGAGGGTGCGGATGCCGAAGTCGGTCTCGGCCGGCAGGGCGTCGATCACCTCGTTCAGCGACTGCTGGGCCACCGCGATGCGGCTCTTGCCCTGGATGTCGGCTTCCCGCATGGAGCCGCTGACATCCAGGACCAGGTCGACCCGGGGGGCTTCCTTGCCGGCGGAGCCGGCTGATGGTTCGTCGGCATGGGCTGGCAGGCCGCTGAGCAGCGCCCCGCCCGTTATCGCCAGGGCGGCCAGCAGGCTGCCGAGCCTGGCCTTCGGTCGTCGTCCGGTAGTCACCCGCCGATCCTAGGGATCATCAGTTCCCCGTGGCCAACACGGTCCAGTGCGCGGGGGGCCGGACTCCGGCGCGAACTCGCGGGCGCCGGTGGGTGATCGGTGGCGGGGGTGCCCGGGCGTGCGCCGGGTCGTGCGGGGGAGGGGGCGGGGCCGGGGCGGGTGCACCGGGTGGCGGACCGGACGGTGGGCGGGCAATACGTGACACACCGGACGGATGAACCGATAAACATGGATAGTGCCCGTTAGGGTGACGAGCGGGCCGAGGGGGCCGCCGTACCGGCGCCCGGGCCCGGCCGGCACGTCCGACTGAGGGAAGGACCCGCACGTGAGCAACCTCTTCGCGATCGCCTATCCGGATCTGGCGACCGCCCAGGCCGTGCGCAGCGCGGCGGTCGGACTGCAGACGCAGAAGCTGATCGAGCTGGAGGACGCGGTCGTCGTCGAGCGCCGTGAGGACGGCAGGATCAAGCTGCACCAGCAGGTGAGCACCACCGGCGCGGGAGCCGCCTCGGGGGCGCTCTGGGGCGGTGTGATCGGTCTATTGTTCTTCATGCCGTTCCTCGGTGCGGCGGTCGGCGGCGCGGCCGGGGCCGCGGTCGGCGCCTCCACCGACATCGGGGTGGACGACGACTTCATGCGCCAGGTCGGCGAGCACCTCCAGCCGGGCACCGCCGCGGTGTTCCTGCTGGTCCGCAAGGCCACCGCCGACAAGGTCGTCCCCGAGCTGGCCCGGTTCGGGGGCAAGATCATCCAGACCTCGCTCTCGGCGGCCGCCGAGGCCGAGCTGAAGGCGACCGTCGAGGCGGCCCGGGGGAACGCCGCACCGGCCTCGGTCTGAGCCCCCTCCGGAGGGGCCGGACCCCACCTGACCAGCCGCTCACGTCGGGGCGGACGGGCCCGTCGCCCGTCCGCCCCGATCGTCACACGCCGGTCCGCCGCGCCCCGCCGGTCCGCACCGGGGCGACCGCGCAGCAGGACGACCCGCAGCAGGACATCCCGCAGATCGACACCCAGGACGGTCCGTGGCGACACCCTCCGCCGTGACGAGAACCGCCGGCCGGCCGCGCCGGACGGTGCGGACCCGGCGCAACACCGAACTCGCGCTGGTCCTCGCCGCGGTGCTGACCGCCGTCCTCGGCTACGCCGAGGTCGGCCTCAACGTCGACGGCACGGTGCCCGCGGACGCGGGCGAGTACGGGGCCGCGCTCGGGGTGCTCGCCCTGCTGGCGCACGCCGCGGTCCGTTGGAGGGCGCCGTACGCCGACCCGCTGCCGCTGCCGATCGGGGTGCTGCTGAACGGCGTCGGACTGGTGGTCATCTACCGGCTGGACCGCTCCACGCCGGGCAACGCGGCCCCCGCCCAGCTGCTCTGGTCGGCGCTCGGGGTGGGCCTGTTCATCCTGGTGGTGCTCCTGCTGCGGGACCACAGGCGGCTGCAGCGCTACGCGTACATCGGGGCGCTGGCGGCCCTGGTCCTGCTGGTGCTGCCGATCTTCTTCCCGCCGGTGTACGGCTCGCGGATCTGGATCACGCTGGGTCCGCTCTCCTTCCAGCCGGGCGAGTTCGCCAAGATCCTGCTGGCGGTCTTCTTCGCCGCCTACCTGGCGGTGCACCGGGACGCGCTGGCGCTGACCGGGCGGCGGGTCCGGCGGTTCCGGCTGCCGCCGGGACGGGTGCTCGCCCCCGTCCTGGTGATCTGGGCGGCGTTCGTCGGCGTGCTGGTGCTGGAGACCGACCTCGGCACCTCGCTGCTCTTCTTCGGCCTCTTCGTGGTGATGCTGTACGTGGCGACCGCGCGGACCGGCTGGATCGTCATCGGGCTGTTCCTGGCCGCGGTCGCCGCGGTCGGGGTGGGCTGGCTCTCGCCGCACGTGCACAGCCGGGTCGAGGACTGGCTGGACCCGCTCGGCTCGATCGCCGCCGGGCGCGGGGCCAACCAGATCGCCCAGTCGCTGTTCGCCTTCGCCTGGGGCGGGGAGCTCGGCACCGGGCTGGGCAACGGGTACTCGGCGCTGATCGGCTTCGCCGCCAAGTCCGACTTCATCCTCGCGACCATCGGCGAGGAGCTCGGACTGACCGGGCTGATCGCGCTCCTCCTGGTGTACGCGCTGCTGGTGTCCCGCGGGTTCCGGACCGGGATCGCGCTGCGGGACCCGTTCGGGCGGCTGCTGGCGATCGGGCTGGCGGCGATCGTCGGCCTCCAGGTGTTCGTGGTGGCGGGCGGGGTGCTCGCCCTCATCCCGCTGACCGGGATGACGCTGCCGTTCGTCGCCCAGGGCGGTTCCTCGGTGGTCACCAACTGGATCATCGTCGCGCTGCTGGTGCGGATGAGCGACACCGCCCGGCGGCCCGCCCCCGAGGAGGCCTGATGGCGCGCGGCCGTTCCGGCGACCGCTCCGGCGGCGGTCGCGGCGACGGGCCGCAGGGCCTGCCGGGGATCTCCGTCACCGGCCGCCGGGCCGGCACCTTCTGCCTGCTGCTGATCGTGGCGCTCTGCGTCCAGGCCACCCGGGTGCAGGTCTTCCGGGCCGAGGAGCTGAACCACAACAGCGCCAACCAGCGGCTCACCGTCGAGCGCTACTCGCAGCCGCGCGGCGACATCCTGGTGGGCGCCGAACCGGTCACCGGCTCCGTGCCGACCGGTGGGCGCTACGACTACAAGCGCACCTACACCGACGGCCCGACGTACGCGGCCGTCACCGGCTACTCCTCGCAGGCCTACGGCAACACCCAGCTGGAGGGGACCGAGGACGAGCTGCTCTCCGGCACCGACACCCGGCTGGCGAGCTGGGCGGTCTGGGACGCGGTGGCGCGCCGGCGGAACCCCGGCGGGGACGTCCACACCACCGTCGACCGGGCCGCCCAGCAGGCCGCGATGCGGGGACTGGGCCGGCAGAAGGGCGCCGTCGCCGCGATCGAGCCCGCCACCGGGCGGATCCTGGCGCTGGCCTCCACCCCGTCGTACGACCCGGGGAGCTTCGCGGGCGCCTCGGCCGACGACCGGGAGGCCTGGAACCGGCTGCAGGCCGACGCCGGTCAGCCGATGCTCAACCGGGCGCTGCGGCAGACGTACCCGCCCGGCTCGACCTTCAAGGTGGTGACCGCGGCCGCGGCGCTGGAGGGCGGCGTGGTCACCGACGTCGACGCGCCGACCGACACGCCCTTCCCGTACGTCCTGCCGGGCACCACCACGCCGCTGGTCAACGACACCCGGGCCTGCGACGAACCCGGGCAGTCGTTGGCCACCGCGATGGTCCTCAGCTGCAACAGCGTGCTGGGCCACCTCGGGGTCCAGGTCGGGCTGGAGCGGATGACGGCGATGGCGGAGGCCTTCGGCTTCAACGACGCCGGGCTGGACACCCCGGTCAGGGCGGCCCGCTCGAACTTCGACACCCGGATGGACGAGGCGCAGCTGGCGCTCTCCTCGATCGGGCAGTTCGACACCGCCGCCACTCCGCTGGTGATGGCGATGGTCGCGGCCGGGGTGGCCAACGACGGCACGGTGATGCGTCCGCAGCTCGTGGAGAAGCTGACGAGGAGCGACGGCACCGCTGTGCAGCTGATGGAGCCGTCCGTGTACCGGCGGGCGATGAGTCCGGCGACGGCCGGGCAGGTGCGGCGGCTGATGACCGACGTGGTGGAGAAGGGCACCGGCCGGAACGCCCGGATCGCCGGAGCGGTGGTCGGCGGCAAGACCGGTACCGCCCAGAACGGGCCGGACAACAGCGGGACGCCGTACGCCTGGTTCATCTCCTGGGCCGCACCGGCCGACTCGGACGGGGTGCCGCCGGTGGCGGTCGCCGTGGTGATCGCGGACAGTGACGCCACCGATGTCACGGGCGGCGGGCTGGCGGCGCCGGTCGCCCGGGCGGTGATGCAGGCGGTGCTCGCCCGGTGAGACCGTTACCGACCCGTCCGACCTGCTGCTTTATCCGCTCGATGGCAGATCCGCCGTTTGCGAAGTGTCCGGTTTGTACATGCCGATGCGACGGTTCGTACAATGCGCGGCGCGGGACTGTTCGTTTGCGACACTGGTGCTTTCGCGGGGTACTGTCCCATCTTTGTTCGGTTGGTCCCCGATGGCACCCCGTGGCGCGTCGAGTGACCGACCGCTAGGACACCCTCCCTCGCCTAGAAGGACCCTCGTTTTGGCCAGCAACACCCTCGGTGCGCGCCTCCTGAGGCGCAAGCCCGTCTCCACCCTGATCGCCGAGAGCGAAGGCCGCGACGGCCTGCCCGCCGGAGCGCCCGAGGAGGGCGGACGCTCCGGCATCCACCTGCGCCGCTCGATCGGACTCTGGCAGCTGTCCGCGATCGGCATCGGTGCCACCATCGGCACCGGCATCTTCTTCGTGCTCAGCACGGCGGTGCCCTCGGCCGGCCCGGCCGTCATCCTGTCCTTCGTGATCGCCGCCGTCACCGCCGGCCTGACCGCGCTCTGCTACGCCGAGATGGCCTCCGCGATCCCGGTCTCCGGATCGTCCTACTCCTACGCCTACGCCACCCTCGGCGAGGGCGTGGCCTTCGGCGTCGGCATCTGCCTGCTGATGGAGTACGGGGTCTCCGCCTCGGCCATCGCGGTCAGCTGGGCCGAGTACCTCAACAAGTTCTTCGACCTGGCCTTCGGGTTCGAGATCCCCGAGGCGCTCTCCGGCGCCCCCGGTGACGGCCACTGGTTCAACCTGCCCGCGCTGCTGCTGGTCGCGATGGTCTGCTTCCTGCTGATCCGCGGCGTCAGCGAGTCGGTGAAGGTCAACGCGGCGATGGTGGCCGTCAAGCTCCTCATCCTGGTGCTCTTCATCTGCGTCGCGCTGACCGGCTTCCACTCCGGCAACCTGACCCCGTTCATGCCGCTGGGCATCGGCGGCGTGCAGGTCGCGGCCTCCAGCATCTTCTTCTCCTTCATCGGCCTGGACGCCGTGTCCACCGCCGGTGAGGAGGTCAAGAACCCGCGCCGCACCCTGCCGATGGCGATCATCATCTCGCTGGTCGTGGTCACCGTGCTGTACATCCTGGTGGCGGTGGCCGGCATCGGCGCCCAGCCCTGGGAGAAGTTCGACGGCCAGGAGGCGGGCCTCGCCCAGATCCTGCAGGACATCACCGGCCAGAGCTGGCCCGCGATGGTCTTCGCGATCGGCGCGATCATCTCGATCTTCTCGATCACCCTCGTGGTGATCTACGGCCAGACCCGCATCCTGTACTCGATGGGCCGCGACGGGATGCTCCCCAAGCGCTTCGCCCAGCTCTCGCCGCGGACCGGCACCCCGGTCTGGAACACCATCGTGGTCGGCATCGGGGTCGGCGCGCTGGCCGCGTTCATCCCGCTCCACGTGCTGGCGGACATCACCAGCCTCGGCACCCTGATCGCGTTCTCGGTGGTCTCGATCGGCGTGATCATCCTGCGTCGCACCCAGCCCGACCTGCCGCGCGGCTTCAGGGTGCCCGGCTACCCGGTCGTCCCGCTGATCAGCGTCGGCTTCTGCGTCTACCTGATCACCGGCCTGCACGCCGACACGTTCCGGGCGGGTGCGATCGCCCTGGTCGTCGCGGTGGTCGTGTACTTCGGCTACAGCATCAAGCACTCCAAGCTGGAGCGGGCCGGGCAGCCGGCCGGCCCGGGGCGGTCGACCGGCACGAAGGCCGGCTGACCCCTGTGAGCAGAGGACCGGGCCGTCCGGGGGTTCCGTCCCCCGGGCGGCCCCGTTCGTACCCGCGGACACCGGCGTCGCAGACATGGCGACAGGGTGCGGCCCCCGGCCCTAACCTTCCACCATGGTGAGCACCCGCACGCCCGGCCACTCCCGCCCGCGCGGCCGCTTCACCGGCCGGGGCGGCGCCCCGGCATCCCCCGGCCCGGCGGTCTCCCCGGCGGTCCCCCCGGCCGGACGCGGTCGCCTGCGTGCCGGCCTCGCCCCCCGCCCGTTCCCCCGCCAGCGTGGCGGGGGCGGTGTCCAGGCACCGCCCGATCGGCTGAATCCGGCCCGGACCGCCGGGCACCGCGGGGTCCAGCTGCTCGGCTGCCTGATCGCGGCCGGCTGGGCCGCCGCCTTCCCGGTCGTCTCGGACCTGCCCAACCAGCGGCTCTGGGGCGCCGTCGCCGCGCCCTCCTACCTGCTCGCCGGACTGCTCTGCATGATCCTCCCGCGCCGCGCCGCCGCCCGGACCGCGGCCGCGGTCGCCCTGGTGGGCGCCGTCCTGGTGCCGCTGGCCGTGCTCTCCCTCCAGGGGCGGCACCAGTCCGAGGTCATGGTGGTCGAACGCTCGGCGCACCTGCTGTTCACCACCGGCAGCCCGTACCTGCCGCACCCCGTGGTGGTCACCGACTACAACCCCTACCTGCCGGGAATGGCGCTGTTCGGCGTGCCGCGCGCCGTGCTCGGCGACGGCAACGCGGTGGCGCGGCTGGCCGGGGACGCCCGGATCTGGTTCGCGCTGGCCTTCGTGGTCTGCCTGCTGGCCGGCTGGCGGCTGCTGCGGCCCTCGCGGGACCGGGCGCCGCTGCTGCCGCTGACCGTGCTCACCGCCTCGCCGCTGGTCGCGCTGGCCCTGGTGGGCGGCGGGGTGGACCTGCCGCTGATCGGGCTCTGCTGTCTCGCCATGGCACTGGCCGAGCGGGACCGGACCATCGCCGCCGGGCTGGTGCTGGCGCTCGCCGGCACCCTGAAGTGGACGGTCTGGCCGGCGTTGCCGGTGGCCGTCCTGCTGCTCTGGCGGCTCTACGGGCGGCGGCCGGCCGGCCGGGCCGGGATCACCGCGCTCGGCACCGGGCTCGCGGTGATGGCCCCGTTCGTCCTGGCCCGGGCCGACGAGCTGCGCGAGCAGGTGGTGCGCTTCCCCCTCGGACTGACCGCGATCCAGACCCCGGCCGGCAGCCCGCTGCCGGGCAAGGTGCTGGCCGGGTTCGGGCCGACCGGGCACACCGCCTCGCTGGTGCTGCTGACGGTGGGCGGCCTCGGCGTGACGGTCTGGCTGCTGGCCCGGCCGCCGGTCTCCGCGATCGCCGCCGCCGACCTGCTGGCGGCGGGCCTGGCGATCGCGTTCATGCTGGCCCCGGCCGGGCGGTTCGGGTACCTGGCGCTGCCGGCCGTCCTGGTGATCTGGCCCCGGCTGGCGGCCCGGCGCTGGAGCTCCCGGCCACCCGTCCCGGCCGGCTGCCTGCTGGCCCGGCCGGAACCCGCCCTGCCCGGACGCTGAGGCGCGCGGGCGGGGCGGGCTCCGGGAGCCGGGACCGGGGGGCGGGACTCAGCGGTTGCCGGCCGCCTTGATGATGGAGGCGACCGCCGGACCGGCCGCGTCGACCCCGTGACCGCCGCCCTCGACCTCGGCGGCGACGGCGAGGTTGCCCCGGAACGCGGTGAACCAGCTGTTGGTGGTGGTGATGCCGGTCGCCTCGGCGGAACCGGTCTTGGCGCCGGCGTTGTCCGAGATCCCGGCCATCACGTCCTTGGCGGTGCCGTCCTTGGCGGTGGCCGCCATCATCGCCTTCAGCTTCGCGGCGGCGTCGGGGGAGAGGTCGCGGGCGGCCTTCTGCTGCGGCAGCTCGGCGACCAGGATCGGCTGCTTGAAGGTGCCGCTCTGCACGGTGGCCGCCACCGAGGCGATGGCCAGCGGGTTCATCTGGACCTTGCCCTGGCCGATCGACTGCATGGCCTGCTCGTCCTTGTTGGTGCCGGCGTCCGGCACCTGGGCGTCGCTGCTGCGCAGACCGGTCTGCCAGTTCAGGCCGAGGCCGAAGACGTCCTTCGCGGTGGTGGTCAGCGCACCCGGCTTGAGGCTGGCCAGGCCCTGGTCGATGAAGGCGGTGTTGCAGGACATCATGAAGTCCTGCTGGAGGGTGTTGTTCGGGTACACCTCCTTGAAGGAGTTCGGGATCGCCTGCGGGTTGCTGCTCTTCGCCGGGCACGGCACCACGGTGTCCGGGTTGATCCCGGCCTCCAGCAGCGCGGCCGAGGTGACGATCTTCATCGTGGAGCCCGGGGCGAGCTGCCCCTGGAACGCCCGGTTCTGGCCGGTCGCGAGCGAGTTGGCGAAGGCCAGGATCTGGCCGGTGCTGGGCTCGATGGCGATGATCGAACCCTTCTTGCCCCCGAGGTCGGTCATCGCCTTCTCGGCGGCCGCCTGCAGGGTGGCGTCGATCGTCAGCTTGAACGGCTTGGCCGGCTTGGGCTCGACGATGGTGAACAGCCGGTCGGCGGCGGCGTTCGGGTCGGCCGGGTTGGTGATCACCACACCGCTGCCCGCGTCCTCCTGCGCCTTGTTCTGGTCCGCCAGGAGCTTCTGGACCTTCGCCTGCGCCTCGGTGATCAGCGCCGCGGTGATCGAGGGGCTGTTCAGCGCCTTGTTGTTGCGGTCCACCACGTTGCCGGGCGGGGCCAGCACCGGCTGGACCGCGATCACCTCGCCGGGGGCCAGGTGCGGGTGCAGCACCGTCGGAGCCCAGTGCACGGCCGGGGTGTCGTCGGACATCTTCACGACGCTGAGGAAGCCGTTGTAGTCCCAGACCCGGTTGGTGCCCTCGAACTCGGCACGGGCCTTGAAGCCCATCAGCACGCCCTCGGGCGCCGGGGTCGCGGCCGCCGACGGCGAGTCCGCGGCCGGGGTGGCCGGCGCCGTGGTGCCGGCGGCCGGGGCCGAGGGCTTGGCGCCCGGGGAGGGCGTGCCGGTCGCCGAGGCGAACGCCGCCGGGGTGGCCGGGCCGGCCGGGGCGAGCGTCAGTCCGCTCGGCTTCACCTGGTCCCGGAAGGCGGTCAGCGCGGTGGTGGCGGTCGCCGGGTCGTCGGTGAGCGAGGCCGCCTTGGCGATGTCGCCCGCGGCCCAGGCCGCCAGGAAGTCCTTGGCCCCGGCCGCCGCCTGCTCCGCGCTGGGGGGCTCGGCGACCACCGTGCGCGGCTTCTTGGCGGGTGACTCCTTCGAGTCGCCCGAGTCGCCGACGAGGCTGTAGGCCCCGTAGCCGCCCGCCGCCAGCATGGCGACGGCCACGCCGGTGATGATGCCGGTCTTCGCGCCACTGCGCATGGTGCTGCTCCCCCAAGGGTCAGGCGATCGGCCGCAGCCGGAGGTGGCCGGATGCGCGTTCGGTGCCCAGCCTAGGCAGCCGAACTCGGTGCGCCGACGAAACGCCGGGGTCTTGTGACGGATCTGGTACGTGTCGCCCACCACTCCGGTACCCTCCCCGCCCCCCGGCGGGACCCGTCAGATCCAGGTGTTGAACCACATCCGCTGCCGCCAGTCGTCCATCGGAATCGTCTCGCCCGTGTACAGGGGGTAGAAGAAGAGGAAGTTCCACATGATCAGCAGGATCACCAGGCCGGCGCCGGCCGAGCCGATGATCCGGCGGTCCCTGGAGGCCCCGGCGGGCCCGATCAGGGCACCGATCAGCATGGTCACCGCGAGCACCAGGAACGGCACGAAGCAGACCGCGTAGAACAGGAAGATCGTCCGCTGCTGGTAGACGAACCAGGGGAGGTACCCGGCCGCCAGGCCGCACAGCACCGCGCCGGCCCGCCAGTCGCGCCGGACCGCCCAGCGCCACAGGCAGTAGACCAGGGCGATGGCGCCGGTCCACCAGAGCAGCGGGGTGCCGATGCCCAGCACCTCGCGGGCGCACTCGCTCACCGTGCAGCCGGCCTGGCCCTGCTTCGGGGACTCGTAGAAGAACGAGACCGGCCGGCCCACCACCAGCCAGCTCCACGGGTTCGACTGGTAGGTGTGCGGGTCGCTCAGGTGGGTGTGGAAGTCGTAGACCGTCGAGTGGTAGTGCCAGAGCGCGCGCAGGCCCTCCGGGATCCACGGGTAGTCGGTCGACCGGCCGACCGCCCAGTCCCGGCCGTAGCCGCCCTGGTTCGGGACGGTGCTGCTGGCGAACCAGCCCCACCAGGAGGTGATGTAGACGACCACCGAGGTGACCACGATCGAGACGAAGGCGGGCACCGCGTCGCGCACCAGCGTCCACAGGTAGGGGCGCTCGGCGCCGGCCAGCCGGCGCGAACCCGCGTCCCACAGCACCGTCAGCAGGCCGAAGGCGGCCGCCACGTACAGGCCGCTCCACTTGGTCGCGCAGGTCAGGCCCACGCAGACGCCGGCCGCGATCCGGTACGGGCGCCAGCCCAGGTTGAGCCGGCGGGCGAGCAGGGCGTCCGGGGAGTCGCCGATCCGGGCCGCGATCCGGGCCCGGGTGCGGTCGCGGTCCAGCAGCAGGAAACCGAAGGCGGCGAGGATCCAGAACATCACCACCAGGTCCAGCAGCGCCGCCCGGCTGAGCACGAAGTGCAGGCCGTCCACCGCGAGAAGCAGCCCGGCCACGCAGCCCAGCAGGGTGGAGCGGAAGAGCCGGCGGGCGATCCGGGCCACCATCAGCACCGAGAGGGTGCCGAGCAGCGCCACCGCGAACCGCCAGCCGAAGGGGTTCATGCCGAACAGCTGCTCACCGGCGCCGATGATCCACTTGCCGACCGGCGGGTGCACCACGTACGAGGGGTTCGGCCGGTACGGGACCCCCGTGCCCGCCATGATCTGCTCGTTGGCGTTCTCCGGCCAGCTGATCTCGTAGCCGCCGTGCCAGAGCGCGTAGGCGTCCTTGGCGTAGTACGTCTCGTCGAAGATGATCGCGTGCGGCTGCCCGAGGTTCGTGAACCGGAGCAGCCCGGCGAACAGCGCCACCGCGAGCGGGCCGAGCCAGCCCGCCCAGCGGCAGAGCCAGGACCAGAGCGGCACCGGCAGGGATATGCCCAGTCGGAGCAGGAGCGGCGGGGACGGGACCCGCTTCGGCGTCACGCCCGGGCCGTCCGGCATCGGCGGCACCAGGCGCTCGGTCTGCTCGGCCCCGGCCGCCGGGGCGTAGCCGAACCGGGCCAGGCCGCGCAGCCAGGCCGGGCGCGGAGCCCGGGCGGCGTCGTCGGCGGCCGGGGAGGGCCCGGGGCCGGGGTCCTGGTCGGGGTCCCGACCGGTGTCCGGGCCAGGGTCCTGATCGGAGGTCCGAGCGGGGCCGGAACCGGGGCCTTGTGCCCGGTCGGCCTCGCGCGGGGACGGCAGGGCGGGCGACGGCTGGTCCGTCAGGACCGGCACGCCGACGTCACCTCGCGCGGTGTGGTCTGTACCAGTGGGCGTCTGCGCCGCCGTGTCGCCGTTCATCCGCCACATGGTAGGGGTGCTCCGTGAGTGCGGGACGGCTCCCTCCGAAGCTGCCCGAATCGTCACCAAAAGCGCCGGGCGGGCCGTTGCTGGAAGGATGGGGCACGTGACAGGAGTACTCGTATTGGCAGGCACCCCCATCGGCGACGTCTCGGACGCCCCGCCCCGGCTGCTCACCGAGCTGGCCGCGGCGGACGTGATCGCGGCCGAGGACACCCGGCGGCTGCGCCGGCTCACCCAGGCTCTCGGGGTGACCCCGGCCGGGCGGGTCCTCTCCTACTTCGAGGGCAACGAGGTCGGGCGGACCCCCGAACTGGTCGAGGCACTGCTCGGCGGCGCCCGGGTGCTGCTGGTCACCGACGCCGGGATGCCGTCCGTCTCCGACCCCGGCTACCGGCTGGTCGCCGCCGCGGTCGCCGCCGACGTCAAGGTCACCGCCGTGCCCGGGCCGTCCGCGGTGCTCACCGCGCTCGCCCTGTCGGGACTGCCGGTGGACCGCTTCACCTTCGAGGGCTTCCTGCCCCGGAAGACCGGGGACCGGGCCCGGCAGCTCGCCACCGTCGCGGCCGAGCCGCGCACCATGGTCTTCTTCGAGGCCCCGCACCGGATCGCCGAGGCGCTGGCCGCGATGGCCGAGGCGTTCGGCGCCGACCGCCCCGCCGCCGTCTGCCGCGAGCTGACCAAGACCTACGAGGAGGTCAAGCGCGGGCCGATCGGCGAGTTGGCGGCCTGGGCGGCCGAGGGCGTGAGGGGGGAGATCACGGTCGTGGTCGCCGGAGCCCCGCCGGCCGCGCCGCAGGAGCTGACCCCGGCCGAGCTGGCCCGGCTGGTGGCGGTCCGCGAGGAGGCCGGCGAGCGGCGCAAGGAGGCGATCGCGGCGGTCGCGGCGGAGCTCGCGCTGCCCAAGCGGGACGTGTTCGACGCGGTGGTCGCGGCGAAGAAGGCGGCGGCCGCCGGGGCCTGAGCGGTGGCCGGGGTCTGCGTGGTGGCGGGGGTCTGCGTGGTGGTCGGCCGGGCCGGGGTTCGGGTGGACCGGGGTGGGTCCCGGGCCGGGCCGGGCCGGCTGCGGAGCCCCGGGGTCGGGGCGGGGCCCGGGCGGGGCGGGGCCGAGCCGGGGCTGAGCTGCGGGAACGGGGCCCTCCGGTACGGGGGTGCCGCCCGGCGGAGGGGCGCGTACCTTGGAGAGAAGGCCCCGGTAAACGCCCGTCGAGCTGAAGCTTCGGTCGAGGTTTTCGGGTAGGACCCACCCTTTCGTATAGGGATTCCCAACCCGCCTCCAAGTCTTCACAAGGCGGGCATCGCCGGGGACGTTCCGGGCATTTCCTGGATGGAAAGACCCAGCCGGGCGAGCGTCCGGCGGGCGCTGGGAGACGGCTATGAGCGAGACGATCGGTAGCCCCCGCGGCGGCAACGCCCTGAGCGACCCCGGCACGAGCGGCACCGGCCCGACCGGCCGGGCGCAGACTCCCGTCGAGACCGTCCGGGAGGCCTACTCCTTCGCGTGCCTGAGCTGCGGGTACGGGTGGGAGCAGGCGTACGACATCGAGCACCACGTGGCCCGCGACGGGCACGTCGTGATCGAGTACCACGCCAACGGTGTCCGGGTGCCGTCGCCCCTGCTCAAGCCGACCTGCCCGGGCTGCGGCGGCCACACCGTGCGGATCATGCGCGAGGGCCGGGTGGCCGTCGCCGAGAGGACCGGCCAGCACGCGCCCGGCTACGCGGACCACGGCGAGCCCGCCGGTCCGGCGGTGGCCCGCCCGGTCCGGACGCCCGGAGCGGGCGGCGGGGCCTGGTCGCGGTTCTGGGCGCGGCTGCGGGGCTGAGAGCGGCGGACGGTCCGGCGGCGGCACCGTACGGCCGCGTGCGCCGCGCGGTCCCGCCGCCGTGCGGCCCTGCGGCCGGTGCGTGCCGTCGCACGGAGCGGCGCGCCCGCACCGGCGTGACCGACCGGCCCCGCTGACGGACCCCGAGCACGCCCCCGGCCCCCGCGGGCCGTCCCCGCCGAGCGACCGGTCGAGGGCGGTCCGCGCACCCGACTAAGCTTTCGGACCATGGCGGCCACTGCAGACCACAGCACCAGCAGCACCGGGGACACCACCCCCGCGTTCTACGTCACCACCCCGATCTACTACGTCAACGATCGCCCCCACCTCGGCCACGCGTACACCACCGTGGCGGGCGACGTCCTCACCCGCTGGCACCGCCAGCGGGGCGAGAAGGTGTGGTACCTGACCGGGACGGACGAGCACGGGCAGAAGATCCTGCGTACCGCCGAGGCCAACGGCGTCACCCCGCAGGAGTGGTGCGACAAGCTGGTCGAGGAGGCGTGGAAGCCGCTCTGGCAGCACCTGGAGATCGCCAACGACGACTTCATCCGCACCACCCAGGCCCGGCACACCGCCCGGGTGCAGGAGTTCGTCCAGGACCTGTACGACAAGGGCGAGATCTACAAGGGCGGCTACTCCGGCCCGTACTGCGTCGGCTGCGAGGAGTACAAGCTCCCCGCCGAACTGCTCGACGGCGCCACCGAGGACGAGAAGCTCTGCCCGATCCACAAGAAGCCGGTCGAGTGGCTTGAGGAGGAGAACTACTTCTTCCGCCTCTCCGCGTACGGCCCGAAGCTGCTGGAGTTCTACGCCCAGAACCCCGGCTTCATCGCCCCCGAGACGGCCCGCAACGAGGTGCTGCGCTTCGTCGAGCAGGGCCTCCAGGACCTCTCCATCTCCCGCTCCACCTTCAACTGGGGCGTGCCGCTGCCCTGGGACGAGAAGCACGTCCTCTACGTGTGGGTCGACGCGCTCCAGAACTACATCACCGCGGCCGGCTACGGCGCCGACCCGGAGCGGTTCGCCGAGCTGTGGCCGGCCTCCGTGCACCTCGTCGGCAAGGACATCCTCCGCTTCCACGCGGTGATCTGGCCCGCGATGCTGATGGCCGCCGGGCTGCCGCTGCCCAAGCGGGTCGTCGCCAACGGCTGGCTGATGGTCGGCGGCGAGAAGATGTCCAAGTCCAACCTGACCGGCATCGCGCCGACCGACCTGACCTCGCACTTCGGCGTCGACGCGTACCGCTACTACTTCCTGCGGGCGATCCCGTTCGGCACCGACGGCTCGTTCTCCTGGGAGGACTTCTCCGCCCGGTACACCTCCGAGCTGGCCAACGACTTCGGCAACCTCGCCTCCCGGGTCGCGGCCATGGTCGGCAAGTACTTCGACGGGGCGCTCCCGGCCTCGACCGCCCACGGCGACGCGGAGCAGGCCGTCGCGGCCGGGCTCGCGGCGGCGGTGGAGACCGCCGACCGGAAGATCGGCGAGGAGCTGGACTTCGCCGGCGGGCTCGCGGCGATCTTCGAGTTCGTCAAGCAGGTCAACGGCTACCTCACCGAGCAGGAGCCGTGGAAGGTCGCCAAGGACGACTCGGCCGAGGGCCGGGCCCGGCTGGCCACCATCCTCTACACCGCCGCCGAGTCGCTGCGCGCCACGGCCGTGCTGCTCAACCCGGTCATGCCGGCCACCGCCGAGAAGCTCTGGCTCTCGCTGGGCGCGGCCGAGGGCCTGGGCGCGCTCGCCGGTCAGACCGTCGCCGGTGCGGCCCAGTGGGGCCTGCTGCCCGTCGGCTCCACCGTCACCAAGGGCGAGATCCTGTTCCCGCGGCTTGAGGAGAAGCCGGCCTCCTGAGGCCCGCCCCCGCCGGTTCCCCGCCCCGCCGGGGGCGGGGAACCGGCGGGCGGGGAACCGGAGAGCCAGGGAAGACGACCGAGGGCGAAGGACGACTGATGCCGAAGAAGGACGACGACCGGTCGACCCCGCCGCCGCTGCCGGCCCCGCTGGCGGTGGCGGTGGCCGACTCGCACACCCACCTGGACATGCAGTCCGGCACCCCCGCCGAGGGCCTGGCGCGCGCCGCCTCGGTCGGGGTGACCACCGTGGTCCAGGTCGGCTGCGACGTGCCCGGCTCGCGCTGGGCCGCCGAACTGGCGGCCGAGTACGAGCAGGTGCACGCGGCCGTCGCCCTGCACCCCAACGAGGCGCCGCGGATCTTCCTCGGCGACCCGGACGGCTGGTCCGGCCAGCGCCGGGCCCCCGGCGGGGCCGCCGCCCTGGACGCGGCCCTCGCCGAGATCGACGCGCTCGCCGCACTGCCGCAGGTCGTCGCGGTCGGCGAGACCGGCCTCGACTACTTCCGCACCGGGCCGGAGGGCGTGGAGATCCAGAAGGAGTCGTTCCGCCGCCACATCGAGATGGCCAAGCGGCACGGCAAGGCCCTGGTGATCCACGACCGGGACGCCCACGAGGACGTCATCGCCGTCCTGCTGGCCGAGGGCGCCCCCGAGCGGACCGTCTTCCACTGCTACTCCGGCGACGCCGGGATGGCCGAGGTCTGCGCCGAGCACGGCTGGTACCTGTCCTTCGCCGGCCCGGTCACCTTCAAGGCCAACCAGCCGCTGCGGGACGCCCTGGCGGTGACCCCGCTCGACCGGGTCCTGGTCGAGACGGACGCGCCCTTCCTCACCCCGCACCCCTACCGGGGCCGCCCCAACGCGCCGTACCTGATCCCGGTCACGGTGCGGTCGATGGCGGACACGCTGGGACTGCACGAGGATGAGCTGGCGACGGCCATCGCGGCGAACACGGCGCGGGCCTTCGGGTACTGACCGGACGCGGATCCGGTACTGATCCGATCGAACGAACATCTGGTTCCGGAGGAACGATTCGGCACTCCCGGGGCACTCCTAGGCTGGCTAGCATGAGTGCAGTGAGGGAGGTGGCCATGACCGCCATGCCGATCGACGAACCCGTCGGGGACCATCAGGACAGGACGAGTCCGCTGTCCCAGGACTGGACGTACGAGCAGGTCAAGAACCTCGACCTGCCGTTCGATTGGGATCTGGTGGACGGAGTCATCGTGGTCCGGGGGCAGACGAATCAGTGGCACGACCAGGTGCGCGACAGGCTCTTCATGGCGCTGTTCGTTGCACGGGTCACGCCCTACGCGGCCAATGTCGAGCGCTGCGTGCTGCTGGACGAGGACAACACGACCAAGCCGGACGTCGTGGTGTTCGACAAGACCGACCTCGACGTCTTCGAGCTCGAATGCCTCCCGCCCGAGGTGGTGGCGCTCACGGTCGAGGTCGTCTCGCACGGCACCCGGGCCAACGACCGCTTCCGCAAGCCCGGGCAGTACGCCGAGAAGAACATCCCCTACTACTGGCGGGTCGAGCGCGGCGTCGACAACCTCCCGATCGTCCACGAGTTCCACCGGGACGAGGAGAAGGGCGTCTACCTGCCCGTCGCACAGCACGAGGGTGTGCTGAGGACGGCGGTGCCGTACCCCGTGGAGATCGACCTCGCCGCGGTCGTCGAACTCTGAGCACCCACCGCGCCCGTATCCTTGGCGCGTGAGCACCACCGACCCCACCCCTGACAGCCACCTGCTCGGCGCCGCGGACATCCGGGCCCTGGCCGACGCGTTCGGCGTCAAGCCGACCAAGCAGCGCGGACAGAACTTCGTCATCGACGGCAACACCGTGCGGCGGATCGTCCGGGCCGCGGAGGTGACCGCCGAGGACGCGGTGGTCGAGGTCGGCCCCGGGCTCGGGTCGCTGACCCTGGCCCTGCTGGAGACCGCCCGGCACGTCACGGCCGTCGAGATCGACCCGGTGCTCGCCCGGCACCTGCCGGACACCGTCGCCGCCCGGATGCCGGGCAAGGCCGACGCCTTCGACCTGGTCCTGAGCGACGCCATGGTGGTCACCGAGCTGCCCGGCCCCGCGCCGACCGCGCTCGTCGCCAACCTCCCGTACAACGTCGCCGTGCCGGTGCTGCTGCACATGCTCGCCACCTTCCCCAGCATCGAGCGGACGCTCGTGATGGTGCAGAGCGAGGTCGCCGACCGGCTGGCCGCCAAGCCCGGCAACAAGGTCTACGGAGTGCCGTCGGTCAAGGCCAACTGGTACGCCGACGTGAAGCGGTCCGGGGCCATCGGCCGGAACGTGTTCTGGCCCGCGCCCAACGTCGACTCCGGGCTGGTCTCGCTGATCCGCCGCGACCCGCCCGTCACCACCGCCACCCGCGACGAGGTGTTCGCGGTCGTCGACGCCGCGTTCGCCCAGCGCCGCAAGACCCTGCGCGCCGCGCTCGCCGGCTGGGCCGGCTCCGCCGCCGCGGCCGAGCAGGCACTGGCCGCGGCCGGGATCGACCACAAGCTGCGCGGCGAGATGCTCACGGTGGAGCAGTTCGCCGCGATCGCCGAGAACAAGCCCGAGCACACGCCCGAGAGCAAGCCCGAGCGCACGCCCGAGAACAAGACCGGGAACAAGCCCGAGTAAGGGACTGAGGACTTCAGTGAGCGTCACGGTACGTGTCCCCGCCAAGGTCAACGTCCAGCTGGGGGTCGGCGGACTGCGCGCCGACGGCTTCCACGACCTGGCCAACGTCTTCTTCGCGGTCGCCCTCGGCGACGAGGTGACGGCGACGCCGGGCGAACCCGGTCAGGGCGTCACGCTCGGCTGCACCGGACCCGACGCCGGTGTCGTCCCGCTGGACGGCAGCAACCTCGCCGCCCGCGCCGCCCGGCTGCTCGCCGCCCACCACGGCCTCGCCGAACCCGACGTCCACCTGCACATCGCCAAGGCCATCCCGGTGGCCGGAGGCATGGCCGGCGGCAGCGCCGACGGCGCTGCGGCCCTGGTCGCCTGCGACGCGCTGTGGGGACTGGGCACCTCCCCGGAGGAGCTGCTCGGCCTGGCGGCGGAACTCGGCTCGGACGTGCCGTTCGCCCTGGCCGGCGGCGTCGCCCTGGGCCGCGGCCGCGGCGAGATCCTCGAACCGCTGCCCGTCACCGGCACCTTCCACTGGGTCTTCGCGGTCGCCGACGGCGGCCTCTCCACCCCCGCCGTCTTCCGCGAGTGCGACCGTCTCCGCGAGGAGGCCGGCACCGGCTCCACCGACACCGAGGTGCCCACCCCCGACGCCGACCCGGCACTGCTCGCCGCCCTCGCCGACGGCGACGCCGTCGCCCTGGCCGCCGCGCTCGCCAACGACCTGCAGCGGGCCGCGCTGTCGCTGCGGCCCGCACTCGCCGACACCCTGCGGGCCGGCACCGAGGCGGGGGCGCTCGGGGCACTGGTCTCCGGCTCCGGCCCGACCTGCGCCTTCCTCGCCAAGGACGCCGACGCGGCGGAGGCCGTCGCGGCCGCGCTGCGGGCCTCCGGCAGCTGCCGGGCCGCGCACGCCACCCACGGGCCGGTCCCGGGGGCGGCCGTCCTCGGAGGCTGAGGGGGCGGGACCGGGGACGGGGCCGCAGGGCGGAACCGAGGCGGGGGCCCGGTGCACGGAGTCGGTGCACGGAGTCGGGCAGGCGTACGGGAACGGACCGGGGACGGGGCCCGGGCCCGAGGAGCCGGGAGGCCTCGCGCGCCGTGGCGCCGGGCCCCCGTGACGGCGTGGGCCCGACCCCGGGGAAAAGCTCGGCGGCCGGGTCGGCCGGGGCGGCCCACTAGGCTGGGGAGGATCGGGGCTCCGCCCGAGCCCCGAGTCCTCGAACCCTGGAGCGCAGCACACGTGGCCGTCAACCTCGCCACCATCGAGTCCGTCACGAAGGTCTACGGCACCCGGGCCCTTCTGGACGGAGTCAGCCTCGGCGTCAGCGAGGGCGACCGGATCGGCGTCGTCGGACGCAACGGGGACGGCAAGACCACCCTGATCCGGATGCTCGCCAAGCTGGAGGAGCCCGACGGCGGACGGATCACCCACTCCGGCGGCCTCCAGCTCGCCGTCCTCACCCAGCACGACTCGCTCGACCCCGAGGCCACCATCCGGCACGAGGTCATCGCCGGCCGGGCCGACCACGAGTGGCTCGGCGACGCCCGCATCCGCGACATCATCGAGGGCCTCTTCGGCGGCCTCGACCTGCCCGGCTTCCCCGACGGCCTGGACACCGTCATCGGCCCGCTCTCCGGCGGCGAGCGCCGCCGGATCGCCCTCGCCAAGCTGCTGCTCGGCTCGCCGGACCTGATCGTCCTCGACGAGCCCACCAACCACCTCGACGTCGAGGGCATCGCCTGGCTCGCCAAGCACCTCCAGGCGCGCCGCTCCGCACTCGTCTGCGTCACCCACGACCGCTGGTTCCTCGACCAGGTCTGCACCCGGATGTGGGACGTCCAGCACGGCGCTGTCCACGAGTACGAGGGCGGCTACTCCGACTACGTCTTCGCGCGCGCCGAGCGCTCCCGCATCGAGGCCGTCGAGGAGCAGAAGCGCCAGAACCTGGCCCGCAAGGAGCTCGCCTGGCTGCGCCGCGGCGCCCCCGCCCGCACGTCCAAGCCGCGCTACCGGATCGAGGCCGCCAACGCCCTGATCGCCGACGTCCCCGACCCGCGCGACAAGAGCGAGCTGATGAAGTTCGCCAACGCGCGCCTCGGCCGGACCGTCTTCGAGCTGGAGGGCGTGACCGTCAAGGCCGGTCCGAAGCTGCTGCTGGAGAACCTCACCTGGCAGCTCGGCCCCGGCGACCGGATCGGCCTGCTCGGCGTCAACGGCGCCGGCAAGACCTCGCTGCTGCGCGCGATGCGCGACGCGTACGCCTCGGAGGGCGACGTCCAGCCCGCGTCCGGCGTGATCAAGGTCGGCAAGACGGTCCGACTGGCGTACCTCTCCCAGGAGGTCGCCGAGCTCGACCCCACCATCCGGGTGCTCCAGGCCGTCGAGCAGGTCCGTTCGCGGGTCGACCTCGGCAAGGGCCGCGAGATGAGCGCCGGCCAGCTCTGCGAGCAGTTCGGCTTCGGCAAGGACAAGCAGTGGACGCCCCTCGGCGACCTGTCCGGTGGCGAGCGGCGCCGGCTCCAGCTGCTCCGGCTGCTGATGGACGAGCCGAACGTGCTCTTCCTCGACGAGCCCACCAACGACCTCGACATCGAGACGCTCAACCAGCTGGAGGACCTCCTCGACGGCTGGCCCGGCTCGATGGTCGTCATCAGCCACGACCGCTTCTTCATCGAGCGGACCACGGACGTGACGTTCGCGCTGCTCGGCGACCAGCGGATGCGGATGCTGCCGAACGGCGTCGACGAGTACCTGGAGCGGCGGGCCCGGATGGCCGCCGCCGTCGCCGCGGCCGCGCCCGCCGCCGCATCCGGAACCGCCGCCGCGGAAGCCCCCGGGCTCTCGGCCGGCGACGCCCGGGCGGCGAAGAAGGAGATGCAGAAGCTGGAGCGGCAGATCGCCAAGCTGGACCAGAAGGAGTCCAAGCTGCACGCCCAACTCGCCGAGCACGCCGCCGACTTCTCCAAGGTCGCCGAGCTGGACACCCAGCTGCGGGCGGTCCGGGACGAGAAGGAGGAGCTGGAGCTGAGCTGGCTGGAGCTGGCCGAGCAGGTGTAGCCGGCCGAGGGACCGGATCCTGAGGGGGCGGATCCTGAGGGGGCGGATCCTGAGGGGGCGGAGGGGGCGAGGCGGGGGTCGGGCGTGGCGGCGCGGCGCGGCCGCCGGGGCCTGTCGGCGCCTACGGGCTCCCGCTGAGGAGCGTGTCCAGCTCGTCCGCCGCACGGCCCAGCGCACTGCGCGCCGGGTCGTGCGGCCGCGTCGGACGCGCCGCCGCACGGGTGGGCGGACGATGCGCACGGGCCGCCGCCGTCAGATCGTCCAACGCCCGCCGCACCCGGTCCACCTCCACCGGATCCGGCACCCGGCCCCCGTACCGGCGCTGCGCCGCATACGCCGCCACCGCCCCGCTCAGCCGCTCCAGCGCGGCCGTCGCCGGCAGCCACCGCGCGGCCAGCCGCCCGGTCGGCGGCGGCTCGGACAGGCCCAGCTCCACCTCCGCCCGGGCATCGGCCAGCGCCCGGTAGGCCGTCCGGCGCAGCCACACCTCGGCGAGCGGTTCCGGACCGTCCTGCTGCGCCACCGAGGCCAGGTAGTCCTTCAACGCCCCCGCCGCGGCCACCAGACGCGGCTCGATCCGGTGGCGGGCGCGCTCCGGCCAGAGCAGGTAGCCGAAGAGCAGCACGATCGCGCTCGCGAGCACCGTGTCCAGCAACCGGGGCCAGAACTCCGCCGCCCCGCTCTGCCCGCCCAACTGCAGCAGGACCAGCGCCATCGGCGTCATCACCACGGTGTTGAGCCCGTAGTGCGCCGCCGTCGCGTACGGCAGCAGCGCGACACAGAGCGCCGCGATCCCGGTCAGCGCCCAGGCGTCCGTGGTCAACAGGAGCAGTCCCGCCGTCACCGCCACCCCGAGGACCGTCCCGACCGAGCGGCTCACCGCCCGCAGGAACACCGAGCCCAGGTCGGGCTTCAGCACGAAGGCGATCGTCATCGGCACCCAGTAGCTCCTGCTGAGCGGCAGCGCGGCCGTGACGGCCGACCCGACCGCGATGCAGAGCGCCACCCGCAGCCCGTACCGGACCGAGGCCGGCGACAGCAGCCGCACCCGCAGCCGCCACGGATCCGGCGGCGGGACCGGCGCGGTGCCCAGCACGGCCTCCCGGCCCGCGACCGTCTCCGCCGCCGCCCGCAGCGCCACGTCCAGCGCCCGCCGGGACGGCGTGTCCGGCAGCCAGTCGGGCACCGGCACCTCGCCGCCGCCCCGCTCCACGGCCCGCGCCAGCAGGGCGGGCACCGCCGCGACCTCGGCCGGCACCGGCCGCCACGCCCACAACAGCCCGGCCGCCGCCTCGGTCGCCGCCAGCGCCGCCTCGTACATCCGGCGCAGCCGCACCGTGCGCGGCGAATCCGGCAACCGGGGACGGGACGGGGGCAGCAGGTCCTGCACCTGGTTCAGGCGGGCCGTCAGCACCTGGCGGGAGGCCGCGCCCTGCGGCGTTCCCAGGTCCGCCAGTACCCGGCCCAGGGCGTCGTACGCGGCCGCCAGCGCACGGTTGCGCGGATCCGCACCGGGCAGCCGGTAACTGCGCAGCGGCAGCCCCAGCAGGACCACGAACGCCGCACCGGCCAGCATCATCGGCGCCGCCGCCCACCACGGGTGGGGCAACGGCATGCCGCTGCCCAGCGCGGCGGACACCAGGAGCAGCATGCCCGCCGCCGACCCGCGCGGGCCCGTCGCGCTCAGCGCACCCGAGACGAAGGCCGTGACCGTCAGCGCGGCACCCAGCGCGAGCGCCGTCGGACCGAGGTGCTGCAGCGCCGTCCCGATCAGCATGCCCAGCGCCGACGCGAGGACGGCGCCCCCGATCCGCGGCGCGCGCAACCGGACCGGCTCGATGCGGTCGTTCATCGTGGCGTGCATGGCACCCAGCCCGGCGAACACCGCGAGGTCCAGGCGGTCGGTCAGCAGGCCGACCGCCAGCGGCACCGCCATGCCCAGCGCGGCGCGCACCATCAGGGCCAGCGGCAGCGGCGGCCGCGCGGGCCGGGCGGCGCGGGCCCACCAGGGGGAGTCGGCGGGCGGGGCGGCGGTCACGTGGCTGCATCCGATCTGCGGCGGGGCCCGCCTCGAAGGGGACGGGGCGGCCCGGGGTCGCTGCTGTGCGACATTGCGCGGCAGATGAGGTCGTACCCGGTGGAACCGGACGCGGCCAGTCTATCCGCCGGGACGCCGGGGCCCCCTGGACGCGGTGGTGGGTGGTGGGCGGCCCCGTGCCGTGCAGGGCGTCCACCGGGGCGCGTGGGAGTACCCCGCACGTGTCAAAGTTCGTACCGATCGCGTACAGGCGCGCCAAGGGATCCGCCCGCCCGACGGGGGCCGTGGCTACCATGACCGCTGTGACGTCCACCCCGAAGGGCGGACGGCTCCGCCGGGTCGGACGGCGCGACCCCGTCGGACCTGTCCAGCCTGCACGGCCGCGTAGTTGACGGTGTGTCGCGGTGCGAAGCCCAGGGAGGCGCCCCGCGCACGGGGGAGAGGTGGAGACTGTGCCAGGCGAGGCCGGACCGGGCGGCGCCGGACGGGCGGACGGCCCCGACGGTGAGGTGAAACCGTGGCCGCTCGACGACGGCTGGACCGGCAGTACGGCAGGCCGGGCCCAGGTGGACGGCAGCGCCACCGCACTGGTGGCGGCGTTCGGCTCCAAGGACGTCGAAGTCGAACTCGACACGTTGGCCACCTTCAAGAAGCAGGTCGACGCGCTGCTGGCCTCACTGGAGGGCTCGGAAGCGGCCCAGCACAAGGTCAAGGAACAGAAGCTGACGGAGGGGAACCTCGGTACCGGCTTCAGCGAGTCCAAGGACCTGATGGCCGCGTACGACAGGACGCACGCGGCCATCGCACGGCTCTCGAAGGCCTTCGCGGACCAGATCGCCACGATGAGCACGGCGGTCGCCCAGACGGCGGGCGCGTACGGGAGCAACGAGGAGCAGCAGACCGCGACGGCCAAGGCGGTCGCGAGGAACGCCGACACCTACGCCCCGGCGGCCGGACCGAACGGGCCCGCGCCGAAGCAGGGCGGCGGTGGTTCCTTCTCATGACGACGGTCCACGGGAAGAGTTCCATCCTCACGGGGGGCAACTGATGGCCGGAGGGACACACTTCGAGGGGATCGAGCACGCCAAGCTCAAGTCGATGGTCATCGACAGCGATCCGTCGAAGGTGGCCGGCCGGGGCAACCAACTCAAGGCTGCCAGCCGGGTCCTGGACGACCTCAGCCGGGCACTGGCCGCCCACCTGGGCCGGATCCAGTGGGAGGGGCCGGCCGCCGAGGGCTTCAAGACCTGGGCCACCGACCTGAACAAGTCGGCCGCCATGATCAGCGAGTTCTCGAAGGGCGCCGGCGACGCGATGGTCCAGGCCGGCGAGGCGCTGAGCACCGCGAAGACCGGAGTGCCGGAACCACCGACGACCGACATCGACACGGTCTCCCGGCATTCCAAGCAGCCCTGTCTGAAGCCATCGGCGGTGACCGTGGCCGGGATCGGCAACCCGGCCACGATGACCGACGCGATCATGAAGAAGGAGAACCCCGGCTGGGTCTCCTACGCGGAGGCCGCGGCGGCCCAGAAGCGGATCGATGCCGCGCACCAGGAAGCCATCCACCAGATGGAGAAGCTGGCACAGGCGTACGACGCGGCGATCACCAAGCTGAACGGGCTCAAGTTGCCGGATCTGCCGGGGGCAGCGAGCGACAACGGCGGTGTCGGGGGTAGCGACGCGGTCGCGGTCGGAGGCGGTGGGCATGTCGGCTCCGGTGGCGCCGTTCGTGGCTCGCGAAGCGTTGCCTCCGGCTACAGCGGAGGTGGAGGCTATGGCGGTGCCGGCGGATCCGTGACGCCGCGTCCTTCCGCACCGGCTCCACAGGGGCTGGGCTCACAGGGACACGTTTCGCCGATCCGGCAGCACGGTGGCGGATCGGTGCCGCTGCCGCACGGCCCGGGGGCGGCCGGACCGTTCACACTCCCGCCGTACCCCGCCGGCCACCCGGGGGCCGGGTTGGACGGCCTTCCGCCCGTGTCGACCCTGCCCGGTCAGACTGGTCCGGCGGGTCCCAACGGCGGTGGTCCCGTGCCGCCGTACACCCAGGGAGGCAGCTCAGGCCATCCGACGGTGCCCGGCGGCGGCCCCGTCCCCTACCCCGGCGGGCCTGCTCCGTTCGGAGGCATTGGGTCGATCGGTGACGGCTCCGTCCCCGTCAAGGGTGGTGGAGGGGCGCTCCCGTCGAACCGGGCGGGTGCCGTCGGCGGCAACCTGCCTGCCAAAGGCGGCGGTTCGGTTCCGGAAGGCACCACCGGCCCGGTCTTCGGGTCCAGGGAGGCGCAGGGTCGGTTCGGTGCGGCCAGCGGCCAAGGCGGCTTCGGCGGGATGGGTGGCGGTGTCCATCCGGGCATGGGCGGCTACGGCGGTGGTGGCGCTGTGGTCGGAGGAGGTCCGCGCAGCCGGGGCCCCGCTTCGACCGGCGGAGGTGTGGTCGGTGGGCAGAAGAGCCCAGCGGCTGACGGCGAGTTCACGCCGGGCGGCAGCGGCCTGCGCAACCGGGCCGCCGCTGCGGGAGCAGCGGCGGAGAGCGGGGCGCGTCAGGCCCCGAGCGGCATGATGGGGCCGGGCGTGATGGGCGGCCCGGCTGATCGGCGCGGGCGCGAGCGCCGCCGGGCCGACTACCTGTACGAGAACGAGGAGACCTGGACCGGCGGTTCTTCGAAGAGCAACCCCGGCGTGGTCGAGTAACCAGCCAACGACTGCCCGGCCACTGGGCTCACCCCGGTGGCCGGGCAGACCTGTCCGGGGCGTGTCCTCGCCTGGCGGGCAAACCGACGAGGGAGCTGTGGTGCGGCGGACGGACGTACGGGTAAGCGGGCGGGTGTTGGCCGTAGCGGTGCTGGCGGCGGGAATTGCCGCTGGTCCGACTGGCCCTGCGGTTGCGGCGGATTCGATCCGTGATCAGCAGTGGCACCTGGATGCCATGAAGGTCTCGGAGATCTGGAAGATCAGCAAGGGTCAGGGCGTCACGGTGGCCGTGATTGACAGCGGCTTCAAGCTTGACCATCCGGACCTGGTGGGGCAACTACTTCCGGGGCAGGACCTCAGTGGTCTCTCGGGAGGAGTGGGGGAATATACGGAAAGTCACGGAACCGAGATGGCCGCTTTGGTGGCGGGATCCGGGAAGGGGCTTGGAGGGAAGGGGGCTTACGGCCTGGCGCCGGGGGCTAGGGTGCTGCCGATCAAGATCAAGAATAACGACAACTCTGCTGGTGTCAGCACCTCGGAATTTCTGAGGCAGATCAACCGGGGTGTCGTTTATGCGGCAGATCATGGCGCCAAGATCATCAGCATCTCCCAGGCGACGTCGGCTTCGAGTGTGTCGAATCAGGACATCGATGAGTTGAAGGAGGCCGTTGCGTACGCGCGTGCCAAGGGAGCTCTTTTGGTCGCAGGTGTGGGCAATTCTGCGCAGGCTGGAAACCCCGTCAAGTTCCCGGCGGCGATTCCTGGTGTTATCGGCGTGGGTGCGGTGGATCGATCCGGGATGGTCACGGCCGAGTCGGAGCAGGGGGCGCAGGTTGACCTCGCGGCGCCGGGTGTCGAGATCTACAACGCTTGTACCGCGGATTCTGGTTATTGCAAGGGCCATGGTACGTCCGATGCGACGGCATTGGTTTCCGCCTCGGCGGCTCTGGTGTGGTCGGCACATCCGGAATGGACCGCGAATCAAGTCGCGCGGGTTCTGATCAACACTGCGGGGAAGCCCACGGACGGATCCAATCGGAATGACATCGTCGGCTACGGCATTGTTCGGCCGAGGGTCGCACTGACCGAGCCGGGGGATCCGGGGCCGGCGGATGTGTATCCGATCCCGGAGCAGGCGGTCGGTGGGACCTCGCCCGCTCCCTCCTCCTCGGCCCCGTCTGTTCAGACGGGGCCGGCGGTGCCCGCGCCGGTGCCGGGGGAGGGGGGTGCTCCGGTCGGCGGGCCTGCGGTGCGGCCGGTGGCCGAGGAGCAGTCGGATTCCGGTGTGGCGGTGCCGATCGTGATTGCCGGCGCCGGGGGGCTGGTGGTGCTGTCGGTGGTCGGCGGGGTGGTGTTCGTGAGGCGGCGGCGGTCGGCGTAGTGCCGGGTGTCGGGCGACGGTCCGTACGACCGGCGTGCGGGGCGGCGCGTGGTGAGGGGAGGGCGCCGGTGTCACCCGGGTGGGTGCTGGTCCGGTGGGCGGAGTGGTCGTCAGGGTGGTGGTATGGGTGCGAAGGGACAGATGCGGCGGGCTGCGGCTGCGGCGCTGATCGGTACGGCGATCGAGTTCTACGACTTCTTCATCTACGGGACGGCGGCGGCGCTCGTCTTCGGCGGGGTGTTCTTCCCGGAACTGGGTGCGGTGGGGGCGCTGTTGGCGGCCTTCTCGGTGTACGCGGTGGCGTTCCTGGCGCGGCCGCTGGGGGCGGTGGCGTTCGGGCACTTCGGGGACCGGCTGGGGCGGAAGACGACGCTGGTGGTGTCGCTGCTGCTGATGGGCCTGTCGACGGCGGCGGTGGGGCTGTTGCCGGGGTTCGAGGTGTGGGGCTGGTGGTCGCCGGTGGCGCTGGTGGTGCTGCGGGTCTGTCAGGGGGTGGGGCTGGGCGGCGAGTGGGGCGGTGCGGCGCTGCTGGTGGCGGAGAACGCGCCGGCCGGGCGGCGCGGCCGGTACGGCGCCTATCTGCAGTTGGGGCCGACCAGTGGCTTCGTGCTGGCCAACGGCGTGTTCCTGGGGCTCCAACTGTGGCTGGACGAGGCGGCGTTCCGGTCCTGGGGCTGGCGGGTGCCGTTCCTGGCGTCGTTGGCGCTGGTGGCGGTGGGGCTGTTCGTGCGGCTGCGGGTGGAGGAGACGCCGTTGTTCAAGGGGGAGGCGCGCACGGGTGCGGAGCGGGCGCCGGTGGTGGAGGTGTTGCGCGGGCACTGGCGGACGGTGCTGGTCGGCTGTGGTGCGATCACCGTGGGGTACGCGCTGTTCTACCTGACCACCACGTACGCGTTGGCGTACGCCACGACCGGTCTCGGCGTGCCGAGCACGGTGGTGCTGTCGATGCTGCTGGCGGGCGCGGTGGGGAAGGGCGTGACGGTGTGGCTGAGTGCGCGGCGCAGTGACGTGTGGGGGCGTCGGCGGACCCTGCAGGGGGCGACCGTACTGGCGGTGGTGTGGGGGCTGGTGCTGTTCCCTCTGCTGGAGACGGTGCGGCGGCCGCTGATGTTCGTCGCGCTGGCGGGGGCGATGGTGGTGCTGGGGTGTCTGCTGGGGCCGTTGGCGGCGTTCCTGCCGGAGTTGTTCCCGACCCGGGTGCGGTACACGGGGGCCGCCCTCACGTACAACCTGGGCGGGGTGGTGGGCGGGGCGACCACGCCGCTGATCGCGACCAGGCTGACGGACGCGTACGGCACGGCGGAGCCGGTCGGCTGGTACCTGGCGGTGTGGGGGGTGGTGGCGCTGCTCTGTCTGCGGCTGCTGCCGGAGACGAGCGGGACGGATCTGGCGGTGGCCGGGGCCCACGGCGGGCGCCGTCGGGCATCCGCGCTGGGGGCCGGGGCAGGGGTGGATCCGGCGGCGTAGGGCCTGGTCGGCGGGGTCGGCCGCCCGGGAGCCGCGGCCTCCCGGGCGGGCCGGGATCCGGTGGTGGCCGGGGGCGGAGCGGAGGCCGGTCGGCGTCGGTCCGGAGGGGTCGATCGGGCGTGCGGAAGGGGGTGAACGCGGTGGGCCGGCCGGCCCGGGTCGATTTCCCTTTCCGGTCCCGGGCCGTGTAGTGTCTTCCTTGTTCGAGCGAGCGAGCGGTCAGCGAGCAAGCGGGAACAGAGTGAACAGGCCCCTATAGCTCAGTCGGTAGAGCGTCTCCATGGTAAGGAGAAGGTCTGCGGTTCGATTCCGCATGGGGGCTCGGCAAAGGACCTCCGCCATCAGGCGGGGGTCTTTTTCGTGTATCCACCCCCGTGGCGGCGGTGAGACGGCCTAGCAAGTCGGGTACGGAATGCGCTGTGATGGTGCGTCATCGGCCGCCCGCCCCGACCGGGTGGGGGCGCGGGCCGGACGCCGATCTGGAGGGCCTCATGGGTGTTCGACTCGTGGTGGTCGACGACCACCGGCTGCTGGCGGAGGCGCTGGCCACCGCGCTCCAGCTGCGGGGTCACCGGGTGCTCGCGGTCGGTTCGCCGGCCGCGTCGGCGGCCGACCTGGTGGTGGGTCGGAGGCCTGAGGTGTGTCTTCTCGGGGTGGCCGCACCGGCTGATCCGGGGGCTTTCGAGGGGTTGCGCCGGATCCGCCGGGAGCGGCCCGAGGTGGCCGTCATCGTGCTCGGCCCGGTCGGTGAACTGCGCGGTGTGGCAGGGGCGTTCGCGGCCGGGGCGGCGGGCTACGTGCCGAGTGACGAGCGGATCGAGGTGGTCGAGCGGGCCATCGCGCGGGCTCGGGCGGGTGAGGCGGCGGTCGCCGTGGAGGTGCTCCGCGGCGCCTTCGACCAGTTGCTCAGGCCGGCGGCCGAGCCGGACGACGAGGCGGTCCGGCTGCTCCGGCTGCTGACCCGGCGCGAGGTCCAGGTGCTGGCCCGGATCGCGGACGGCGAGGACACCGCGGCGATCGCGGCGGGGATGCGGATCGCCGCGAGCACGGCGCGGACGCACGTCCAGCGGGTGCTGATGAAGCTCGGCGCGCGGACCCGTCTGGAGGCGGCCGCGGTGGCGGCGCGTACCGGGCTGCTGGACCGGTTGGCCCGGCCCTGAGGGCGGCGCCCGCCGGTCCGGACGGCCGGTCCGGGGCGCGGGGCCCGGTGCGGGTTCGCGGCCACGGCGGGGCCGGCGGGGACGGAGTGCGCGGCGCGAGGTGTCGTACGGGTGGCCGGGGGGTGTCCGGGCGCACCGAAGCGGGGCACAGCGGACGCGAGGGGGAGTGCCCGGTGGTCCGGAGCACCCCTGCGGGCCAGGGAGAATGGCCGCAGTCGTACGTACGTCTCCGATGGCCCGCCGACGGCGGCGGACCATCGTCCGCTGGAGGTCGAGCATGAGTAAGTACCTGGTCACGGGTGGCGCCGGCTATGTCGGCAGCGTGGTGGCCGCCCACCTGCTGGAGGCGGGTCACCAGGTGACCGTCCTGGACGACCTCTCCACCGGCTTCCGCGAGGGCGTGCCGGCCGGTGCCGAGTTCGTCGAGGGCCGGATCCAGGAGGCGGGCGAGGTCCTGGACGCCTCCTTCGACGGTGTGCTGCACTTCGCCGCCTCCTCGCAGGTCGGCGAGTCGGTCGCGGACCCGGAGAAGTACTGGCGCAACAACGTGGCCGGTTCGCTGGAGCTGGTCGGCGCGATGCGCGCGGCGGGCGTGCGCAAGCTGGTGTTCTCCTCCACCGCCGCGACCTACGGCGAGCCGGAGTCCGTGCCGATCGCCGAGAGCGCCCGCACCGCGCCCACCAACACCTACGGCGCCACCAAGCTGGCCGTCGACCACCTGATCACCGGCGAGGCCGTGGCCCACGGCCTGGCCGCCGTCTCGCTGCGCTACTTCAACGTGGCCGGTGCGTACGCCTCCTCCTCCGGTGTCGCGTTCGGCGAGCGGCACGACCCGGAGTCGCACCTGATCCCGCTGGTGTTCCAGGCGGCGCTCGGTCAGCGCGAGCACATCGCGGTGTACGGCGACGACTACCCGACCCCGGACGGCACCTGCATCCGCGACTACATCCACGTCGCCGACCTGGCCGACGCCCACCTGCTGGCGCTGGACGCGGCCAGGCCGGGCGAGCACCTGATCTGCAACCTGGGCAACGGCAGCGGCTTCTCGGTCCACGAGGTGATCGAGTCGGTCAAGCGCGTGACCGGCCGGGAGATCCCGGTGCAGGTCTCCGGCCGCCGCGCCGGCGACCCGGCCGTCCTGGTCGCCTCGGCCGAGCGCGCCCACAAGGAGCTGGGCTGGACGCCGCGCCGCCCGAACCTGGACGACATCGTCGCCGACGCCTGGAAGTTCACCCTGGAGAAGAACGGCCGGTAGGTCCGACAGGCAGAGCACCCGGTCGAACGGGCCGGGCACGGACGGAGCGCCGCCCCCGCAGGCAGGGGGCGGCGCTCCGGCGTTCCCGGCGGCTGCGGCACGGCGTCGGCCCGGCTGCGACACGGCTCCGGTCCGGATCCGACGCGGCGAAGGAGCCGGGCGCCGGGGGCCCGAGGTGCACCAAGTCGCTCCGATTTCCCACCTCTTGACGAAACTTCACCAAACCCCCACCGGGTCGGCGCCCACCCCGTACGCTGATTCCGGTACCGGTGGGGGTCGGCACCTCAGCACTCCCGGGTACCCGGGGGGTTGGCGGCGCAGGGGTGCCCGGACGGCGGCGGCAGGGCCGGGGCGCCGCCCCGGACGCGGCCGGAGCTGAGCAGGGGGGAAGTGTCGATGGGACGGATCCGCGTCCTGGTGGTCGACGACCACCGGATCTTCGCCGAGGCGCTCGCCGCGGCGCTCGCCGCGGAACCCGATGTCGAGGTCGGCGCGGCGGGCAGCGCGGCCGCCGCGGAGCGGGCGCTGGAGCGCGCCGCCACCGAGGGACGCGCCTTCGACGTGGTCCTGGTCGATGCGGACCTGGGGATCGCCGAGGCCGGGGCGGCCGCGCGCAGGACCCGTCAGCCGGGTGTCGACCCGCCGCCCGAAGTCCTCCGCCGAAGGCCCGCCGCCCTGCCGTCGCCCCGCCGTCCGGCCGCCGTGCCCGGCGGGCCGGGCGCCCAGGGCACGGGAACGTCCGGCATCGGCGGCGCGCCCGCCGTCCGCTACCCGACCGCCCAGCGCCCGGCCGCTCACCAGGCCGGTCCGCACCAGGCCGGTCCGCACCAGGCCGGTCCGCACCCGGCCGGTCCGCACCCGGCGGAGTCCCATCCGGTGCTCCCCGCCGGCGCGGGCGCTCCCGCGGCGCCGTCGGCCACCGCCCCGGTGCCCGACGGCATCACCCTGTTGGTCCGGGCCCGCCGTCACCACCCCGGCCTGCGGGCGATCGTCCTGGCCACCGCCGACGACCCGCACCGCGCCGCCCGCGCCCTGCACGCCGGTGCCACCGGCTGGGTGGCGAAGGAGAGTTCGCTGGCCAGGCTGTTGGCGGTGATCCGGGGTGTGCTGAGGGACGAGACGCACCTGCCGCCCGCGCTGCTCACCGGCGTCATCCGGGAGCTCACCACCGCCCGCCGGGACCGCACCGAGAGCGAGCGCCTGGTCGACACGCTCACCCCGCGGGAGAAGCAGATCCTGCGCTGCATGGTCGCCGGTCTCGGCCGGCAGGCCGTGGCGGAGCGGCTCTACCTCTCCCCGCACACCGTCCGCACGCACATGCAGAACGTCCTCGGCAAGCTCGGGGTGCACTCCACCCTGGCCGCCGTCGCGGTGGCCCGCCGGGCGGGTGTCAGTCCGTCCGAGCCGGCCGCTCCCGCAGCCCCGCCGTCCGTCGCCACGACCACAGCTCCCGGCGCCGGCTGATCCGCCCGTCTCACCGTCGTACCGGGCTCAGGTCCGCCAGGTCAGGGAACTCCGGAGGACACATGTCGTCGCACAGCACTTCCGCACGCCCGCACACGGCCCAGGAGGGTGAGGACGGGGGCGTGAACGCCTCGGACGAGCTCCCGGGAGCCCCGCGACCGACCCCGCACGCCCCGACCTCGCACGCCCTGACTCCGCACGCCCCGGCCCCGCACGCCCCGGCCGCCCCGCAGGCGGGGCTGCGCACCCTGGTGATCGGCGCCGGTGCGGCCGGCACGGCCCTGGTCCGCGACCTCGGCCGGACACCCGACTTCGGCCTCGCCCCGATCGGCCTGCTCGACGACGACCCCGCCAAGGCCGGCCGGTCGGTGGACGGCGTCCCCGTCCTCGGCACCCTCGCCGAACTGACCGGCCTCGCCGTCCGGCACCGCGTCGAGGCGGTCGCACTGGCCATCCCCGGCCTCGCCCCGCAGCGGGTCCGGGCGCTGGCCACCGCCGCCGCCGCGGCCGGCGCCGCCGTCCGCTACCTGCCGTCCTTCCTCGCGGCGCTCCGGCGCGAGGTGGTCGGTTCCGACATGCGCAGCCTGGACGTCAACCGGCTGATCGGCCGGCACGAGGTGCACGTGGTCTCGGCCGACGTCCGGGACGTGATCGAGGGCCGGCGGGTGCTGGTGACCGGCGCCGGGGGCTCGATCGGCAGCGAACTCTGCCGCCAGGTCCACGCGTTCAACCCGAGCGCGCTGTACATGCTCGACCACGACGAGTCCAATCTGCACCGGCTCCAGCTGGAGATCTGGGGCGAGGCGCTGCTCACCGACGAGTCGCTGGTGATCGCCGACATCCGGGACCGGCCGCGGATCCAGCAGATCTTCCGCGACCTGGAGCCCGAGGTGGTGTTCCACGCCGCCGCGCACAAGCACCTGCCGCTGCTGGAGCGCCACCCCAGTGAGGCGGTGAAGTCCAACGTGCTCGGCACCGACCACCTGGTGGAGGCGGCGTTGGCCACCGGGGTGGAGCGGTTCGTGCTGATCTCCACCGACAAGGCGGCCGATCCGACCTCGGTGCTCGGCGCCAGCAAGCGGCTGGCCGAGCTGATCGTCCAGGCCAACGCCCGGGACGCGCGCAACCTCGGCACCGGGGTGTTCTCCGCCGTCCGGTTCGGCAACGTGCTCGGTTCGCGGGGTTCGCTGCTCTCGGTCCTGGCCGAACAGCTGCGCAGCGGAGGGCCGGTGACGATCACCCACCCCGATGTGACCCGGTTCTTCATGACCATCGAGGAGGCCGTCGGCCTGGTGCTGGAGTCCGGCCGGATGGCGCGCGGCGGCGAGGTGTTCGTGCTGGACATGGGCGAGCCGGTGCGGATCGTCGACCTGGTGCACAACTTCGCCGAGCAGGTGCAGCTGGGCCGGGACGAGGTGGAGATCCGCTACACCGGGCTGCGGGCGGGCGAGAAGCTCAACGAGGCACTGTTCTCCGAGGGGGAGGAGCGGCTGCCGACCGCGCACGACCGGATCTACGCGACCCTGGCCGAGTCCGGCTCCGGACCGGAGGACCTCGCGGGCGGGCTGACCGGGCTGTACGGGGCGGCGGCGGTGAACAGCGACGGCGAGGTGCGCCGCCGGCTGGCCGAGTTGCTGCCGGGCTACCGGACGCCGGACCCCGTGCCCGCCCCGGTGCCGGCGCTGAGCACGCCCTACCCGGACGGGTTCTGAGGTCCGCCCCTCGGGTGTCCCCCGGGCGTACCCCGCGGTGACGGATCCTCAGGCGCCGCCCATCGGGTCGGGGGCTGCCTGGTCGGGGCCGCCGGTCAGGGGATGTTGTCGAAGGGTGCGACCAGCTGCCGGAGCAGTCCGGCGAGTTCGCCCTGCTGGGTGCCGGTCAGCTGGGCGAGCAGCTCGCGCTCGTGGGCGAGCAGTCCGGCGAGCGCCTGGTCGGCGCGGTCGCGTCCGTCGTCGGTGAGCCGGACCAGGACACCGCGCCGGTCGTCCGGGTCGGGCAGCCGCTTGACCAGGCCCTTGCCGGTGAGCCGGTCGATCCGGTTGGTCATGGTGCCGGAGGTGACCAGGGTCTGGGTGAGCAGCTGGCCGGGGGAGAGCTGGTACGGGGAGCCGGCCCGCCGCAGCGCGGTCAGGACGTCGAACTCCCAGGGCTCCAGCCCGTGCTCGGCGAAGGCCGCCCGGCGGGCACGGTCGAGGTGCCGCGCGAGCCGGCTGACCCGGCTGAGCACCTCAAGCGGTTCCACGTCGAGGTCGGGGCGCTCCCGGCGCCATGCTGCGACCAGCCGATCGACCTCGTCCTCCATGGCGATCAGTGTATCGGGGGTTGTGTCGATGTGAAGTCTCTTGACATCGAGAAATCCAGGGCGGAAGCTGCGACTGGATATCTTGATGTCGAGATACTTGAGAGGTGGGCCATGCCCTCGCCCGTCTGGGACCCCGGCCAGTACCTGCGCTTCGCCGACGAACGGACCCGCCCGCTGCGCGACCTGCTCGCCCGCGTCCCCGCGCTGCCGGACGAACCCGCCCCGACCGTCCTCGACATCGGCTGCGGACCCGGCAACTCCACCGCCGTCCTCCGCGAACGCTGGCCGGGAGCCCGGATCACCGGGATCGACAACTCCGCCGAGATGCTCGCCGCGGCCCGCGGCGGGGCGGGCGAGCCCACCGCCGAGTACCTGCTCGCCGACGCGGCCGACTACGACCCGGCCGGTGCGGCACCCGACCTGATCGTCTCCAACGCGGCCCTGCAGTGGATCGGCTTCGACCCGGAGCACGGGCCCGCGGACGGGCACCTCGGCCTGCTGCCGCGCTGGGCCGCCGCGCTCGGGCCCGGCGGGGTGATCGCCTTCCAGGTGCCCGGCAACTTCGACTCGCCCAGCCACCTGCTGCTCGCCGGACTCCGTCGGAGCCCGCGCTGGCGCGAGGCGCTCGGCGCGGACGCCGCCCGGGCCGGGGTCCACGGACCGGACGACTACCTGCGGGTGCTCGCCGACGCCGGCTGCACCGCCGACGTCTGGGAGACCACCTACAGCACCCTGCTCACCGGCGCCGACCCGGTGCTGGAGTGGGTCAAGGGCACCGCGCTGCGGCCCGTGCTCGGCAGGCTCACCGATCCGGCCGACCGGGCGGCCTTCCTGGCCGAGTACGGCGCACTGCTCCGCGAGGCCTACCCGGCGGGGCCGCACGGGACGGTCTTCCCGTTCCGCCGGATCTTCGCCGTCGCGGTCAGGCGGGGCTGAGCCCGCCCGGGCGGGGCCGGGCCCGCTCAGGCCTTGCGGTCACCGACCAGCTTGGGGTGCCGCTCCATCCCCTCCAGGCCGTGCCAGGCCAGGTTCACCAGGTGGGCGGCCACCTCGGCCTTCTCCGGCTTGCGCACCTCCAGCCACCACTGGCCGGTCAGTGCGACCATCCCCACCAGCATCTGCGAGTACATCGGGGCGAGCCGGGCGTCGAACCCCCGCGCCTTGAACTCCAGCCCCAGGATGTCCTCGACCTGCGTCGCGATGTCGCTGATCAGCGACGCGAAGGTGCCCGTCGACTGGGCGACCGGGGAGTCCCGGACGAGGATCCGGAAGCCGTCCGTCGACGTGTCGATGTAGTCCATCAGCGCGAACGCGGCCTGCTCCAGCAGCTCCCGCGAGTGCCCCCCGGTCAGCGCCCCGGTCACCATGTCCAGCAGCAGCTGCATCTCGCGGTCGACCACCACCGCGTACAGCCCCTCCTTGCCGCCGAAGTGCTCGTACACCACGGGCTTGGACACCCCGGCCCGCTCGGCGATCTCCTCCACCGAGGTGCCGTCGTAGCCGCGCTCCGCGAACACGATGCGGCCGACCTCCAGCAGCTGCTCCCGCCGCTGCTTGCCGGTCATCCGTACCCGGCCGCCCCGGCGGCGCGGTGCCGGCGCAGCGCCCTCCGCCCCGGCGGCGGCACGCGGACGGGCCTGCGCCGGATCGGGCGCCGCGTCCGTCCGCGTGCTCTGGTGGCCGCCTGTGTTGTCTGCGCTGCTCCCGTTCACCCCTACATCATGCTGCAGGCGCGCCCTCATGCGGCGCGGCGGGCGGCGATCCGCTGTGCGTCCGGCCAGCGGACGTCGCGGGCCCAGCCGGCCAGCTCGAACCAGCGGATCAGCCGGGCCGAGGAGTCGATCTGTCCGCGCAGGACGCCGTGCCGGGCCGAGGTCGGGTCGGCGTGGTGCAGGTTGTGCCAGGACTCGCCGCAGGAGAGGACGGCCAGCCACCAGACGTTGCCGGAGCGGTCGCGGGAGCGGAACGGCCGGTCGCCGACCGCGTGGCAGATCGAGTTGATCGACCAGGTGACGTGGTGCAGCAGGGCCACCCGGACCAGTGAGCCCCAGAAGAAGGCGGAGAGCGCGCCCTGCCAGGAGAGCGTGACCAGTCCGCCGACCAGCGGCGGCAGCAGCATCGAGATGGTGGTCCAGAGCCAGAACAGCCGGGAGATCCGCCTTATGGCCGGGTCGCGCACGAGGTCCGGCGCGTACTTGAGCTGCGGGGTCTGCTCCTCGTCGAAGAGCCAGCCCATGTGGGCCCACCAGAGGCCCTTGAGCAGGGCCGGGACGGTCTCGCCGTAGCGCCAGGGCGAGTGCGGGTCGCCGTCCTTGTCGCTGTACCGGTGGTGCTTGCGGTGGTCGGCCACCCAGCGCACCAGCGGTCCCTCGATCGCCAGCGAGCCCGCCACCGCGAGGGCGATCCGCAGCGGCCGGTTGGCCTTGAAGGCGCCGTGGGTGAAGTAGCGGTGGTAGCCGATGGTGATGCCGTGGCAGGTCAGGAAGTACATCACGGTGGCGATCGCGAGGTCGGTCCAGCCGAGCCCCCAGCCCCAGGCCACCGGGACGGCGGCCACCAGGGCGGCGAAGGGGACGGCGATGAAGAGGCCGAGGGCGATCCGCTCGGCGGCTCCCTGGCGCTCGCCGCCGCGGGTGGCGGAGACCCCGGGCGGGGCGGGGGGCTGTTCGGCGGACTGGGGGGTGGCGGTGGAGCGCGGGGATTCTGCGCGCGCCTCGCCTGCCTGGATGGTCATGGGCGTCCCTTGACGGGGAGAGGACGAACGGGGGACAGGACGAACGGGGGCGGTGGTGAAGGGGACCGGTGGTGGGGGGTGCTGGTGGGGCACCGGCGGTGAGGGGCCGGTGGTGCGGTGCGGTGGTGCCGGGCGCCGGCGGTGAGGCCGGGGCGACGGCGGTGAGGCCGGTGCCGGGGTGGGGCGTGGGCAAAGGCTACGTGTCCGTAACCTACGGAATCGTAGGTTGTGCTCCGCCGCCAAGGGAATACGCCGCCGGGCGGCTCTTGAGTGAATTCACCCGACTGGATGGATGACGTCCGCTTCCGCCCCGTGTCGTCACGCGCCCCGCGCGGATCGCCGCCGGTCGGCGGGCCGCCCCGCGAGCGGACCGCCGGCGAGCGGACCGCCGGCGAGCGGACCGCCGGGGGATCCGCCGGGGGATCCGCCGGGGGATCCGGGGGAGGGCCGGGGGCGCCCCCGGGGAGGTCCGCGGGGCGGAACGCCGTTGACGGGCACCGCGGCTGCCTGGTCATCACCGCGCCGGGCCGGGCCCGCCCCGGCCGCCGGATCCGGGCCCGCGGATTGGCACGGTCGATACCCAGGAGGAGGTCGTCTCGGGTAGGGTTTGGGCGACTGTCCGCCGTGGTGTAATGGCAGCACAGGGCCCTTTGGAGGCCTTTGTCTGGGTTCGAATCCTAGCGGCGGAGCCACCTGGCGCCTCGATCTGCGCGTGTCACCCGGCCGCCGGTATTGTCTGGGCTGTCCGGCGGACTGTGCGAAGGCGACCGGCCTGTGTCCCGGCCGGGCTGCACTGCCCCCTCTGTGAACCGAACGAGGAGCCTCCCCCCGTGAGTGCCAATTCGCCTGCCGCCGTTGTCGTGCTCGCCGCCGGTGGTGGGACCAGGATGAAGTCGAACAGCCTGCCGAAGGTGCTGCACGAGGTGTGCGGCCGGTCGCTGGTCGGCCACGCGGTGGCGGCCGCGGAGGAGCTGACGCCGGAGCACCTGGTCGTGGTGGTCGGCCACCTGCGGGAGAAGGTCAGCGAGCACCTGGCGTCCCGTCACCCGGCGGCCCGCGCCGTCGTGCAGGAGGAGCAGAACGGCACCGGACACGCCGTGCGGACCGCGCTGGAGGCGCTGGCCGCCGACGGGGTCGAGCTGGCCGGCACGGTGATCGTCACCACCGGGGACGCGCCGCTGCTGACCGGGGACACGCTGCGCGCGCTGGCCGGTGCCCACACCTCGCAGGGCAACGGTGTCACGGTGCTGACCGCCGTGGTGCCCGACCCCTTCGGCTACGGCCGGATCCTGCGGGACGGCGTGGACGGCGCGGTCGCGGCGATCGTCGAGGAGAAGGACGCCTCGGACGCCCAGCGGGCGATCGACGAGATCAACTCGGGGGTCTTCGCCTTCGACGCCGAGCTGCTGGTGCGGGCGCTCGCCGAGGTCACCACCGACAACGTGCAGGGCGAGGAGTACCTGACCGACACCCTGGAGATCCTGCGCAAGGCGGGCCACCGGGTGGGCGCCGTGGTCGCCGCCGACTACCGGGACATCCTCGGCATCAACGACCGGGTGCAGCTGGCCCACGCCCGCCGGCTGCTCAACGACCGGCTGCTGGAGCGCGCGATGCGGGCCGGTGTCACCGTGGTGGACCCGGCGACCACCTGGTTCGACGTCCAGGTGTCGTACGAGCCGGACGCGGTGGTGCTGCCCAACACCCAGCTGCAGGGCGCCACCCACCTGGGCGAGGGCAGCGAGGTGGGTCCGAACTCGACGATCAAGGACACCCGGATCGGCGCCGGCGCGCGTGTGACCAACACCACGGCCGACGGCGCCGAGATCGGCGACTTCGCCGCCGCGGGCCCGTACGCGTACCTGCGGCCGGGCGCGAGGCTGGCCCGGAAGGCCAAGGTCGGCACCTACGTCGAGGTGAAGAACTCCGAGCTGGGCGAGGGCGCCAAGGTGCCGCACCTCTCCTACATCGGCGACGCCACCATCGGCGAGGGCACCAACGTCGGCGCGGCCTCGGTCACGGTGAACTACGACGGTGTCAACAAGCACCGCACGGTGATCGGGGCGCACTGTCGTACGGGGTCCGACAACATGTTCATCGCTCCGGTGACGGTCGGTGACGGCGCTTACACCGCGGCCGGGTCGGTGATCACCAACGACGTCCCCCCGGGTGCGCTCGGAGTGAGCCGGGCGCAGCAGCGGAACATCGCCGGCTGGGTCGAGCGCAAGCGCCCGGGGACCGCATCGGCGCAGGCCGCGGCGGCTGCCTCGGGTGACGGCGGAGCGGCTCCCGCGGAGTCCTGACGGGCCGGGTGCCCGTCCGCCGGATGGTCCCGGGGCGGACGGTTTCTGTGCGGGCGCGTAACCTGGGGGTCATGCGTGCGCCGCAGGGCCTACCGCCCGTGTCCAGGCGTACCGACAATTACCCCGACCCCTCTCGCCGGCAGGCTGACGCCTGCCCGCGCGGTGCGGACGGGTTCAGCGTCAGCAACGCGAGGAGACGGTGGCAGTGAGCGGGATCACGACGTCGGGCGAGAAGAAGCTGAAGCTCTTCTCCGGCCGTGCCCACCCCGAGCTGGCGAAGGAGGTGGCCGCGTCGCTGGGTGGGGAGATCGTCCCGACCAAGGCCCTCGACTTCGCCAACGGTGAGATCTACGTCCGCTTCCTGGAGTCGGCCCGAGGTGCCGACTGCTTCGTGATGCAGAGCCACACGGCTCCCATCAACCAGTGGATCATGGAACAGCTGATCATGATCGATGCTCTGAAGCGGGCCTCGGCCCGGAGCATCACCGCGATCCTGCCGTTCTACGGGTACGCCCGCCAGGACAAGAAGCACCTGGGGCGCGAGCCCATCTCGGCCCGGCTCGTCGCCGACCTGCTGCGGCAGGCGGGCGCCGACCGGCTGATGGCCGTGGACCTGCACACCGCGCAGATCCAGGGCTTCTTCGACGGCCCGGTGGACCACCTGTTCGCGCTGCCGCTGCTGGCCGACTACGTGGGCGGGCGGGTCGACCGCTCGAAGCTCACCGTGGTCTCGCCGGACGCCGGTCGGGTGAAGGTGGCCGACCAGTGGTGCGACCGCCTGGACGCGCCGCTGGCGATCATCCACAAGCGCCGCGACATGACGCAGGCCAACACCATCCTCTCGGCCGAGGTGGTCGGCGACGTCAAGGACCGGGTCTGCGTCCTGGTCGACGACATGATCGACACCGCCGGCACGATCTGCGCCGCCGCCGACGCGCTGTTCGAGAACGGTGCCGCGGACGTCCTGGTGGCCGCCACCCACGGCGTGCTCTCCGGCCCGGCGGCCGACCGGCTGAAGAACTCGCGGGTCAGCGAGTTCGTCTTCACCAACACGCTGCCGACCCCGGCCTCGCTCCAGCTGGACAAGGTCACCACGCTGTCGATCGCCCCGTCGATCGCGGCCGCCATCCGCGAGGTGTTCGAGGAGGGTTCGGTCACCAGCCTCTTCGAGGGCGTGCACTGATCCCCGCGGCCGTGCACCGCCCCTCGCGGGCGTGCACCGGCCGACCCGCGCAGGCGGCCCCGGTTCCCTTCGGACCGGGGCCGCCGCCGATTTCGCGAGAGGCCACCGGTCCGGTTAGACTCGTGAAACTGCTCGGCGAGGGATGCCGTGTGCCTGCTTGCCGGGTGCCCGCTCCGTGATCGACGCGCTGCCGGCGCCGGATTCTTCCGGAATCCGGCAGAAGTCGTTGCGCCGCCGAGTGACCCCCGAATGTTATGAGGGTGTGGTCCCGGCGGTTTTTTCGCGTTGCCTGCACCCCCGCGCCAGCTTTCACGAGGAGTGCAGTCGTGTCCGAGATCCGCCTTGCCGCTGAGACCCGTTCCGAGTTCGGCAAGGGTGCCGCCCGTCGCGCCCGCCGTGCCGGCTTCGTTCCCGGTGTCGTCTACGGTCACGGCCACGCGCCGGTTCACCTGAACCTGCCCGGCCACGACCTGATGATGGCCCTGAAGACCCCGAACGCCCTGCTGGTCGTGCCGATCGAGGGCAAGGACGAGTACGTGCTGCCGAAGGCCATCCAGCGTGAGGCCATCAAGCGCACCATCGAGCACGTCGACCTGCTGCTGGTGAAGCGCGGCGAGAAGGTCACCGTCGAGATCCCGGTCCACACCGAGGGCGAGCTGGCCCCGGGCGGCAACCTGCTGGAGCACGTCCTGCAGGCCCTGCCGATCGAGGCCGAGGCGACCCACCTGCCCGAGGCCGTCACCGTCTCCGTCGAGGGCCTGGAGGCCGGTGCCTCCGTCCACGCCAAGGACATCACCCTGCCGGCCGGCGTCACCCTGGCCGTCGACGCCGACGCCGTCGTGCTGCAGGTCATCGCCGCCCAGGCCGCCCCGGTCGAGGACGAGGCCGCCGAGGCCGAGGCCGGCGCCGAGGCCTGAGCCTTTCGGCAGGCTTCCCGACAGTCCGCCAGACCGGCCTGTCGAACAGCTTGAGACCGCTGCCCCGGTCGCTCCCCGTACTGGGAGCGGCCGGGGCAGCGGTGCGTCCGGGAAGATGACGGTGCAGACGACCACGAGGAGCGGTGCGATGGGCGAGGACGTGTACGAGGGCCCCTGGCTGGTGGTGGGGCTGGGCAATCCGGGCGAGCAGTACGCCAGGAACCGGCACAACATCGGGTTCATGGTGGTGGACCTGCTGGCGCAGCGGATGGGTGCCAGGTTCAAGGCGCACAAGAGCCGGGCCCAGGTGGCCGAGGGGCGGTTGGGCGGGCGCCGGGTGGTGCTGGCCAAGCCGATGTCGTTCATGAACCTCTCCGGCGGCCCGGTCACCGCGCTGCGGGACTTCTACAAGGCGCCGGCCTCCGCGCTGGTCGCCGTCCACGACGAGCTGGACATCGACTACGCGGCGCTCCGGCTGAAGCTGGGCGGCGGGGACAACGGCCACAACGGGCTGAAGTCGATCACCAAGTCGCTGGGCCCCGAGTACCACCGGGTGCGGTGCGGGATCGGCCGCCCGCCCGGCCGGATGGAGGTCGCGGACTTCGTGCTGAAGGACTTCTCCGCCACCGAGCGCAAGGAGCTGGAGTGGTTCGTCGACCGCTCGGCGGACGCGGTGGAGGCGCTGCTCTCGGAGGGGCTGGAGCGCGCCCAGTCGACGTACAACTCCTGACCCCCCGGGTGTGAGACGCGTCACGGTCGCGGCCGGTGGTGCTTTCCCGCGGGGCCGACCGGGCGTCAGATCCGGTGTGGCCCGGTCGGGGAGGAGCTTCGGCGCCCGGCGGGACCACCTGGGCGTGCGGCCGCGGAAGGCGGCCCGGGGCCCGGTGTGAACGGGCGGTGGCACTGCACAACGGTCGTGCAACGCTTGATCGTCCAAACCTGAATAGGTGTGAGAAGTCTGTGCCGATCGGATAGCGTCAGGCCAGTACGCGAACGGGTTCTGGGGAGTTCTCGATGCGGAGTTTGCGGCCGGTCCGGCGCCTTCGGCGGATCAGGGTGGTTCGGCTGAGGAAGCTCGGACGGCGGATGGGCACGGCGGGTGCGCTGGGCACGGCGGGCGCCCTGGGGGCGGCCGGAGTGCTGCTCTCCGGCGGTGTCGCGCACGCCGACTCCGTGGCGGAACCGGACCCGGGTGTGGTGTCCCCGGAGCCGGTGTCGGCGCAGCTCGGCCCGGTGCTCGGCAGCGCGGTCGGCGGTGACGCGGGCCTGCTGGCCGTCGGCGGCGGCCTGGTCGTGGCGGCGGGCGGCGCGGCCCTCTGGGTCAAGCGCCGGCGCGCGGGCGACCTGGGGGAGTGACGAAGACCGGAGGGGCCGGGTCCGTGCGACGGACGCCGGCCCCTCCGGTATTTTCCCGGGGCTGTCATCCGTTTTCGTCGGCCGGTGCGTCCTGTGGGCATGAAGCGCGAATCGATGCGGCCGGACGGCACCGGGAGTGACCCGTTCGACGAGTTCGTGGCGGCGCGGTACCAGGCGCTGCTGCGGGGCGCGTTCCTGATCACGGGGGACATCCACGACGCACGGGACCTCCTGCACGACGCCCTGGCCCGGGTGTACGCCCGCCGCGGCGCGATACGGGACCCGGGGGCGGCCGAGGGCTACGTCCGCAAGGCGATGGTCCGCACCCATGTGTCGCGCTGGCGGCGGACCCGCCGGGAGGTGCTGACGCCCCTGCTGCCGGACACCCCGGTGGCGGCGGTCGACGCACGGGACGAGCGACTGGAGGCGGCGCTGAGATCGCTGCCGCCGCGTCAGCGGGCGGCCGTGGTCCTGCGGTACTACACCGACCTGCCGGTGGCCCGGGTGGCCGAGGAGCTCGGCTGTTCGCCGGCGACGGCCCGGACCCACCTGGCCCGCGGGACGAGGGCGCTTCGGGAGCAGCTGGCACCGGAGAAGGAGGCAGTGGGCCATGGAGGTTGAGAGCGGGGACGGTCGGGGCGGTGCGGACGGCGCCGGGGACCGGTTCGAGGACGAGCTGGTCGTCCGGCTCGGGGCGCGCGTGCAGGGGGTGGGGGGGAGCCCGCCGCTGGCGGAGCTGAGAGCCGCCGGGCGGCGGCGGGCGCGCCGGGCGACGGCGCTCCGGGTGGCCGCGGGGGCGGCGGTGCTGGTGGTCGGCGTGGGGGCGCTGACGCAGCTGGGGACCGGTGGGGGCGGGGGGCTGCCGGGGCCGTCCGGGGCCGGGCAGGGCGAGTCGGCCTCCGCCTCCGGGAACAGCCTGTACGAGTACTGCTCGTTCGGGCCGGCCGCGCTGCGGCTGTACACGTGGGAGCAGATCCACGGTCTGGCGCCCACTCCCGCGCGGACGAACACCTATCCGCCGGAACTGATCTCCCCGCGCCCGGAGATGAGTTCCAGCCGGGAGCAGGTCGCCCGTCACACGATGGAGGTGGCCGGCGCCATCAGGGGCTTCGGCGAGCGGTGGTACCCGGAGTACTGGTTCGGAGCCTGCACCGACGTGGTGACCAACACGGTCTACGTGATGCGGGCACCGGGGAGCGACGTCGACACGGTGCTCCCGAAGTCCGTCCCGCACGCCGGGGTCGGCATCGAGTTCACGGACGTGGTCGGCTCGCGGAGGTTCTTCGAGGCGCTGGTGGACCGGATCAAGGTGGCGGACGCGGCCTACTGGGCGCAGCGGGGCGTGACGATCTCCGGCGTCCGGATCTCGGAGGACGGCACCGGGGTCGTCGTCGAGACCCAGCAGGCGGCCGCCGCCAGGGCCGACATCGTGGCCCGGTACGGGGACCTGGTGATCGAGGTGAGGCCGCGGTACTGACGGGGGAGCACCTGGACCACGGGGGAGCACGGGGGACACGGGGGCGAAGGGCCCCGCGGCACGCGCCGCGGGGCCCTTCGGTGTTCCGGCGGGTCGCCCCGCGGCCGGTCAGCCGGTGTTGCGCAGGCCGGCGGCGATGCCGTTGACGGTCAGCAGCAGGGCGCGGGCCCGCAGCGGGTCCTCCTTGCGGCCGGTGGAGACCTCCTCGCGCTGCCGGCGCAGCAGCGCGACCTGCAGGTAGGAGATCGGGTCGAGGTAGGCGTCGCGGACGGTGAAGGTCTGCTTGAGCACCGGGTTGTGCTCCAGCAGCTCGCTCTCGCCGGTGAGCCGGAGGACCTCGCGCAGGGTCACGTCGTGCTCGGCCACGATCTGGTCGAAGACGTGGTGCAGGTCGGCCGGGACCAGCTGCTCGACGTAGTGGCGGGCGATCCGCAGGTCGGTCTTGGCCAGCGTCATGGCGACGTTGGACAGGAAGTTGCGGAAGAAGTGCCACTGGCCGTACATCTCGTCCAGGACGTCGCCGAGTCCGGCCTCGCGGGCGGCGGCGAGGCCCGCGCCGACCCCGTACCAGCCGGGGACGATCTGGCGGGACTGGGTCCAGCCGAACACCCACGGGATGGCGCGCAGGCCGTCGAGCCCGGCGCCCGAGTCGGGGCGGCGGGACGGGCGCGAGCCCAGGTGCAGCGAGGCGAGCTGGTCGACCGGGGTCGCGGCGAAGAAGTACTTCGGCAGGTCCTCCTGCTCGACCAGGGCCCGGTAGGCGTTGTGCGCGGCCTCCGAGACGCGGTCCATGGCGGCGTCCCAGCGGGCCAGCTCCTCGGGGGCCTGGCGCGGGGCGGTGTGCAGCGCGGAGGCGGCCAGGGTGGCGGAGAGGGTCAGCTCCAGGTTCTCCCGGGCCAGCGAGGGCAGCAGGTACTTGTCGGAGATGACCTCGCCCTGCTCGGTGACCTTGATCTCGCCCTCCAGGGTGCCCCAGGGCTGGGCGAGGATCGCCTCGTGCGAGGGGCCGCCGCCGCGGCCGACGGTGCCGCCGCGGCCGTGGAAGAGCCGCAGCCGGATGCCGTACCGGTGGGCGACGTCGCGCAGCCGGCGCTGGGCGCGGTGGATCTCCCACTGGGAGGTGGTGATGCCGCCGAACTTGGAGGAGTCGGAGTAGCCGAGCATGACCTCCTGGACGTCGCCGCGCAGTGAGACGAGCAGCCGGTAGGAGGGGTCGGAGAGCATCTCGTCGAGGATCCGGTCGGCCTGCTGGAGCTCGTCGGTGGTCTCCAGAAGCGGCACGATGCCGATCTTGGCGATCCCGGCGTGCAGGTCGATCAGTCCGGCCTCGCGGGCCAGCACGGTGGCGGCGAAGACGTCGTCGGCGCCCTGGCACATGGAGATGATGTAGGACTCGACGATCTCGTCGCCGAACCGGTCGAAGCCCTCGCGGATGGTGGTGAAGACGCCCAGGGTCTTGGCGCCGGCCGGGTCGAGCGGGGCCGGGGTCGGGGCGAGCGGGCGGCGCGAGCGCAGCTCCTTGGCGAGCAGCCGCTGCCGGTACTCGCGCGGCATGTCGGCGTAGCGCCAGGCCTCCTCGCCGAGCCGGTCGAAGAGCTGGCCGAGCGCGTGGTGGTGGGCCTCGGCGTGCTCGCGGACGTCCATGGTGGCGAGCTGGAGGCCGAACGCCTCGACGGTGCGGATGGCGCGGGCGAGCCGGCCGTCGGCGATCAGCTCGCCGCGGTGGGCGCGCAGCGAGTCCTGGATCAGCCGCAGGTCGGCGATCAGCTCGCGGGTGCCGAGGTAGTCGCGGCCCGGGATGTGCGGGGTGCCGTTGGCGAGCCGCTCGCGGGTGTTCTCCAGCTTGAGCCGGACGCAGGTGGCCTTGAGGCGGTACGGCTCCTCGGCGTTCATCCGCTTGTAGCGCGGGCTCAGCTCGGGCAGCAGGTTGAGGTCGGAGTTGAGCGAGGCGAGCAGCTCGACCGAGGCGCCGGCCAGCCGCTCGGAGGTGGAGAGCGAGTTGCGCAGGTCGTCGACGGCGGCGAGGGCGTCCTTGATGCCGTACTCGTGCTGGAGGTTGAGGACGTCCCAGGTCACCTGCGGGGTGACGTTGGGGTTGCCGTCGCGGTCGCCGCCGATCCAGGTGCCGAAGGTCAGCGGGCGGACGCCGTCGGGGAGGGCGAGGCCGACCCGGGCCAGCTCCTCGTGCAGCTCCTCCAGGACCGCGGGGACGGCCTCGCGGTACAGCTCGTCCAGGTAGTAGACGGCGTTGCGGGCCTCGTCGGTGGGCTCGGGCCGGGCGATCCGCAGTTCGTCGGTCTGCCAGAGCAGGTCGATGACCTCGGCGAGGCGGCGGTCGGCCTGGCGCCGGGCCGAGGAGGTGCGGGCCGGGTCCGCGTGGGAGAGGCCGGCGGCGATCTCCTCGCGGTGGATGCGGTCGAGCAGCTCGCCGATCCGGCGGAGCTTGTTGAGGACGCTGCGGCGGGCCGCCTCGGTGGGGTGCGCGGTGAAGACCGGGCGGACCGCGAGGTGGGCCAGGGTGTTCTGGAGGTGCTTCGGGTCCGCCTCGGCGAGCTGGTCGGCGGTCTGTTCGAGCAGGGAGCCCTCGCGGGCGCGCCGGGTGGCGAGCTCGCGGCCGCGGTGCACCTGTTCGGTCACGTTGGCGAGGTGGAAGTAGGTGGAGAAGGCGCGGACCAGCTTGGCGGCGGTCTCCAGGTCGATGTCGGAGAGCAGCTCGGCGGTGGCCTCGCCGTCGGTGCGGCTCAGCAGGCGGACCTGTTCGACCAGGCCCAGCAGCTGGGGACCCTCCTGGCGGACCAGAGTCTCGCCGAGCAGGTCGCCGAGGCGTCGGATGTCCGCGCGCAGGGCTGAGTTGTCGGCGACCGGGCCGGCAGAGCCGACTGCGGTTGGGCTGTCCGCCGGGGTGGGGACCGGAGCGGTCACGGCTGGCTCCCTCGGGGTGGTGGGGTGTTCGGCAACGGCTCATCGTCACAGGTCCGCCCGCGTGTGGCGGGTGTGACGCGTGCGGACCGCGCTGTCCGACGCGACCAGCATAGGTGTCGGGAGGGTCGCTGTCCGCGAGGTGGCCGGATGGCGGACAGTGATGCCCCGGACCCGTATGTGGTCTGGACCACTTGGGGCCCGGTCGAGGTGTCGGGGCGTAACCGGGTGGGGAAGGGGACGTGATGCGCCGTAGTCTGTGGGCCATGAGCAAGTCGCCTGGGGAGCGCGCGCACGACCGGTCGTTCTTGTGGTGGCGGCGCAGGCGCAGCGCCCTCCTGGACGCCGGCCTGGCCGCCCTCGCGGCGCTGGAGTGCGCGGCCAGCTCGGTCGCCTTCCTGGGCGCCCGTTTCCACCTCGGAACCGCGACGATGTTCGGGATCGCGCTGTTCGGCGCGCTGGCCGGCGCCACCCTGGTGCTGCGCCGCCGCTGGCCCGCCGTACCGGTGCTGGTCGCGCTGATGGTGATGCCTGGGATCCCCGGGATGGTGCTGCTGATGGTGGCGCTGTACACACTGGCCGAGACCTGGGAGTGGCCCTCGCGTCGGCGGCGCGTGGTGGCGCTCTCCGCGCTCGCCTACGCCGAGGTGGCCGGGGTCATCCTGCTGTCGATGCTCACCCCCGGCGAATCCGTGGTCGAGCAGCCGCCGTTCTGGGGCCAGCTGGTGCTGGCGCTGCTGGTGTCCGTCGGCCTGACCGTGGCCCCGGTGGTGACCGGCCTGTACGTGGGCGCGCGCCGCCGGCTGATCGAGTCGCTCAAGGACCGCGCACACGGCCTGGAGACCGAGCTGGACCTGCTCGCCGAACAGGCCAGGGAGCGCGCCCGCCGGGCCAGGCTGGAGGAGCGGACCCGGATCGCCCGCGAGATGCACGACGTGGTGGCGCACCGCGTCTCGCTGATGGTGGTGCACGCCGGGGCGCTGGAGCGGATCGTGGCGAAGGACCCGGACCGGGCGGCGCAGAGTGCCAAGCTGATGGGCGAGGTCGGCCGGCAGGCGCTCAACGAGCTGCGCGAGATCCTCGGGGTGCTGCGGATGTCCGACGAGGCGACGGTCGAGCCGGACTCGCTGGTCGCGCTGCCGCGGCTGGTCGACCAGTCGCGGGCGGCCGGGATGGCCGTCACCCTCACGGTCAGCGGCAGCCGGCAGGAGTTCACCGGCGAGGCCGAGCAGACCGCCTACCGGGTGGTCCAGGAGGGGCTGACCAACGCGCACAAGCACGCGGGCGGGGCACAGGTCTCGGTGCTGCTCGCGTACGCGCCGAACGGGGTGCGGGTCAGCGTGGTGAACGCCTGCCCGGGCGGCGAGCGGGCCGCGGCCGCGCTGCCCAGCGGCGGCAACGGGCTGGTCGGGATGCGGGAGCGGGTGGTCGCGCTGGGCGGCACCTTCTCGGCGGGGCCGGAGCGGGACGGCGGGTTCCGGGTGGAGGCGGTGCTGCCGTCGCGGCTGGCGGTCCGGAGCGACCGGCTGGTCTGAGCCCGGTCCGGGGCGTCCCGGGCGGGTGTCCCGGGCGGGGGTGCGTACCCGGGTGCGTGACCGGGCGGCGGGGCTCCGCGGGAACGTCCGCGGCCGCCCGGATCGGCGACGGGTCGGGGGCTGATCGGTGCCGGGTCGGTGCCGGGTCGGTGCCGGCCCGGGGGCGTCCCGCCGGGCCGGTCCCGGGCCGGGCTACGGCTCGTCGGGGGTGCGCAGCCGCTCGGGGGCGGTCCCCAGCACCAGCGCGGCGATCGCCTGGTCGACGCCGTGGCCGAGGAACCACTCGCCGGTGTGGTCCAGGCTGTAGACCCGGCCCTCCTCGTCGACCACCAGCAGCGCCTGCCCGTACGCCTCCTCGCCGAGCGGTGCGAGCCGGGTGTCCAGTGCGCGGCCCAGGTCGGCCAGGGTGCGCGGCTGGTGCAGCCCGCGCAGCGGGTCGATCAGGAACGGGGTGCGGGCCAGCTGCCGTCCGGGGCCGGACAGGTCGAAGGCGAGGCCGCCGAACTCGGCCCAGGCCTCCACGGCCGCCGGGAACACCGAGTGCTGGACGCCGGCCGGGCCGCCGTACCCGACCAGGGTGTCGGCCCACTCCTCGGCCTGCCGGATCTGCCAGCGGCCGGGATGCCAGCCGGTCGCCTTCAGTTCGGCGGCGACGTCGGCCGGGAAGCGCGGGCGGGTCCGCGCGGCGGGCCCGGCGAGCGTGGACGGCGGGGGCGGGGGCGGACTGGGCGGATTCAGGACGGGCTCCGGTGGGTCGGGGACGGGGACGTGGTGCGGTGGTGCGGTCGACCTGCGGGCGGCCGACGGCCGGTCAGTGGGCGGCGGCGGGACCGACGGCGACGCTCTGCACGGTCAGGTGGTCCAGCAGCGGTGCGCAGGAGCGGCACGGCGGGGCGTGGGTGCCGTGCGCCGGGTCGTGCTCCTCGCGGATCCGTACGGTGGTCAGCCGCGCGCCCTTGAGGGCCTTGCGGGCCTCCTGCAGGCTCATCGGCTTCCGGGAGGCGCGCTTGGAGCGCCGGCCGTCCACCGCGGTCAGGTACTGGGAGAGCAGGACCGCCTCGGGGCAGCGGCCGGTGAACCGCTCGCGGTGCTCCAGCGGCAGCGCGTCCAGGAAGTCGCCGACGAGGGCGTGCAGCAGCGGCCGGCGGGCGGACTTGTCGCCGGCCAGGGTGTGCACCTCGCCGCCCTTCAGCGACAGGGCGGCGGCGACGGCGGGCAGCAGGCTGTCGCGGTGGTGCCGCAACAGCGGTGGGCCGTCCGGTTCCCCGGTGGTCATGGCGTCGTCCTCCTGCTCGCTCTCCGGTGCTGACGGTACGGGTGGGGCTGACGGGGCCAGCCCGGAGCAAGCCTGTCAAACGGCACCGACAACCGCGCAACCGGGGTGCGGCGCACGGGCCGCGGACCCCGCGGGCCGGACGGCCGGATCCGGGCACCGGACGGACGGGCACGCCGTGTCGGCCGGATCCGCACGGCATCGTCACGACTCGTCCCCGGGTTTCCCGAATCGACCCCCGGCCGGTGGTGGCGGCCGGTAGCGTTCCAGCAGCGAGCCAAGGGGGCGGCCGGCCGGTGGGGATCTCCGGGGGGCACTGGCAACTCCTTTGCCTGCCATGACCGTTGAGGCCACCGGGGCGGGGGCTCGGCGGCGCCGAGCAAGGGGGGTCTTGCGATGACGGAGACGGAGTCCGCCCACGAGGCGCCCGGCGAGCACGTGCCCACACCGGGTGCGCCGCCGGAGACCGCGCCGGCGCACCGGATCGGGATCGCCGTGGTGGGGGCCGGCTACTGGGGCCCGAACCTGGTCCGCAACGCGCAGCAGACTCCGGCCCTGCGCCTGCGCTGGCTCTGCGACCTGGACGAGACGAAGTCCCGCCGGGTGCTGGGCGAGTACAGCACCGTCCGGTCCACCACCTCGTTCGAGGAGGTGCTGGCCGACGAGGAGGTCGCCGCGGTGGCGGTGGCCACCCCGGCCACCGCCCACTACCGGCTGGTCCGGGCCGCGCTGGAGGCGGGCAAGCACGTCCTGGTGGAGAAGCCGATCACCACCTCCGCCGCGGAGGCCGCCGAACTGGTGGCGCTCGCCGGGGAGCGCGGACTGGTCCTGATGTGCGACCACACCTTCTGCTACACGCCCGTGGTGCGCCGGATCCGCGAACTCGTGCACGGCGGGGAGATCGGCGACGTCCAGTTCTTCGACTCGGTGCGGATCAACCTCGGGCTGGTCCAGCCGGACGTCGACGTGCTGTGGGACCTCGCCCCGCACGACCTGTCCATCCTCGACTTCGTCCTGCCGCCGGGCGTCGAACCGGTCGGCGTCTCCGCCCAGGGCGCCGACCCGATCGGCGCCGGCCGGGCCTGCGTCGCGTACCTGACCGTCCGGCTGAGCAACGGCGCGCTGGCGCACTGCCACGTCAACTGGCTCTCGCCGACCAAGGTCCGCACCACGCTGATCGGCGGCTCGCGGCGCACCCTGGTCTGGGACGACCTCAACCCGCAGGCCCGCCTGGCGGTGCACGACCGCGGCGTGGACCTCACCCCGCCCGACGAACTGACCGACGCGATCCGGCACCGGGCGCGCATCTCCTACCGGGTCGGCTCGATGGTCGCCCCCGCCCTCGTCGAGCAGGAGGCGCTGCGCAACGTGATGGCCGAGTTCGCCGCCGCCATCACCGAGGGACGCGCCCCGCTCACCGACGGCCGGGCCGGCCTGCGGGTGCTCCAGCTGCTGGAGGCGGCCTCGCTCAGCCTCGAACTCGGCGGTGCCACTGTCCCCGTCGGCGGCGGCCTCCCCGGGGGCGCCGCGCGCTCCGGGGGTGCCGCGCTCCCCGGAGGTGCCGCGCTCCCCGGCGGCGGCCTCCCCGGGGGCGCCGCACCTCCCGACGGCGCACCGACCGACACCGACGCACTGTCCGACGCTCAGGAAAGGGCCGCCACGCGGTGAACGCTGTAGAGATCGAGGGCTCCCGCTGCCTGGTCACCGGCGGGGCCGGCACCATCGGCTCCACCGTGGTCGACCGGCTCGTCGAGGCGGGCGCCCGCGAGGTCGTCGTGCTCGACGACTTCTCCCGCGGTCGGAAGGCCAACCTCGCCCACGCCCGGGAGGCCGCCGCCCCCGGCCGCCTGCGGGTGGTGGAGGGCGACATCCGGGACCGCGCCCTGCTGCGCAAGCTGCTCCGGCCCGGCACCGACCTGGTCTTCCACCTCGCCGCGATCCGGATCACCCAGTGCGCCACCGAACCCCGGCTGGCCCTGGAGATCATGGTGGACGGCACCTTCGACGTGGTCGAGGCCGCCACCGAGGCGGGCGTCGGCAAGGTCGTCGCCTCCTCGACCGCCTCCGTCTACGGCCTCGCCGACGTCTTCCCGACGCCCGAGACCCAGCACCCCTACAACAACGACACCCTGTACGGGGCCGCCAAGGTCTTCAACGAGGGCCTGCTCCGCTCCTTCCACGCCATGTACGGCCTGGACTACGTGGCGCTGCGCTACTTCAACGTGTACGGCCCCCGGATGGACGTGCACGGCCGGTACACCGAGGTGTTCATCCGCTGGATGGAGCGGATCGCCTCCGGGCGGCAGCCGCTGATCTTCGGCGACGGCGCCCAGACCATGGACTTCGTCTACACCGAGGACATCGCCCGGGCCAACCTGCTGGCCGCCGCCGCGCCCGTCACCGACCGCGTCTACAACATCGCCAGCGCCTCCGAGGTCTCGCTGCGCGGCCTCGCCGACGCACTGCTCGGCGCGATGGACCGCGCCGACCTCGGGGTCGAGCACGGTCCGGCCCGGGACACCGCCGGCGGCGTGGTCCGGCGGCTGGCCGACATCGGCGCCGCCGAACGCGACCTGGGGTGGAAGCCCGAGCTGGGCCTCGACGAGGGGCTGCGCCGGCTGGTCGCCTGGTGGCGCGAGCAGTAGCGCGCCGCCCGCGGGCGCCGACGGCGGCTCGGCACCCTCCGCAGGACCCGTTCCCCCTCCGCCCCGACCGCACGGCAGTTCGGAGTACACCTGTGTCCACCATCCCCGTCATGATCCCCTGGCTCGGCGAGGAGGAGGCCGAGGCCGCCGCCGAGGCCGTCCGCTCCGGCTGGGTGGCCCAGGGCCCCCGGGTCGCCGAGTTCGAGCGGGCCTTCGCCGAGCACCTCGGGGCCGGGCACGCCGTCGCGGTCTCCTCCTGCACCACCGCCCTCCACCTGGCGCTGATCGGCGCCGGTGTCGGACCGGGGGACGAGGTGGTCGTCCCCTCGTTCTCCTTCGTCGCCACCGCCAACGCCGTCACCCACACCGGTGCGGTGCCG